>NZ_SIHJ01000001.1:1770293-2094520 GCF_007859765.1 Posidoniimonas corsicana
CGACGTCAGCACCGTGCAGTTGTTCGGGCGTTTCCTGGCCGACAACGGCATCCAGGAGGTGCGCGTCAACGGCGCGCCGGTGCGGGTCGACTCTTGGATCGACAACGTTTCGGGGCAGGCGTTCCGCCAGTCGGAGTTTCGGTTCGTGAACGTTACGGACGGGCTTGTGGCGGGCGCCAACGTTGTCGAGATCGATGTCTGGAACGGCTCGTTCCAGGAGCCACCGTCGATGCGGAGCAGCCCGGTAAACCCGATGGCCCTCCGTGTGGAGTGGTACGCCTTTGGCCGGAACCAGGGCGGCGTGAAAGAAGCCATCTAAACGGTGGCCGTGCCGACGCGAATGGCGTCCCGCGATCGGCACGAACGGAACAGGCGGACGTCGGAGGTCGCGGTCGGGCCCTGGGAGCAGACGCCCGGCCTTGCGCCCGCGCGGGCCCGGTTCGCGCGGACGCCGCGGTGCGGGATTGGCAGTACGCCAACCACCGCTGTCGGCGACTCGTCACTAAATCAAGTAGGCATTCTCACTTACTGAGGCACCCATGAACGGCGGACGGAATCAACTCCAGCGGATAGGCCGACTCCTCGCGCTCGCGGCGACCATCACGATCGGCACTTGCGTGGCCCAGCAGGCCGACGCCCAGACGACTCTTTACTCCGATGACTTCAGCGGCTCGGGCGGGCTGCTCAACGGCGTCGCGCCGGACGTGGCGAATGGGTTGTCCTCTGCCTGGTTGGCCAACAGTCCGTTTCTAGACAACGGCACGACCAACGGCACGCTCTCCGGGTCGGCGCTGTTGGACCTCACGCTGCAGGCCAACGCGGAGTACAGCCTGAGCGTCGACATCGCGGCCGGGGCCGTCTCGGGCGACTGGGGCGGCGTCGGTTTCGCCTCAGGATCGGCGGCCGACTTCATCGGCGCGCCCGGCGCCGACGGCGGCAACGACGACCGCTTCACCGATGGCCCTGGAGGCCAGGCGTGGGCGCTGATCCGCGACATCGACGGCGGCGTCAACGCCGGCGACGTCGAGTTCTTTGGCGGTCCAGGAACCGGGGGCGGCACGCTGTCCGACGGCTCCTTGGACATCGTTGCGGGCACGGTTTACAACCTGGAGATTCTGCTCACCACCGCCTCGGACGGGGCCAGCTACACCGCGGATCTGCTGATCAACGGCGTGTCGCGGACCGGCGGCCCGGTGGCGATCGGAAACGCGATCTCGTCAATCGGTTCGGTCGGCCTCACGTTCAACAACACGGTGAACCCGGGGCATACGTTTGACAACTTCCTGCTGACCGAGACCATCATCGGCGCCCCCGCCAACGTGTGGGACGTCGACGGTGGCGGCAGCTTCAACGCGTCGGGTAACTGGTCGGAGGGCGTCGTGCCCACGTCCTCGGCGACCTTCAGCAGCGCCCTCACCGCGGCCAACGCACCGGGCGTCGTGACGCTCGACTCGGCGGTGACGCTGCAGGAAGTCCGCTTCACTAACGCCGCGGCGGGCTACACGCTGGCCGGCCCAGCGGCGCTGACGCTAAATGGCGGCGCCATTGTGGACGTGACCGGTGGCGAACACACCATCGCCGCGGTGATCCAGGGATCGTCTGGGCTAACAAAGACGGGCGCCGGCTCGCTGCTGCTGGCGGCCAACAACACGTACACCGGCGCCACGGCCGTCAATGGCGGCGCACTGCGCGTGGCGACCAACGGGGCGGTTGACGGCGCGGTTAGCGTCGCGGCCGGCGCGTCGTTTGGGTTCAGCGGCGACGGTGAGGGCGGCGGCTTCAGCGGCGTGTTCGCCAATCCCATCAGCGGCGCGGGCGCCGTGGTGCTGAGCAACACGCTCACCACCGAGACCATCACCTTCAACAACGCCAAGTCGCACGGCGGGCAGACCCAGGTCAACGGCGGCGTGCTGGCGTTGGGCGCGAGCGGCGCGTTGGGCGCCGCGGACGGGACCGCAGCCAGCGGCACAACCCTCGCGGGCAATGCCTCGACCAGCCGCATCGCGCTGTCGGGCGGGGTCAACGTCGGCAATGAGGTGCTTGTCGCCGGCGCCCGCGAGGGCGCAGGGATCGAGGCGTCCCACCTCAGCAGCGCGGGGTCCAACTCCTGGGCCGGCGCGATCAAGGGCGAGGTCGGCGGCACGCAGTACAACTTCGAGTCGACCTCTGGAACGCTCACGCTTGGCGGCACGATCTCGGCGCCCGATACGGGCGTGCGGAACTTTGTGTTCGGCGGCGCCGGCAACACGACGATTACCGGCCGCATCACCGACTTCGCCACCGACGCCGACGGCGTGCCCATCGACGCGGACCTGAACGGCACGCCCGACACCAACGCGGTGAATAACGTGAATGTGATCAAACGCGGCGCGGGGACGCTCACCATCTCGACCGGGACCGACTTCAACTACGACTTCCACCAAGGGACTACCGTTGTTGAAGAGGGCGCCCTGGTAGTGACCCAGGGAGGCGGCGACACGGGCGAACTGTGGAGCAGCAGCATCCAGGTCAGCGCGGGCGCCCGGTTCAATGTCACGAGCTTCGGCGACTACAGCCTGCAGGAGGGGCAGGAACTGGGCGGCGGCGGTGAGGTGCAGGCCACAACCCTTACGGTCTTCGGCGACAACTCACTCACCCCTGGCGACAACGGACGCGGCACGCTGAACATCACCGGAAACCTCGGCATGTCGAACTTCGGCGCCGATGGCCAGTGGAACTACGAGCTGGGCGACGCCACAACCGTCGGCGGATCTGAAAACGATCTGATTGCCGTCTCCGGTGCGATCACGGGCGCGAGTGGCGTGAACGCCACCGTCAGCGTCACCCCTGTCGACGGCTCGCTAGCCACCGGCGCGTACCGCCTTGTTACGCACAACAGCGGGTCGGCGCCCTCGGTGGGATCGCTCCAGACCCAGGTTGTGGACAACGTGGGCAACGTGCTGAACCCGCGGCAGCTGCTCTCGGTCAGCTCGACCGCGAGCCAGGTCAACCTAAATGTCTCGGGCACGCGGGCGTCGCTCACCTGGAATGGGGTCGGCGCATCGGACGAGTGGGACGTCGGGAGCAGCAGCAACTGGACCGGCGGCGCCACGGCCTTCCGTGACCTCGACGCGGTGACGTTTGGCGCCGGCGGCGCGAAAGAGGTTGTGGTGAACTCGGTCGTCTCGCCGGGCAGCGTCACCTTCAATTCCGCCGCGGCGTACGAGTTCACGGGGACCGGCGGCATCACCGGCTACGGCCCGGTGAACGTGAACGCCGGAACGGTGACCCTGGGCAACAGCGGCAACAACTACCGCGGCCAGACCACCGTGGCCAGCGGCGCCACCCTTTCCGTGACCGCCGACGCGTCGGTCGGCAGCGTAGTGGTCAACGGCACGCTGGCGCTGACCAACAATACCATGGTCACGCTGGTCGACGACTTCAACACGCCCGGCCTGAGCGAGTACGCGTTCTCGAAGGTGCTCGACCAGGGGACCGTGACGAACGTGTCGTTCTCGGACGCGGCGGGCACGATCGACGTCACCTCCACCGGCGCCGACGGCGCCGAGCAGGTGCTGCTCCTGCGTAACGATGTCACGCTCGCCCAGGGCGAGGAGCTGCACATCGACGCCCCGTCGACCCTGATCAACCGCGACTTCGGCCTCGCCATCGGTCAGAACCACGCCGACCTAGGGAACGGCGGCTCGGGCGACAACCGCAGCGCAGGCGACTATCTGTTCATCGCTTGGCGTACGCTCGCGCAGCTCAACGGCCGCGGGTTCAATGGCAATGCGGAGATTCCGCTCGAGCAAGAGTTTGAGGTCAACGCCGAGAGGCTGTTTATCGCGCGTCTCGCCAATGACGACGTCGAGCTGGGTTGGTACGAGGGGGGATCGCGTTTCGTCTCCTACACCGCCACCCCCGCGACGACTGACATCTTCAGCAATATCGGGTTCTACGGCGACCTCCGCGCCGACGGCGACGGGTTTGCCGGCGCCGACAACCTGCGGATCGTCACTGGTGCGGGCGCCGACGTGATCGACGTCGACGGCGACTTCACGCTGGCCGGCGCGGGCACGCTGCAGGTCGACCTGTCCGAAACCGGCTTCGCGTCACTCGCCGTTACCGGCAACGCGGTGCTCGAGGGGCTCGTGGATGTTGACCTGGTCGGCGGCTTTGTCCCGGGCGATGGTCAGCAGTTCACGATCCTCACCGCCGCGGAGATCCTGTCCGATCTCGGCGACATCACCTTCAACCTGCCAACGAACTTTAGCGCCTCGATCCAGAACCTGACGGACCTGGTGCTGACGTACTCCGTCGGACTGGACGGCGATTTCAATGGCGATGGGGTGGTGGACGCGGCCGACTACACGGTCTGGCGTGACAACCTGGGCCAGGACGCCGCCGCCCTGATGGGCAACGGCACCGGCGACCCCAGCGGGCTGGTAGTTCAGGCGGACTACAACCTGTGGAGGTCTAACTACGGCGCTGCTAACGCCGCCGTGGGCGGCGCCGCGGCTGCGCCGGAGCCGGCCACCGCGGTAATGGCGTCCATGCTGTTGTTGGGCCTGGGGCGGCGTCGCCGCCGGCCCGCCTAGTTTGCTTCTTTTCCTCGGTCCCGCCGCTCCGCGTGGAGCGGCGGGCGACCATGTTTCTCCTGGAGACTGTTCCAATGACTGCTTCGAGATGGACCCCTGTGATTCTGCTGTTCGCCGCGACCACTGCTTCGGCCGCCGTGATTGACGACTTCAGCGGAGACCTCTCCGCCTACACCAGCACCGCTATCCTCGACGCCAATGGCGGCGCGGCAAACACGGCTGCCTGGCAGATCAACAGTGAAACCCTTGAACTCAATACAACCGACTACGACGGGATCGAGCAGTACGCGTTTATCAGGAGCGGCCTGAGCCTGGGAGTCGGCGAGGAGCTGCAAGCCGAACTGAGCGTCGCCGGCAACCAGGACCTCGGCCTGTACGTCGGCGGGACAACGCCCGTCGCCGGAACGCGTGAGGACTACGTCGCGGTCTACGCCCGCGGCAACGGCCAGGTGTTCTCCCGTGGCTTCGATGGAACGTCGGAGTACGGTCTGACCGGCGGCAGCTCGCCCGCGTACGACTCGCTCTTCATCGCCCGCACGGACGTCAACACGTTTGAGGCCGGCTACTACGAGGCCGGCGTGCGGAACATCCTCACCACCCGCACCCCCGCGACGCCCAACGACGCCAGCGTCGTCGGCTTCTACGCCGACGTGCGCGCCGCAGGCGTGCTCGGCGCGGTCGGTACCCTGAGCGTGGTCCCCGAGCCCGCCGCCGCGACGCTGCTGCTGCTGGGCTGCGCGGCCGCCGCAGGGCGTCGCCGCAAGTAGACGCGACCCAGAGCAACGCCGATTGCCGCCGCCCCGCCGTTGTGGCGGGGCGGCCGGCGCGGCGGAAGACATGTAAACGATCTCTGCGAAAGGCAAACGCAATGGACCGTGCTAGGCGCCCGCGTCGCGAAAGCGGCTTCACCCTGGTCGAGCTGCTGGTGGTGATCGCCATCATCGGAGTGCTCATCGCGCTCCTGCTTCCGGCCGTGCAGTCGGCCCGCGAGGCGGCCCGCCGGATGCAGTGTGTCAACCACCTGAAGCAGATCTCGCTCGCCTCGCTGAACTACGAGAGCACGTTTGGCAGGCTGCCGGCGGCTCGGGTCGGCTGCGACAACGACCCCGACTGCCCGCTCACCGGCGCCGACCCCAACCAGCGCGAGGGGGCGAGCGTGTTTGTCGAGCTGCTGCCGTTCGTCGAGAACCAGCCGCTCTACGACCTGTTCGACCTGGACAACACCGACATCTGGTTCCCCGGCGCCTGGAACTGGAACGACCCCCAGCTGCAGCGGGCGCTCGCCACCCAGGTAGACGGCTACGTCTGCCCCAGCGACGGCGACCGCCAGCCCTTCGCCGAGTACCAGCACAACGTGCCGGCCGGCATCCAGTGCGCCACGGGCAGCTACGCCGCCGTAAGTGGCGACGTTGGCCCCCCGGCGGTCGGCGAGG
Organism: Posidoniimonas corsicana; assembly: GCF_007859765.1. Taxonomy (NCBI): domain Bacteria; kingdom Pseudomonadati; phylum Planctomycetota; class Planctomycetia; order Pirellulales; family Lacipirellulaceae; genus Posidoniimonas; species Posidoniimonas corsicana. The sequence continues at coordinate 1,776,304 of NZ_SIHJ01000001.1, forward strand.
AGTTCTACAAGGCCGTGCGGAGCGACGCCCGCGGCCGCGTGTTCAACATGAAGTACAACAACACGGGCGTCTTCTTCTACGCGAAGCAGACCAAGCTGCGTGAGATTATCGACGGCACTAGCAAGACCCTGTTCTTTGGCGAGACCATCCAGGGGCACCTGCGGGAGCACAGCAACATCTGGTCGAACGGCAACCGGGGCACCTCGTCGATGCGGAGCACGTTCTACGCGCTCAACACGCTGCCCGAGTTCGTGCAGCTGAAGGTGCCGACGCAGGAGAGCCACGCCGGTTTCAACAGCATGCACCCCGGCGGCGCCAATTTCGCCATGGGCGACGGCAGCGTGTCGTTTGTCATCGACTCGATCGATCGCGAGACCTACCGCAGGATGTCGACCCGCATGCCCGAGGCGGACGTCGCGCTTACCGACCCCGGCAGCAGCGGCGGGGGCCGCTAGCAACGCGGCGAGCCAACGACCACATGCAACCCGGCGTCACGCGCGGACGACTAGGACTCAACTAGATGCAAACCACGAGAATAAACCTTGCGGCGGTCGCGACGCTGCTGCTGGCGGCCGCACTCGGCTGCGGCGAGTCCCACGGGCTCGTCCCCGTTTCGGGCACGGTCACCATCGACGGACAGCCCCTTACGACCGGGCAGGTGATGGTGTCGCCGCCGGGCCAGCGGCAGTCGATCGGCCCGCTCGACGGTCAGGGCCGATTCGAGCTGACCTGCTACAAGAAGGGGGACGGCGCGCCTGTGGGCACGTTCCCCGTGGCGGTAATGGCGGTCGAGCAGGTTGGCGAACGCCAGCTCCGCTGGCACGCGCCACGCAAGTACTCCAACGAACAGCAGTCGGGCCTGGAGGTCACCATCGACGGCGCGACCGACGACCTGGCGATCGAGCTAACCTGGCAGGGCAGCAATCACAGCGGCCCGTTTGACGAGAAGTTCTAGCCAGCGGCCCGGAACCCGCGGCGGGACAGAGAAGAAGCACCAATTGGCTGGCAGTACGCAATGCAGTTCCTGACACGACACCTGAGACTCGCCGCCCTTACGGCCTTCCTGAGCGTTCTTGGCGGTCAAGCCCCGGCGGCGTCGCCGGAGCTGCCGCTGCTGACCGACTCGGTGCTCGATGCTTCGGCGCTGCTGATGCCCCGCGGCGCCCTCTACGGGCCGGCGATCAATGGCTCGGCGCACCAGAACGAGGCGCTCCTCACCTACGGCGGCTACCAGTACGCCGTGTGGTACCACCGCGGCCGCAACGAGGACCTCCTGCTCGGCCGACGGAGCCTGACCGGCGCAACCTGGGAGGTGATGGACACCGGCGTCAACCTCGACAACGGCGACTCGCCCTCCTGGGACGCGCACAATGTCATCTCACTGGGCATCGCCGGCGACGGCAGCCTCCACCTGGCCTACGACCACCACAACGACGACCTCCGCTACATGACCAGCGTGCCGGGCGCCGCCACGGCGGCGAGCTGGGACGCGTCGCTGCTAAACGCCGAACGCGACTCGCTGAACGTGGGCGGGCCCACGCTCGGCGACGTCACCTACCCGCGCTTTATCCGTGACCCCAGCACCGGCGCCCTCGCGATGACGTACCGCACCGGGTCCAGCGGGAACGGCAACGTCAACATCACCACGCTCGACTCGTCGACCTCCACGTGGGCGGCGCCGCAGCGGTTCGTGGACGGGACCGACCCCATCTTCTACAACGACCCGTACGGCTCCGGCTCGAACAACCGCAACGCGTACCTCAACGGACTGGACATCGACTCCACCGGACGCATGCACACCACGTGGACCTGGCGCGAGTCGGCCACCGGCAGCTCCAACCACGACATCGCCTACGCCTACAGCGACGACAACGGCGCAACCTGGCGGAACAACGACGGTGCCGTGATCGGAACGCCCGGCTCGCCGATCACGCTCAACTCGCCCGGCGCCACGGTCGTGCCACTCGACCGGGGCAACACGCTGATGAACCAGCAGACCCAGATCGTCGACCCGGACGGCCGGGTGCACACCGTGATGTGGCACAAGACCGACGACGCGGCCCCCTTGACCGGCTTCACCACCGGCCCGGCCGCCTACTACCACTACTTCCGCGACCCGAGCAACACGCCCGCCGATCCCGGCGCCGCGTGGGTCCGCACCGAGCTGCCGACCCAGCGCGCCGTCGGCTCGCGCCCCGACATGGGCTACGACGCCGACGGCAACCTGTACGTCACGTACCTGTCGCCCGGCCCTGGCGACGGCGCCGGCGTCGCGGCCGACTACTACACCAACGGCGACCTGATCATCGCCACCGCCAGCAAGGCGTCGCGTTGGACCGACTGGGAGATTGTCCGCACCGACGCCCGCGACTTCGTTGGTGAGCCGGTGCTAGACCACGCCCGCCTAGCTGACAGCGGCGTGGTGTCGGTTTTCGTCCAGGAGAACGGCGCGAACCAGTCGTCGTCGGTCGGCACGCCGCTGCGCGTGCTCGAGTTTGGCAAGCTGGCCAGCAACCTGGTGTGGTCCGGTGCGAACTCCGGCGGGTGGTCGGGCGAGGGGATTGCGGTCGAGTGGGACAGCCAGGGCGACGACCTCCCCGACGCGGCCTACAGCAACCTGGCGCCAACACGCGTCACCTTCGACGACGGCGCCGCCGCTTTCAACGTGGAAGTGGCGTCTCAGATAGCGCCTGTTTCGACGACCTTCCGCAACGCGGTGAGCAACTACACGCTGACCGGCGGCGGGATCGGCGGCGCCGGCGACCTGCGGGTGCTGGGGGGCGGCCGCGTCACGCTGGCCGGCGCCGCAAACACCTATTCGGGCGAAACCGCCATCGAGCGTGGCGTGCTCGCCCTGCAGGGTGGAGCGACGCTCGCGGGCACGCCCCGCATCTCGGTGGCGCCGACGGCCGAGCTTGACGTCTCGCAGCTCGATGCGACCTTCACGCTCGCGGCAGGGCAGCAGCTTGTTGTTGAACCCACCGCGACCGTACGCGGCGCCGTGCACGCGGCCGCCGGAGGCCAAGTCACGGCCAGCGGCGCCTTCGACGGCACGCTCTCCGCGGGGCAGGGCGGGGTGATCTCCGTCGGCGAGGGGGTGACGGTCATCGGGGGCTTGGCGCTGTCCACCCTGTACAGCGACACGTTCTCCGGCGCCGGCGGCCCGCTCAACGGCCAGCTTGTCGAGTCGGGCGACCTGCAGACCGGGGCCGTGCTGTGGTCGGCCAGCAGCGCTTTCCGCGACGACGGCACGATTGACGGCAGCCAGGAGGGCGGCGCCCTCCTTGAGTTCCACCCGCAGGCGGACCGCACCTACACGCTGACGATGGACGTCACCAACCAGACCGACCGCTGGATCGCGCTGGGCTTCGGCCAGGACCCGATCGCCAGCCCGGGACAGAGCTCGCACGAGGACCGCCACTCCAACAACCGCGGCATCGCGTGGATGCTGTACCGCGACACCCAAGATGGATCGGCGCTGGAGTCCTTCATCGGGACTAACACTGGCGGCCCTCAGCAGCTGGACGCCAGCGGCGTCGACTTCGGCGACGCCTCGGAGCTGAAAATCGTGATCGACACCACGGGCGACGGCGGCGGCTTCTCGGCCCAATGGTACGTGGACGACGTGCTGAAGCGCACCGAGCAGGTCGGGATGTCGATCGACGCGATCAACTACGTAGGGCTGTCGTTCGACAACAGCACGGCCGGCAGCGTAAGCTTCGATAACTTCCGGTTGACAGCCGAGCAACAGGCGGAGGTCGCCGGGGTGACCGAACTGGTCGTCCAGGGCGACCTGGACCTGCAGCAGGGCGCGCTGCTGTCGATGGACATCGCCACACCCGACGCGCACGACACGATCGTCATCGGCCAGACGCTCCGCGCCGGCGGGGAGCTTGAGGTCACGCTGGCCGACGGCGCTTTTGCGTTGCAAGCCGGCGACCGGTTTGACCTGTTCGACTTTGCCGCCGCGTCGGGCTTCTTCGACGAATTGACGCTGCCGCAGCTATCCGCCGGATTGGTCTGGGACGCTGCCGAACTGCTGACGCTCGGCATGCTTGAAGTCGCGGTCGGACTGCCGGGCGACTTCAACGCGGACGGCGTCGTCGACGCCGCCGACTACACGGTTTGGCGCGACACGCTCGGCGCAGTTGGGGCCGGCCTGGCCGCCGACGCCAATCTGGACTCGCGAATCGACGGGGCGGACTACGCGATTTGGCGTGCTTCCTTCGGGGACACGCTCTCGTCGCAGCCAGCCTCTGCGGCGGCCGTTCCCGAACCCGCCGCTCTGCTGCTGGCGGGCGTCCTCCTGGCTTGTGGCTCCGCCGGCCGCGTACGTTAAGATAGTGGCATGACATCAAGAACTCTTCTCTGCTCTTGTCGCCTGGGTTTGCTGGTTGCGGCTCTGCTGGCGTTGGTAGTCCCGAACGAAGTGCTCTCCGAGCCGATCGACGGCCCGGTCCGGCCTGAGCTGCAGGCGTCCCTGCAGCCGGTCATGCCGCTTGAGCAGGGCTGGGCCGACCCGCCGATGATCTCCCGCACCCGGTGCTGGTGGTGGTGGCTCAACGGCAACGTGACCAAGGAGGCGATCACCCGCGACCTCGAGGCGATGCGGGACAAGGGCATCGGCGGCGCCAACATCGTCGACGCGGCCCACGCCAGCAGCGGGCAGAACATCAAGCCGCAGCACGGGCCGGACTTCGCCTCGGCGGAGTGGGTCGAGCTGTTCGTGCACGCGCTCTCCGAGGCGGACAGGCTGGGCCTGGAACTCGGCTTCAACATCCAGAGCGGCTGGAACCTGGGCGGTCCGTCTGTCACGCCCGAGCAGTCGGCCAAGAAGGTGGTCTGGTCGGAGCTGACCGTCGAGGGCGGCAAGGGCGTTCACGTAGAAGTACCTCGGCCCGAGGCACGCAACGGGTTCTACCGCGATATCATGGTGCTCGCGTTCCCGCAGCCAGATGATCCGGATAGCGTCGCGCGGGTCGACAACTTCGAGCAGAAGGCTTACCACCGTTACCCCGGCCACTTCACGGCGGTCGACGCGTCGCACCTGGTTGAGGTAGGCGAGGGCAAACCTGCCGAGGTCTGCATCGACCCGGACTCGGTGGTCGACCTAACCTCGCGCGTCAGCGATGACATGCTCTCGTGGGACGCGCCCCCAGGCAGATGGCGGGTGCTGCGGTTCGGCTACACGCCGTCGGGCGCGCATGTTTCGACCTCCAGCGACAACTGGAAGGGGCCGGCGATCGACTACCTCGACCCGGCCGCGTTCCACAAGTACTGCGACGACGTCCTTACGCCCATCCTTGAAGCGGCCGGACCGCTGGTCGGCCGGTCGCTGCGGTTCCTGCACACCGACAGCTGGGAGCTCGGCCCGGTGAACTGGACCCCCGCCATGCCGTTTGAGTTTTCGGCGCGGCGCGGCTACGACATCTACCACTTCCTGCCCGCCATCGCGGGCTACGCGGTCGGCAGCCGTGAGGAGTCCAACCGGTTCCTGAACGACTTCCGCCGCACTATCGCCGACCTGATCGCCGACGGGAAGTACCAGGCGTTCGCGCACTACGCCCACCAGCGCGGCGTCGGGATCCACCCGGAGTCTGGCGGGCCGCACGCGGCGCCGGTCGACGCGCTCCAGAACCTGGGCCTGAGCGACATCCCGATGGGCGAGTACTGGGCCAGCTCCCGCACGCACCGCGTCCGCGACTTTGAGCGACTATTCGTCAAGCAGCCCGCCTCCGCGGCCCACGTGTACGGCCGGCGGTTCGTGATGGCCGAGGCGTTCACCACGATCGGCCCCCACTGGGAGAAGACGCCCGAGGACCTCAAGCCCGACTTCGACCGCGTGGCGTGCGAGGGGCTCAACATGGTCATGTGGCACACCTTCCCCTGCTCACCGCAGGAAGAGGGCGTGCCGGGCATCGCGTACTTCGCCGGCACGCACCTGAATCCGAACGTCACCTGGTGGCGCCAGGCCGACGGCTTTCTGGGCTACCTCAACCGCTGCCAGTTCATGCTGCAGCAGGGCCAGCCGGCCGCCGATGTGCTGTACTTCTACGGCGAGAACATCCCGAGCTTCGTGCGGCTGAAGCGTGAGGACCCGGCCGGCGTCCTGCCGGAGTACGACTACGATGTCGCCAACGCGCAGATCGTCAACCAGCACGCCCGCGTTGAGGACGGCCGGATCCTGCTTGACGGCGGCGCCAGCTACGCGGTGCTGGTGCTCCCGCCGAGCGGCCACTACGGCCTGGCGACGCTCCAGAGCATCGCCCGGTTGGTCGGTGAGGGTGCGACGGTAGTCGGCCCGAAGCCGGAGATTCCCTACGGCCTGGGTCACGCCGAGGAGTTCACTGAGCTGGCCGACAAGCTGTGGGGCGAAGGTCTCATCAAGGACGTCGCCGCCGTGGACGCGCTGGCCGGGCTCGGCCTGGCGGGCGACTTTTCGGTCGAGTCCCGCGGGCGGCCGGGCGCGTTTGACTTCATCCACCGACGCACCGCGGTCGCGGATGTGTACTTTGTCGCCAACCGCCGGAACCGCCCGGCCACCGCGGCCTGCACGTTCCGGTCGCAGGCGGACGCGCCCGAGGTGTGGGACCCGGTCACCGGCGAGATTCACGCTGCAACCGGCGTTGAGCGGCAAGGCGACCGGACCCGACTGACGCTCGATCTGGCGCCGCACGGTTCGGCGTTCGTGGTGTTCCCGCACGCCGGCGGCGGCCCGACCCCACCGGTCGAGGCGACACCCGCCCGCACGGTCGCCACGCTCACCGGCCCGTGGCTGGTCTCGTTCGACCCCGCGTGGGGCGGACCGGCGAGTCATGAGTTCGAGAAGCTTACCGACTGGTCGGAGTCGTCGGACCCGGCGATCCGCTACTACTCCGGGGCGGCGGTCTACCGGCAGACGTTCGACCTGCCCGACGGGCCGACCGGCGACGACTACTGGATCGACCTGGGCCGCGTCGAGGCCTCCGCACGCGTCACGCTGAACGGCCAGGACCTGGGCGTGGCGTGGACGCGGCCGTTCCGCCTGCGGGCCGGTAACGCCCTGCGGCAGGGCAAGAACGAGCTTGAGGTGGAGGTCGTCAACCTCTGGCCCAACCGCCTGATCGGCGACGCCCAGCCGGATGCGCCGCGCCGGTACACCAAGACCAATATCCGCCGCTTCACCGCCGAGTCGCCGCTGGTGCCCTCCGGCCTGCTCGGGCCGGTGCGGGTGCTGGCGAGCGGCGATGGCCAACTGGCGCAACTGCCGTCCGACAGCGCGGCGCCCGTCAGCAACAACTGACCGCCGCTAGCGGCGGGCGGGCCGATCTTGTGAGCCGCGCGACGCCGGCAGGTGGGCCTCGGACGCGACCGGACTCTCATCGAGCGGGCGGAGCACAACCTCCGCGAACCAGACCTTGGCGCCGTGGTCCTGCAGCATGATGCGGCCGCGACGGTTCTCGAACACGCCGTCGACCGGCGCGAACTTGCTCGCCCGGAGCTGCTTCTTCCAGGCGGCGGAGTCCTGGTCAACCTCCACCAGCTTCTGGCCGTTGAGCCAGTGCTCGAAGTGGTCGCCGCGGACGACGATCCGCGACTGGTTGTACTCGCCCGGCCGGTGGAGGTTCTCGTACTTGGCGGGGGCGAACAGCTCGTAGAGGGCGCCGGTGGAGTGCTTCGTGGGGCCCGGCGCGTCGGCCAGCTGGTACTCCAGCCCCAGCCACCCGGGCCGCCCCCACAACGCCCGCTTGTAGTGGCGGACGCGGTACTTTACCCCGCTGTTGCCGCGCTCGGCGATCTTCCAGCGGAACGACAGCTCGAAGTCGCCGTACTCGTCGGCCGTGTAGACCGAGCCGACGTGGCCGGGGCAGTACAGCTCGCCGTCGACCACCCGCCAGCCGCTGCTGACCGGCTTGCCGGCCTCATCGACCCAGCCCTCGAGGGAGCGGCCGTCGAACAGCTTTACGGGCTCTGCTCCGACGGCGGGGCCGGCGATCATCGCGGCGGTTACTAGCGTCAAGACTTGGGTACGGAACGCCATGGACGGGGTCTGCCTGGGGAAGGAGGTGACTAGACGTGCGCCGCCGGTCGGTCGGTGAGGACCTCGGTGACGAGCCGCGCCTGCTTGACGCCGGTCAGCTTCTGGTTGAGCCCCTGGAACGGGACTGCCAGCCGGCGGTGGTCCAGCCCCAGCAGGTGCAGCAGGGTGGCGTGGAAGTCCCGCAGGTGGACCGGCTCGCCGACGACCGAGTAGCCCATGGGGTCGGTCTCCCCGTGGGTGTGGCCCGCGCGGACGCCCGCGCCCGCCATCCAGAGCGTGAACGCGTTGGGGTTGTGGTCGCGGCCGACGAACTTCATCTCGGCGCCGCCGCGGTTCTCGCGCATCGAGGTGCGGCCGAACTCGCCGCTCCACACCACCAGCGTGTCCTCCATCATGCCCCGCTGCTTCAGGTCGGTGAGCAGCGCTGAGATCGGCCGGTCGATCTCCTGGCACTTGGTGCGGAACCCGACGTTCAGGGCCTCCGACTTGCTCGAGCCGTGCGTGTCCCAGCCCCAGTCGTACAGCTGGATGAACCGCACGCCCCGCTCCGCCAGGCGGCGGGCCAGCAGGCAGTTGTTCGCGAACGACTCGGCCCCCGGCTCGGCGCCGTACTCCTCGCGGACGTGCTGCGGCTCGCGCGTGATGTCCATCGCTTCGGGGGCGGCGGACTGCATGCGGAAGGCCAGCTCGTACTGGGCGATGCGGGCGAGGGTTTCGTCGCTGCCGAAGGCCTGGTGCGACTCCTGGTTCAGCCGGCGGAGCGCGTCGAGCAGCACCCGCCGCTCCCGCCGCGACTCGCCCGGCGGGTTGGCGATGTTGAGCACCGGGTCGCCCTTGGAGCGGCACTGCACGCCCTGGTAGACCGAGGGCAGGAAGCCGCCGCTCCACAGTGCCTTGCCGACGCGTGGCTGACGGCCGCCGGAGAGCAGCACGATGAAGCCGGGCAGGTCCTCGTTCTCGGAGCCGAGGCCCCACGTCACCCACGAGCCGATCGACGGGTAGCCCATCCGCGGCTGGCCGGTGTGGACCATCAGCTGGGCGGGGCCGTGGTTGAACTGGTCGGTCTGCATCGACTTAATGAAGCAGACGTCGTCCACGTGCTTGGCGAACATCGGCAGCCGGTTGCTTACCCAGGCGCCGCTGTCGCCGTGCTGGGCGAACGGGTACTGCGGCCCCAGCATCTTCGGCACGCCCTGGATGAACGCGAACCGCTTCCCCTCGAGGAACTCGGCCGGGCAGTCCTGGCCGTCGTAGGCCTGCAGCTCGGGCTTGAAGTCGAACAGCTCGAGCTGGCTGGGGGCGCCGATCATGTGCAGGAAGATGACCCGCTTGACCTTCGCCGGGTGGTGCGGCAGCGGCGCTCCGGAAGGCGCCGCGCTCGCGGACGCGGCCGCCTGCTGCGACGCCATCCACATCGCGCCCACGCCGGTGGCGCAGCCGTGCAGGAAGGTCCGTCGGGTGGCGAGCTCCACCCCGCGGCGGGCGACCTCGGTCTTGAGTGTGTGGTTGTTCATGGGCGGCGGGCAGCCTGTCGCGGCTACTTCATCAGGACCTCATCCAGGTTTAATAGGGCCGCCGCGACCGCCTGTCCGCCGCCGTCCGGGTGCTCGAAGAGCTCGACCAGCACGTCCGACTCGCTGTCGGTGGGCGGGCGGCAGGTGACCAGCTCGAAGCCCCACCGCACCTGCTCGCGCGGGTCCTCGCCGCGGCCGGCCATGCGTTCCGCGAGCGCCACGGAGCACTCGTGGAACGCCTCGCTGTTGAGCACCTCGAGCGCCTGCAGCGGCGTGTTGGACCGCAGCCGACGCGGCGCGCAGAACTCGCGGGACGGCTGGTCGAAGGTGGCGAAGGTCGGGAACGGGATGCTCCGCTTGGTGTACGTGTAGATCGACCGGCGGTACCGCTGCGGACTGCCCGGCTCGGGGGCGGGCCACTTGTCGCCGGCGGCGAACGGCCGCCACACGCCCTCGGGCAGCGGCGGGCGGACGGGCGGGCCGTACATCTGGTCGGACAGCAGCCCGGCCAGCGCGAGCGCCTGGTCGCGGACCGCCTCGGAGGGGAGCCTGACGCGGGGCCCCCGGCTCAGCAGGCGGTTGGCGGGGTCGGCCGCCTTGGCGGCCGGCGTGGCGACCTCGCTCTGCCGGTACGTGCTGGAGAGGATCAGCTCGCGGAGCAGCGGCTTGAATCGCCAGCCGTGCTCGCCCTGGAAGCGGAGCGCGAGGTAATCGAGGAGCTGCGGGTGCGACGGGGGCTCGCCCGACGAGCCGAAGTCCTCTTCGGTCTCCACCAGCCCGGCGCCGAACACACGGGCCCACACGCGGTTCACGGCGACCCGCGCCGTCAGTGGGTTGTCCGGCGAAGCCAGCCACTGGGCAAGTGCGAGCCGGTCCGCCGGCCGCCCGGCGGGCAGCTCGGGCATCGACTCGGGGACGCCGGGGGTGACCAACGGCCCCTTGTCGAGGAACAGACCACGCTCGAACACGTGCGACTCGCGGGCAAGGTGGGCGGGCCGCTCCTGCATCACCGGGGTAGCGGTGGAGGGGATCGCCCGCCGCTGCTTCGTGAGTTGGCCGAGCCGGCGCCGCTGCTCGGCCAGCGCGGGGGCGGTGAGCAGGGCGGTGAACCCGGGCCGGTCGCTCACCGCCAGGTGGCCGCGCCGACTTACCAGGCTGAACGCGCCGACCATCTGCACGTCGTGCGCGATCCGCAGCCGCAGCCGGGCGCCCGGCGGAACCTCCGCCGGCTGCTCCAGCACCAACGCCGCGCTCCGCGGGTGGTAGATGCGCGACAGGGCGGAGAAGCCACGCCTGGAGCGTTTGTCGAGGCTCGCCTGCGGCGAGAAGAGCGGGTGCGGCTCGTCGCCGATGATCCGGGCGATCTTCAGCGGCGAAACCTGCTCGCCCTCGTCCGATGGCACGACCAGCTCGGCCTCGACACGCGACCAGACGAACCCCCACTCGGAGTCTGCGCGGGCGGTTTCTGGCGCGCCGGGCAGCACCACGCCACGGATGGCGGTGAGCGGCTGCAGGTCGGCAGGCAGCGGGGCTTCGAGGGTGAACCGGGCGCCGCGTTCGATGGTTCCCACGGTGAAGAACTCGTCGTGGTCGCCGGCGCGTTCGACCTGCAGCCTGGTGGCGTTGTTGGCGCTGGCGGTAAGGCCGGTGAGCGGACGCCACGCCTGTTCGTCGGATAGCAGCTCGTGGCCGGCGGCCCAGATCTGCTCGCCGAGCGAACGGATCTCTTCGTCGAGCTGCTCGGCCTGCTTGTTGTCGGCCGGGTCGTTGGGCGCGCGGTAGGTGGGCGCGTCGTCGTCCAGGTCGGAGTCGGCGGTGTTGTTGAAGAACGCCGTGAACCGGTAGTAGTCCTCGTGGCGGAACGGCTCATACGGGTGGCTGTGGCACTGGACGCAGCCGAAGGTCATGCCCTGCCACGCTTGCCAGGTGGTGTTCACGCGGTCCAGCACCGCGGCGACGCGGAACTCCTCGTCGTCGGTTCCGCCCTCCTCGTTCGACTGGGTGAGCCGCTGGCAGGCGGTGGCGACCAGGTTGTCCGGGTCGCGGCCGGGGAGCAGGTCGCCGGCGATCTGTTTGACGGTGAACTGGTCGTACGGCAGGTCCGCGTTGAGCGACCGGATCACCCAGTCGCGGTACTGCCACACCGACCGCGGCGAGTCGAGGCCGAGCCCCATCGAGTCGGCGTAGCGGACCTGGTCGAGCCAGACGCTGGCCCAACGCTCGCCGTAGTGGGGGGAGGCGAGCAGCCGGTCGGCGGCCTGCTGGTACGCGGCCTCGCCGTCGGACTCCAGCTCGGACAGGAACCGCCGCCGCTGGGCGGGCGTCGGGGGGAGGCCGGTCAGGTCGAGGCTCGCCCTCCGCAGCCAGCGGTACGGCGGCGCGTCGGGCGTCGAGGCGAGCCCCTCCTGCTCCCGCCGCGCCAGCACGTAGCGGTCGAGGTCCTCGCGCGGCCACTGCTGGTCATTGACTCCGGGGAGCGGGGGCTCCACGGGCGGCTCGAACGCCCAGTGGTCCTGCCACGACGCGCCCTCGGCGATCCACCGACGCAGCACGTCCACTTCGCGGGGCGTCAGCGGCGGCCCGTGTTCGGGGGGCGGCATCCGCAGGTCTGGGTCGTCCATCTCGACGCGCTCGATCAGCGGCGAGGCGTCGGGGTCGCCCGGCTCGACCGCCCAGCCGTCGGGCGGCAGCACCTGGTCGGCGTACACGAACGAGATCCCGCCCTGCTGCTTCACACCGCCGTGGCAGCTCAGGCAGTTCGACACCAGGATGGGCCGGACGTCCCGATTGAACTGGACGGGGCCGTCCGGCTCGGCAGCTGCCGCACCCGCGGCGGATGTCGACAACGCAGCGACAGCCGCCAATCGCCAGCCCCAGCGGTTGCGGGGGCGGCTAGCGGGCCGGGGCGAAGGCTTGGGCGCCGTTGGGGTGGGGGGGGGGATCATACCGTCCAGGAAGGCGGGGCGTGCTCTAACTGAGCATACGCGAAACGCGTGGGGTGGGCAAAAACCGTCGTGCGTTTAGCCGTGGCGGCGGGCTACTCGCCAGGCGGCAACGGCCAGCCGATCGCCGACCGCTCAGCGGCGAACACGGTGCCGTGGCGGGGCCGCTCTACCGGCATCTTGAGCTCTCGCGTGTGGTCCTGCCACTGCTCGAGGTCGGTGGAGCTCGCCATCGCGTAATGCCGGAGGATGTAGCTGTCCCAGTAGAGCAGCCAGCGGTCCTGCCAACGCACCAGCGAGGGTCCTTCGACCATCGCCTCGGGAGCGATCGGCGCCCCGGGGCCGACGATCGGCTCGGTGGTGCTGGTGAAGCTCCGCGGCGAGATCTTCGGCGGCGAGAACGCCAGCACCAGGTTCTTGCCGCCGTCGGCGATCGGGTACTCATTCTTGTAGACCATCACCCAGCGTTCGCCCTGCTGGTCCCAGGCCACGTACGCGTCAATGACGCTCTTGTCGCGGTCGACGGTGATCGGCTCGGGCGGGCTGAACGACCGGAAGTCCTTGGTTGCGGTGTAGTACATCCGGTGGTCGTGGCCGTGCGAGTCGACGCTGTGGTCGTCGTCGCTCAGCTCGCTAGGGAGCGTCGAGGACCAGACGATCTTGAAGTCCCCAGCGATGTGGTCGTGGAAGATCTCGGGCGCCCAGATGTTCTTGGGCTGCTCTTCGCCGTCGGGGAATGGCTGGACCTGCTGCGGCTTCGACCAGTCCTTCAGGTCCGGCGAGCTGGCGTACCCAAACCACCGCCCGGTCCAGTGCGATGTCCACACCATGTGGAACCGACCGTCGTGCCAGATGATGGAGGGGTCGCGGGTTAGGTTCTGCCCCCGCCACTGCGGCGGTTTGAAGATCGGGCGGCGCTCGTTGACCGGCGAAAAGCTGACGCCGTCGGCGCTCCAGGCGAGGAACACGCCGTTCTCGCCGTTGCTGTCGAAGTACGGCAGCAGCAGCACCTCTTCCGCGGGCGCGGGGAGGGCTTGCAGGCAGAGGGCGGCCGCGGCGATCGAAACCAGGAATCGAGACATCACACGCTCGGCGGGTTCTACTTGAGGGTGAGCACCACGACCGAGTGCGCCGGGATCGCCGCCTCGAGCGTGGCGCCGGACAGCTTCGCGTTGTCGAACCCGGACGGCTCAACCGAGTTGGGCGCGTCGAACGTGTTGTGCGCGTCGAGCTGGTTGGCGGTGAGGATCCGACCCGTAACCGACTCGGCCTCGGAGCCCTTGAGGTCGATCTTCAGGTCCATCTCCTCGGTGGCGTGGGCGTTGACGATCGAGATATTGACCTCGCCGGCCTCGTTCTTCGACGCCGACACGCTGAGCGCCGGCAGCGAGTGGTCGCCGAAGGCGTACTCGGGCGACTCGACGTCCAGCGGCAGCCGCGTGGCGTCCTGGTGGACGCGGTACATCTCGAACAGGTGGTAGCTGGGCGTCGGCAGCATCTTGTCGCCCTCGGTGAGGATCATCGCCTGCAGCACGTTGACCACCTGGGCGATGTTGGCCATGCGGACGCGGTCGTTGTGCTCGTGGAAGATGTGCAGCGTGATGCCAGCCAGCAGCGCGTCGCGGAGCGAGTTCTGCTGGTAGAGCGCGTAGCCGGGCGTGCCGGGCTCGTTCTGGTACCAGGCGCCCCACTCGTCGACGAACAGGCCGATGCGGTTGCGGGGGTCGATCTTGTCGAGCGACGCCTCGGCGTTGCCGATGGCGGTGCGCATCCGCAGGCACTCGCTGAGGACCGCCGCCCACTCTTCCTCGCCGAAGCCGGTCGCGACGGTCTTGTTCGCCCACGCCGGGTAGACCGTGTAATAGTGCAGCGAGATGGCCGGCATCCGGCGGCCGATCCGCTCGGTCATCACCCGGGTCCAGTTGGCGTCGAGCCCGTTGGCGCCGCAGGCGACCAGCGTCATGCGGTTGCCGCTGAAGCTGCGGCAGTAGGTGGAGTAGCGGCGGTAGAGGTCGGCGTAGTACTCCGGCCGCATGTTGCCGCCGCAGCCCCAGTTCTCGTTGCCGACGCCGAAGTAGGGCACCTTCCACGGTTCTTCGCGGCCGTTCTTGCGGCGCAGGTTGGCCAGCTCGCTGTCGCCGTCGAAGGTCATGTACTCGATCCAGTCACGCATCTCCTGGGGCGTGCCGCTGCCGACGTTGCCGGCCAGGTAGGGCTCGGTGTCGAGCAGCTCACACAGGTTGAGGAACTCGTGCGTGCCGAACTCGTTGGTGTCGATCACCTGGCCCCAGTGCATGTTGATCCGCTTGGGGCGCTTGTCCTGGGGGCCGATGCCGTCACGCCAGTGGTAGTCGTCGGCGAAGCAGCCGCCGGGCCACCGCAGGTTGGGGATGCTCAGGTTCTTGAGCGCCGTGACGACGTCGTTGCGGGCGCCGTCGGTGTTGGGGATGGGCGAATCGGGGCCGACCCAGATGCCGTCGTAGATGCAGCGTCCCAGGTGCTCCGCGAAGTGGCCGTAGATGTGGCGGTTGATCCTGCCGGCGTCCTGATCCACGTTCACGACCGCCGTCGCCTCGCCCGCGAGGGTGGGGGCCGCGGTCAGGCAGAGCAGGGCAACAGAGAAGAGACGAATGCAGCGAGGCATAGGGCGATCGGGGCGCGAGGAGTACGGAAAAGGTAACAAAAATTTAGACAAGCGAACCCCGATTGTAGCACGCCGGGCGGCCGCACGCACACGGGGCGGCGGCGCTGGGGTTGCGGTCGGCCGTTAGTGTTCGCGCAGCCACTCGGCGGCTTCGACCGCGAAGTAGGTGAGCACGCCATCGGCCCCCGCCCGCTTGAACGCGACCAGGCTCTCGAGCACCGCCTTCTGCCGGTCGAGCCAGCCGTTGCCGATCGCGGCGGAGAGCATCGCGTACTCGCCGCTCACCTGGTAAGCGTAGGTCGGCGCGCGGAACTGCTGCTTGACCCGCGACACGATATCCAGGTAGGGCATGCCCGGCTTGACCATCACCATGTCGGCGCCCTCGGCCAGGTCGAGGGCCACTTCGTGCAGCGCTTCGTCGGTATTGGCGGGGTCCATCTGGTAGGTCCGCTTGTCGCCGGTCCCGAGTGCGCCGGCGCTGCCCACGGCGTCGCGGAACGGCCCGTAGAACGCGCTGGCGTACTTGGCCGCGTACGACATGATGAGCACGCGGTCGAAGCCCGCCTCGTCGAGCGCGTGGCGGATGCGGCCGACCCGCCCGTCCATCATGTCGCTCGGCGCGATGACGTCGCACCCCGCCTGGGCCTGGACCACCGCCTGGCGGGTGAGCGCGTCGAGGGTCTCGTCGTTGACCACGTAGCCGTCCTCGACCAGGCCGTCCTGCCCGTGGCTGGAGTACGGGTCAAGCGCCACGTCGGCCACCACGCCCAGCGCGTCGCCCACTTCCTGTTTCACCGCGCGGGTGGCGCGGCAGATCAGGTTCTCGGCGTTGAACGCCTCGCGAGCGTCGTCGGTTTTTTTGTCGGGCGGCGTGGCGGGGAAGATCGCGATCGCCGGGATGCCCAGCCCGGCGGCGCGGGCCGCCGCGGCCGGCAGCAGGTCCACGCTCAGCCGCTCGACGCCGGGCATCGAGGCGATCGGTTCGCGTTGGCCCGACCCCTCGCAGACGAACACGGGCCAGATCAGGTCGGCGGCGCTCAGCCGGTGTTCCCGCACCAGGTCCCGCGACCAGGCGTGGCGCCGCAGACGCCGCAGGCGGGTGTGGGGGAACGGGCCGCGGGAGTCGTAGGAGGGCAGCGACATAATCACCTTGCTTGGCTACTCGGTCGGATCAGCCTTCCATTATCTGCCCGCCCGACGCAAAATCTACTGCTCACCCGACCTGTCCGCCCCCCACCGCATGTCCGACACCCCCAAGCCGCCGCCCAAGATCTCTGTCGGCCCATTCGATTTCACGTCGGTCGGCGTGCGGATCACTGGCAAGCCCTCGCTCGACGCGTGGAAGGGTCCGCTGCAGTTTGCGCTGTGGTGCCAACGGGCCGGGCCGTGGTGGATCGGCGACCTGTTGAACGCCGGCGAGGACGGCTTCGGCGAGACCTTCTCGCAGATGTGCGAGGGCGCGATCTCGCCGGAGATGATCAACCGCTACGCCTCGGTGGCGCGGCGAGTGCCGATCCGCAACCGGCTGGCGTCGCAGTCGTGGAGCGCGCACGCCGCGGTGGCGCGACTGGACGGGCCGCTGCAGCTGCGGTTCCTGAAGCAGGCGGAGAAGGAGGGCTGGTCCAGCGAGGAGCTGCGGGTGAAGGTCCGCGACTACATGCGCCGCCGCGGTGCGGGCTAAGGTGCTGCGCCGTGGAGCGGGGCGGGGTCAGCCGCGCGACGCGACAAAGGCGAGGACCGCCGCGACAACCAGGATGGCCGCGGTGGCCAGCAGCCGGCCGCTGGAGACCTTCTTCTCCTCTGGGGCGGCGTTGGCCTTGAGCCGTTCGGTCAGATTCGGCTCTGGCGGTGCGGGTTCGTCAGCCGCCGCGGCGGGCAGTTGCACGTCGCGTCCCTCGACGATGGCGAGCAGCGCGTCGCGGGCCTGCTCGGCGGTGGGGCGGTCGGCGGCGTCCTTAGCAAGCAGCCGGCCGGTCAGTTCCTCTAGCGCCGGCGGGCAGTTGGGGCACCGCAGCGCGAGGCTTGGCGGCGCGGTGAACAGGTGGTGCTCGAAGATCTCGACCACCGTGTTGCCGCTGAAGGGGCAGTCGTTGGTGGTCATCATGTGCAGCAGGCACCCCACCGCGTACATGTCGACGGCGCCGGTCAGCTCGTCCTCGCCGCGGACCTGTTCGGGGGCCATGTAGCGGCAGGTGCCGACCGTCTGCCCGGCGATGGTCAGGCGGTGGCGCTCGTTGTCGCGGGCGAGGCCGAAGTCGCCCACCTTCACGTGCCCGTCGGCGGTGAGGAACAGGTTGGCCGGCTTGAGGTCGCGGTGCACGACGCCGCGGCTGTGCGCGTGGGCGAGGGCGTCGCACGTCTGGGCGGCGACCTCGCACGCCTCGCGCCACGGGAGCGACCCCCCGTCGGCCAGCACGTCGTCCAGCGTGCCGCTGTCGACCAGCTCCATGGCGAAGTAGATCTGCCCGTCGTGGATGCCGCAGTCGTGGAAGTGGACGATGCCGGGGTGGTCGAGCTTCTGTGCGACAGTCGCCTCGCGGACAAACCGCTGCTGCATCTCCTCCTCGCAGGCCACCGAGTCGACCAGCAGCTTGAGGGCCACGCGCTGGTCGGTTTCGACGTGCCGCGCGTGGTACGCGACGCCCGCCGCGCCCTCGCCGAGCCTGTCTAGCAATTCGTAGTCGCCGATCTGCCGCTGCGTCATGGGGGAGCCTTGCAGCCGGGGTGCTTCCGGGGCGAACGCCCGGGTGGTGCGGCTATTAGAGCGTGGTGTCAAACTTTGTGGAATCGGAGATCATCTCGATCGAGAGCTCGTCGATGGTCTCTTTGCCCGGCGCCGAAGGCTTGGGGCGCGGGTCGCGTTGCTCGCCCTCGCCCCCGGCCCGCAGGATGCCGAGCAGCGCCGCGGCCACCTGCTGCGCGTCCTTGGGCCGGCCGGCCGGGGCCTTCGCGACCAGGCTCGCCACCAGGGCGTCCAGCTCGGGCGGGCAGTCCTGGCTGTGCTCGGCCAGGCGGGGCGGCTCGCCCGAGAGGTGGGCCTCGAACACCTCGGTGTGCGTCGAGCCGTCGAACATCGGCGCGCCGACCACCATCTGGTAGAGGATGGCGCCCAGCGAGTAGAGGTCGACGCTGCCGGTCAGCGGGTCCTCGCAGCGGATCTGCTCGGGCGCCATGTAGCGGCAGGTGCCGATGGCGGCCGCCTCGAGCGTCAGGCGGTGGCGGTTGAGGTCGCGGGCGAGGCCGAAGTCGCCGATCTTGACGCGGCCGTCGTTGGCCAGGAACACGTTGGCAGGCTTCAGGTCGCGGTGGATGATGCCGTGGGAGTGCGCGTGGGCCAGGCCCTCGCTGACCTGCCCCGCCACCTTCACGGCGGTCCGCCAGGGGAACTTGCCGTAATGCTTTAGCGCGGACTTGAGCGAGCCGCACTCGACCAGCTCCATCACGATGAACAGCTCGTCGTCGTCGATCCCGCACTCAACGAACCGCACGATGTTCGGGTGGTCGAGCTTCTGCAGCACGACCGCCTCGCGGACAAAGCGTTTCTGGATCGACGGCTTCTCGGCCTCCTCGGGGTGGAGGACCTTCATGGCGTACTTGTCGCCCGACTCGACGCTGCGGACCAGGTGCACAGCGCCCGCCGCGCCCTGGCCCAGGGTGTGGACGACCTCGTAGCCGCCGATGGTGTGTGCCGCCATGTGCGCCCCTGCGTGAATCGAGTGGGCGGCGCGTCGGCCGCCGGGTCCGTTATACCCGGCGGGAGTCGGCGGCGGCAAATCGGCTGGGCTCAGATGAACACGGGAGTGAACTCAAACCGTCCGCCGTCGAACAGGCCTTTGTCGCTCAGCTTCAGCGCCGGGATGACCAGCAGGGCCATGAACGAGAGCGTCATGTAGGGCGCCCGTAGCGGCGACCCCCACGACTTCACCAGCGCGTCCAGCCGCCCGTAGGCCTCGCCGACCGTCTGGCAGTCGCCGGTGGCCATCAGGCCGGCAACCGGCAGCGGCTGCGACGCCTGCTGGTCGTCCGCCAGGCAGGCGGCGCTCAGCCCGCCGCCGTCCCGCATGACCAGGTTGATGGCCGCGGCGAGGTCGTCGTCGCTGACGCCCACGGCGATCACGTTGTGAGAGTCGTGCGCGACGCTCGAGGCGATCGCGCCCCGCGTGAGCCCAAAGTTCTTCACGAACGCTACCGCCGGGTCGGCCCGGGCGTAGCGGTTCACGACCACCATCTTCAGCACGTCCGAGTCGGCGTCGGAAACCACGGCGCCGTCGACCACGCGGGCGGGCGCTTCGACGCAGCCGGTCACGAGCTGCCCGTCGACGGCGTCGATCACGCGGATGGCGGCCCCCTCGGCGGGCAGTCGCAGCTCGGCGGCCGTCACCTCGCGGGCCTCGAACCGGTTGACGACCTCCACCGGCGGGCTCGGCAGCTTGGTCGAACCGGCCTGGGCGACCAGCCCGCCGTCGATCCACGTGCGTAGCACGCCGAACGTGGTGAGCGAGTCGACCTCGATGAAGTCCGCCGGGTCGCCGACGCGCAGCTGGCCCAAGTCCAGCGAGTAGTGCTCGACCGGGGTCACGCAGGCCGCACGCAGCGCGTCGTACGCGTCCACGCCGCCGGCCACGGCCCGCGCGACCAGCTTGTTGATGTGCCCCAGCAGCAGCTCGTCGGGGTGCTTGTCGTCGCTGCAGAGCATGGTCATGCCGGGGTGCTCGCCGATCAGCGTGTAGAGCGCGTCGAAGTTGCGGGCGGCGGAGCCCTCGCGGATCGAGATCTTGCAGCCGGCCGCCAGCTTGTCGAGCGCCTCCTCCTTGGTGAAGCACTCGTGGTCGGTGGTGATGCCGGCGGCGATGTACCGCGCAGCGTCGTCGCCGCGGAGGCCGGGCGCGTGCCCGTCGACCGGCTTGCCGCGGGACTTGGCGGCGGCGATCTTCGCCAGGCAGTCCGGGTCGCCGTTCAGCACGCCCGGGAAGTTCATCATCTCGCTGAGGTACGGGATGCGGGGGTCGTCGAGCAGCTGCTCCACCTCCTCGACCGTGATCGCGGCGCCGGCGGTCTCGAAGGTGGTGGCCGGCACACAGCTCGGGGCGCCGAAGTAGAACTTGAACGGCGACTGCTGCGCGTTGTCCAGCATGTACTGCACGCCTGCCACGCCCAGCACGTTGCCGATCTCGTGCGGGTCGCTCACCGTGGCCACCGTGCCGTGCACCACCGCCGCCCGGGCGAACTCGGTCGGCACGAGCATCGAGCTCTCCACGTGCACGTGCGCGTCGACAAAGCCAGGCATGAGGTATGTGGGCGGGGCGTCGGGCGTGTCGGTAATCTGGGCGATCCGGCCGCCCTCGACCCGCACGGTCACGGGTCGCGTGCGGCGCCCGGGGATATCGACCAACTGCCCTTGGACCTCGAAGTCTGCCATCGTCGCCGCCGCTGTGAGTAAGGTTGGGGAAGCCGCTGGGGAGCGGGCAATATGGCGGAATTGCGGCGACGCGTCGACCCGCGGGCGCCAGCAGCCGCGCGCGGCCGGCACGGGGGCGTTTGGAAAACTTTTTGGGTTACGACGACTTTTTGGAAAGGGCCGACCACGCCCGGGTCGATACCAATGCCAAGCAGTGTTCCAGGGGGGCCTGGCGCATCGCGACACGCAGCTGCTGCGCAGTCCGATCGCCGCATGACCGTCCCCGAGGAATCACCATGCGTGCCCGAATCGCTTTAGCATTCATCGTTCTCTTTGCTAGCATCCAGCCCGCCCGAGCCGAGCTCGTGTGGCAGGGCCAGGGTCAGGGCGTCGCCGCCGAGTCGTCGGCCGGCGCGGCCCGCTCGACCGCCCGCTTCCAGCGGCCGTCGATCGCCCAGCGGGCGAAGCGGGCGTCCGCTCAGGAGCCGGCTCAGCTCCCGGCCGCCGAGGCCACGCCGATCGCGGCCACCAACCAGCGGCAGGCGGCGTCGCGCGAGCTACCCACCGGCCAGCAGGGCCAGGTGGGCTACGTCTCGCAGGCCAGCCACACCCGCCGCACCGCGGCCCGCGTGATGCAGACCGCCGAAGAGAGCATCATGGCGCCCCGACCGGACGGCGCCTCGGCGCCGGTGTACGAATCGACCGAGCCGTACGACCCGGGCGTGCAGATGTTCTCCGACTCGTCCTGTGCCTGCGGCTGCGGCGACCCCGGTTGTGGGTTCGCCGAACCGGGCTGCGGCTTCGTGGAGCCCGGGTGCGGGTGCGTCGACGGCTGCTGCGACATGCCGAGCTGCGGCTACCCCACCGACGACTGCTGCTGCGGCGAGGTGGGTTGCGGCGGCGGCTGCTGCGACCCGGTGCTGGGCAACTGCGTCGAACGCGGCGCCATCCCGCTGTGCATCTACATCCCGCCGATCAAGGAGTTCACGTTCTTCACCGGCGTGCACGGCTTCAAGGGGCCGCTGGACGAGTACCGCGACCGCGGCAACTTCGGCATCCACGGCGGCCTGAACCTGGGCGGCAAGATGGCCTGGATCCCCTGGCCGGGCCTCGGCTACCAGGTGGGCTACCAGGCGGTCGGCAGCCAGTTCCACGGCAGCTCGGAGAACCCGCTGTACGACGACTCGCACACGCAGCACTTCCTGACCGCGGGCCTGTTCCGCCGCAACAAGGTTGGTTTCCAGTACGGCGTGGTGTACGACATGATGCGTGACGAGCGGATCGAGTCGGTCAGCTTCCACCAGGTCCGCGGCCAGATCAGCGTGATCAACCCGAAGTGCCACGAGCTGGGCTTCAAGTTCGCCGTCGGCAGCGACAGCCAGGAGATGACCGGCGTGGTCGGCACCGTGGGCCAGACGCGCACCTACCAGCCGATCGACCAGTACCTCGGCTTCTGGAAGTACCACGCCTGTGCCGGCGGCGAGTTCAGCCTGTACGCGGGCGGCGGCGGCGGCTACGGGATCTTCGGCGGCGAGATCTTCGCGCCGCTCAACCACACGTGGTCGCTGCAGACCGGCTTCACCTACCTCTCGCCGGGCGGCTCGGGCCAGTCGGCGGCCGAGGAGGAAGGCTGGAACCTGGGCCTGAACCTGGTGTGGCACTACGGCCACTCCGCCAAGCGTTGGTACAAGAGCCCGTGGCGTCCGATGTTCAGCGTGGCCGACAACGGCTCGTTCTTTGTCGACGACGACGATTGATCCCGACGGCGACCTGCCAGCCGTCGCTGATCGACCGAAGAGCCCACCCCGCGAGGGGTGGGCTTTTTTCGTTTGCGGCGCCCGATTGTTGCTGAAACCGGCCACCCCGCGCGGTCCAATGGTTGCTGACCATGGGTGTGCCGCCATTTGGAACGCCCGCGGTTCGCTGCGCCGCGTCTGGATCGGTTGGCTGGGGTGTCCGATCCGCCCCACCCAAAACGGACAAAACCCCCGCCGCCTTGTCTGGGAGGATTGTCGCAAGCGAATAATTGCAAAGCACTTACGAACGATCTGGGCAGCGGTGTGCCCCGGGTTTTGTCCCCTTCGCTCGTGTTTTTGGACAAAACAGAACGGACAAAACGCCCGGCTGCCAATTCCGAGGAGACGCGGTCAGTCGGCCGTCTGCTTCCAGGCCGCGGCCTCCTCGCCGTCGAGCCGGAGCGTGAGGCACTTTGCGCTGCCGCCGGCTTTGACGAACTCGCCCAGCGGGGTGGCGATCGGCGTGTAGCCTCGCTCCTTGAGCTGCTTGTGGAGTTGGGGGCAGCCGGCGTTCGTGACCACCGTCTTGCCAACCACCACGGCGTTGCAGGCGAACGAGCGGGCCTCGTCTGCCGCGACGGGGATGAGCGTCGGGACGTTGGCCTCGAGGACCTTCTGGCCGTATTCGTCGAACGCGCCAGGGAAATAGACGGCCTCGGATTGCGATAGCGGGCAGAAGCAGGTGTCGAGGTGGTAGTAGTACGGGTCGGCCAGCTCGAGCGGCAGCACCCGCACGCCGAGCATCTCGCCGATCTGCTGGTGGCCGCCGGCGTCGCTCCGCATACGGTAGCCGGCGTAGAGCGTGTCGCCGCAGAAGAGCGCGTCGCCGGCGCCCTCGAAGCTGAGGTCGGCGGGCGGGTCGTCGACCGAGAGGCCGTCGTGCTCGAGCCACGCGCGGTCGAGCGGCGTTTCGCCTTGCCGCTGCGGGTGCTTGAAGCGGGCCACGATCGCGCGGTCCCGGTAGACCATCGCGGCGTTGGCGGTGAACACCAGGTCGGGCAGGCCTTTGACGGGCGTCATGAGTTCGATCGACGCCCCGGCCGACTGGAGCGCGGCGCGCAGTCCGTCCCACTGCTCACCGGCCAGCTTGTGGTCCGCCTGCCGCTCGGTGCTCATCCAAGGATTGATTTCGTACTCGATGCCGTAGAACAGCGGCGGGCACATGAGGATGCGGGGCTGGTTTGCAGCGTGGGTACTAGCGGGCGTGGTCACGATTCACCTTACTAAGCCATCCATCGGTTTCGAGATACTAATCTGGAATGTCCCCACGGAGCTCCTCGCAAAACTGTGCGAAACCTTTCGCCGTTCGTTTGCCTTGTGGAGTCGTCGCAAGGTAACGACTAAGCCTAGACGGGCTCATGGCACCTTCATGCTCGATGTGAGAAATTCCTTCGGAGGTCGCTTGCCATAAGACGTGGTCTGAATGGAGGTGCTGGTCCCTTTTTGCATCTTGGAGGCAACGGCCGACAAAGTTGGGACACTCCCAACAATCGCCTATTCGGGGGAAGCAGTTTTCAGGCAGAAAGATGACGCTCCTTGCCGCTTTCTGCGAACCCAAGAGGCCGAATTCTCTCCAACACACGATCGCGTTTTCATGAACATGCCAGTGCTCTTCGGGACGGCTGTACCAGTAGAGCGGTAGGCTTGTTACGCCTGTCAGGAGCAGAAATGTCTTGAAGCTGAAGCGGGGCCGCCATGCCGGCTTGATGCGGGGGACGCCGTTGATGTACTCCACCTTCATCAGGATCGCACCTCGCTGACCAGCGACCGCAAGAACGGCTCGACATCGGTCACCAGGCCGACGGTTTGGAAGCTGCCGCGGTCGCTCAGCTTGATGACGGTCGACGGGTTGATGTCCACGCACACCACCTTCACCCAGGCCGGCAGCAGGTTGCCGACGGCGATGGAGTGCAGCGTGGTGGCGATCATCAGGCAGAACGTGACGTCGCGGATCCCGTCGCGCATCTGCCGCTGCGCGTCCAGCACATCGGTGATGACATCGGGCAGCGGGCCGTCGTCGCGGATGCTGCCGGCCAGCAGGAAATCGACGTTGTGCTTCACACAATCGTGCATGACCCCGGAGGTGAGCATCCCTTGGTCGACGGCTGCGGCAATCGACCCCGCGCGGCGGACCCGGTTAATGGCCCGCAGGTGGTGCTCGTGACCCGCCTCGGCGATGGTGGCGTCGTCCAGGTGCACGCCCAGGCTGGTGCCGAACATCGCCTGCTCGATGTCGTGCGTGGCCAGGGCGTTGCCGGCGAACAGCTTGTGCACGTAGCCGCCCTGGATCAGCTCAGACAGCAACGGGCCGCTGCCGGTGTGCACGATCGCCGGGCCGCCGACAATCAGCGTCTTGCCGCGGCCCGCCCGGTTCTCGCGGAGCAGCTCGGCGATCTTACGCACCTGGGCGGCCTTGGGCTTCTCGGTCGACACAGCGCTGTTCATGAACGCGAACGCGTGCCCGCCGTCGTCGCCGCGGTCGGGGGGGAACACCCGCACGCCGGCGTGGCCGATCACGACCCGATCGCCTGGCTTGACATCGGACATCGGCACGCAGCGGGGCCCGGCCTCCGAATCGATCACGACGCCGCAGTCCATCTCCTGGTCGGCGACCCCCACCCAGTGATCGCCGAGTCGCACCTCGGTCCGCTGGTTGGTCGAAGAGTAGAAGCCTTCGGGCAGCACGCCGGCCTGCGTGACGGGCTCGGTTTGGCAGTCGACGCTGTGTACGGGCACGGCGCCGTGGTCGGAGATGGCGGCCAGGATCGCCTGCAGGGCGGGCTCGCTGGGGGCACGCACCTCGACCAACGCGCGGCTGGGGTCGTTGCGGCCCTGGCCGATGGTAATCGACTTGATCTTGAACGTTCCCCCGCCCGAGGTGACGGTGTCGAGCACCTTGGGCAGGATCAGGCTATCGATGATGTGGCCGGCGACCTCGACATCTTCGACGTGGTCGGCGGGGCTAGCGTCGGGCATGGCGGTCCTCTCCCTTCCGGACGGTTTACGCAGATTGCCAGCTCGGCCGGGGCGGCGGGTCCGACTTCCTGAGTCGGCCACAAACCCCTATAATGATGAATCTTACGTCTAATCGGCGCCGCAGGCAGGCGCCACGGCCGGCAAAAAAGCCGTATCGGAACCAACCGAGTCAAATGAGCGATCAAAACAAGAGCAACTGGGACGAACTCGCGAGCCAGCTAGGCGCCGCTCCCTCGGATGAGGTTGAGCAGCAGCCGGAGGCCCGTTCCCCCGCGTCGCAACCTACCCAGCCGACCGAGGACGTCGAGTACGACGAGCCGACCCGCCCCGCTAGCGGCTGGGACAACCTGCTAGGCGACTTCGGCATCGACGCCCCCGCCGCGAAGCCGGTTAGCCCCACGCCCCCGCCGGCGACGGCTCAGGCGGCGCCGCCACCCGCGGCCGAGCCCGAGCAGCCTGTCGCGCCCAGTGAGCCTGCGCCGCCGGCGGCGTTCGCGGCCGAACTGCAGGCGGATACCCAAGACGACGCGGTATCAAAACGCAGCGACGACACCGTTCTCGAGGATCCCGCCGACGACGAGCCGGCGGACCAGCAGGTGCGGGTCGAGCCCGCCGCCGAGCAGGCAAGCGAGCCTGCCGAAGCAGCCGATCAGGCAGAGCAGCCCGCCCCCAGCAAGTGGGACCTGGCGCCGAAGTCGCAGCTCACGCTGCCGGACTGGTTCCCGTTCGCGGGCAAGCGTTCCAAGGCGCCGGTTGCCCCCGCCCCTGAAACGCCCGAGTCGGCAGAAGAGCCTCCTGCACGCTCCGAGTCCGACGCGCCCGCCGCAAAGCAGGCGCCCGCCGACACGGACAACGATGAAGAGCACGCCGACGCCCCGTCCGACGGCGAGGCCGCCGGTGGCGATCAGCCGCCGAAGGAAGAGGGCAACGGCCAGGAGCGCACCGGCCGCCGCCGCCGCCGCCGTGGGCGCCGCCGCCGCTCTTCTTCGACCCCGGTCGACACCGCGACCACCGCCGAGGAGGAGGCCGCCGAGGCGGTGGACGAGAGCTTCGCCGCGCTCGGCGAGGTAGATGAACCTCAGGACATGGTGGCCTCCGAAGGCGGTGCGGACGACGCTCAAGAGGATGCCGATGACGACGGCGCAACGCCCAAGCACCGCAGCGTCCCTTCGTGGGGCGACGCCATCTCGGTGGTAGTCGACGCGAACATCGCGGCCCGGTCCGAGCGCAAGAAGTTCAACTCGCGTGGCGGGTCTGGCGGCCGCGGCCGCCGTGGCGGTCGGCGGCGGAAGAAGCCGACCTCCTAATCGGCTGCCCGCTGAGGCCTACTCGACGAAGCTGCTCGACGCCGCCGGCAAGGTCGGGTCCCCTCCGTTGGGGGGATTTTGCGGGCCCTCTGTCTAGCGCAATTGCTGATTCTGCAGCGCCGCGAGAAACCTAGTTTCCGAGCGGTTTCCGGCGGTTTGCGCACATCGCGCCGGAAGAACTTCCAAAGTCGGTGTTGCCCGCGGCGCAATTCCGATTGATACTTTAAGTGAACGAGGGCTTGTTTGCCGGCATGGTTTCGCCGGCGCCTGCTCCCTCTGTTCGCGACAATCCCCACCTTCCGCTCTTTGCCAATTTCGCCCTCGGGCGTTTCTAAGAGTCGCGACGGGAGCCTTGTTTGCCTCCCGCGTGCCGGGCGGGTTCTCTCTCTCCGCCCCCTCTGCCGCACGCCCGCTGCCGTGCGAAATCCGCTACGGGCAGGCCGTTTGACGGCGGGCGCGATTGTCGGGAGTGAATGGCTGGTGCGTTGGAAACGATGGGACAGCAAGGACGCGCGGGCCGGGGCAAGCCCGAACGGAACCCGCCGTTGTTGCGTCCCTAAGAGAATATCCAGGGTCATTCGTATCTTTATCCAGGAGCGCGCGGCATGGACAACGGACGCAGCATCATCGAGCTGGTGGCTCAGCGGCAGGACCGAGACCAGTTCCGTCGTAAAAACTGGGTGGGGACGTTCGAGGAGTACCTGAACCTGGTCCGCCAGAACCCCAAGGTCACCCGCACCGCGTACCAGCGGCTGTACGACATGATCCTGTCGTACGGCGTCGACACGGTTGAAACCCGCCGCGAGAAGCACGTGCACTACCGCTTCTTCGACGACCCAGACGGCGATGGCAAGGACGCGGTGTTCGGCCTGCGGCGGACGCTCAAGGACCTGGTCAACGCGCTGAAAAGCGCCGCCAACGGCTACGGCATCGAGCGCCGCGTGCTGCTGCTGCACGGCCCGGTGGGCAGCTCGAAGAGCACCATCGCGCGGCTGCTCAAGAAGGGCCTCGAGCGCTACAGCGCCACCGACGACGGCGCCCTGTACACGCTGGGCTGGGTCGACGAGAACGACCCCGACGACGCGTCGAAGATCCAGTGGTGCCCGATGAACGAGGAGCCGCTGCACCTGATCCCCACCCGCTTCCGCCCCGAGGTTGAGTCGCAGCTCAACGAAGGCCGCGGCGAGGACGACTACCAGGTGCGCGTCGACGGCTACCTCGACCCCTACTGCCGGTTCATCTACCAGCAGCGGCTTAAGAGCTACGACGGCGACTGGACCCGCCTGGTCCAGGACATCCGCGTCAAGCGGGTGATCCTCAGCGAGAAGGATCGCGTTGGGGTGGGCACGTTCCAGCCCAAGGACGAAAAGAACCAGGACGCCACCGAGCTGACCGGTGATATCAACTACCGCAAGATCGCCGAGTACGGCAGCGACTCCGACCCACGGGCGTTCAACTTCGACGGCGAGTTCAACATCGCCAACCGCGGCATCATCGAGTTCGTCGAGGTGCTGAAGCTGGACGTGGCGTTCCTGTACGACCTGCTGGGCGCCAGCCAGGAGCACCGCATCAAGCCCAAGAAGTTCGCCCAGACCGACATCGACGAGGTGATTATCGGGCACACGAACGAGCCGGAGTACCGGCGGCTGCAGAGCAACGAGTTCATGGAGGCCCTGCGCGACCGGACCGTCAAGATTGACGTGCCGTACGTCACGACCCTCAAGAACGAGATCAGCATCTACGAGAAGGACTACAACAACAAAACGGTCCGCGGCAAGCACATCGCCCCGCACACCATCGAGATGGCCGCCATGTGGGCGGTACTCACCCGGTTGGTGGAGCCCAAGCACGCTGGGTTGACTCGGCTGCAGAAGCTCAAGCTCTACAACGGCAAGACGCTGCCCGGCTTCACCGAGGAGAATATCAACGAGCTCCGCGAGCAGGCCACCAGCGAGGGCATGATCGGCATCTCGCCGCGCTACGTGCAGGACAAGCTTTCCAACGCGCTGGTCGCCCACCCGGAGGCCAAGAGCATCAACCCGTTCATGGTGCTCAACGAGCTTGAGACAGGGCTGAAACACCACAGCCTAATCAACAGCGATGAGACCAAGCAGGAGTACCGGGACCTCCTAGGCGTGGTGAAAGAGGAGTACACCAACATCGTGAAGAACGAAGTCCAACGGGCGATCGCCGCCGACGAGGACGCCCTGACCCGCCTGTGCGCGAACTACATCGACAGCGTGAAGGCCTACACGCAGCGTGAGAAGGTGAAGAACAAGTTCACCGGCGAGTACGAAGAGCCGGACGAGCGGCTGATGCGGGGGATCGAAGAGAAGATCGACATCCCCGAGAGCCGCAAGGACGACTTCCGCCGCGAGATCATGAACTACATCGGTGCGCTCTCGATCGACGGGAAGAAGTTCGACTTCCGCAGCAACGAACGCTTGCACAAAGCGCTCGAGCTGAAGCTGTTCGAGGACCAGAAGGACTCAATCAAGCTGACCAGCCTGGTGTCGAATGTCGTAGACACGGACACCCAGCAGAAGATCGACATCGTCAAAGGCCGCCTGATCCGTGACTTCGGCTACGACGACGAGTCCGCCACCGATGTGCTGCAGTACGTGGCGAGCATCTTCGCGCGGGGGGATGTGAAGAAGGAGGAGTAGCCGCAACCAATGCCCAGTTGGCCTCGATCACCCCACCCCGCCAGGGGTGGGGCTGGAACACAACAACGCTGACCAGTCCCATCCCTTACCGGGGTGGGCCAATAGAGCCCAATGCCGCTAGATATCGAGAGAGACCAACGCCGCTTCCGCGAGATTGTCCGCGGCCGCCTGCGCAAGAACCTCCGCAAGTACGTCACGCAGGGCGAGATGATGGGCCGCAAGGGGAAGGACCTCGTGTCGATCCCCATCCCGTCGCTCGACGTGCCGCGGTTCCGGTTTGGCGACAACGGCGCCGGTGGCGTCGGCACGGGCGACGGTGAGGAGGGGCAGCCGGTCGGCAAGGGCGGCCAGCCCCAGGGCGGGCCGGGTGAGGCGGGGAGCGACCCCGGCAGCGAGCACTTCATGGAGGTCGACGTCAGCCTCGACGAACTGGCGGAGATCCTGGGCGATGAGCTTGAGCTCCCCCGCATCCAGCCCAAGGGCGACGCCAACCTGCAGGACGAAAAGGCCAAGTACGACAGCATCCGCTCCACCGGTCCCGAGTCGCTCCGGCACAAGAAGCGGACCTATCTCAAGGCGCTCAAGCGGCAGATCTCGACCGGCGAGTACACCGCCAGCGACCCGCGGGTCGTGCCGATCAAGTCGGACAAGCAGTACCGCAGCTGGAGCACGGTCCAGCACCCGGAGGTCAACGCGGTCATCATTTACGTGATGGACGTCTCGGGCAGCATGACCGACGACCAGAAGGAGATCGTCCGCACCGAGGCATTCTGGATCGACACCTGGCTCGGCAGCCAGTACCAGGGCCTGGAGAAACGCTACATCATCCACGACGCGGTGGCCAAGGAGGTCGACGAGCACACCTTCTACCACACCCGTGAGTCGGGCGGCACGCGGATTTCCAGCGCGTACAAGGTGTGCGCCGACCTGATCGAGAAGCAGTTCCCGCCGGCCGACTGGAACATCTACGTGTTCCAATTCTCCGATGGTGACAACTGGGGCGAGGACAACGAAAAGGCGTTCTCGCAGCTCGGCGAGCGGATCCTGCCCCACGTCAACCTCTACGCCTACGGTCAGGTCGAAAGCCCGTACGGCAGCGGCGAGTTCCTCGGCCGCCTGAAGAGCCGCTTCGGCGAGAACCACGAGGCGATCGTCACCAGCGAGATTGAGGATAAAGACGCGATCTACGAGTCGATTAAGACGTTCCTCGGCAAAGGCAAGTAACAAACCAAGCCAATCCCATGGCAGCCCACCCCTCGTGAAGTGGGCTGTAGGTAGCCAACAGCCGATGGCTGACAGCCAATAGCCACCCACATGCCCATCTCAGAATTAGCCCCTCTGCCCGTTGAGCTCCAGGAGTGGCAGGAGAAGATCGAGAAGCTGGCCGCCGGTCACGGGCTCGACTTCTTCCCGACCATCTTCGAGATGGTCCCGGCCGATCGGCTCAACGAGATCGCCGCCAAGGGGGGCTTCCCGGTGCGGTACCCGCACTGGCGGTTTGGGATGGAGTACGAGAAGCTCGGCAAGGGCTACCACTACGGGCTGCAGAAGATCTACGAGCTGGTCATCAACAACGACCCCTGCTACGCCTACCTGATGGCGAGCAACGAGATGGTCGACCAGAAGCTGGTGATGGCCCACGTGTACGGACACTGTGACTTCTTCAAGTGCAACGCGTGGTTCGGCCACACCAACCGCAAGATGATGGACCAGATGGCCAACCACGGCGCGCGGATCCGCCGCTACATGGACGAGGTGGGCGTCGAGCCGGTCGAGGAGTTCATCGACGCCTGCCTGAGCATCGAGGACCTGATCGACATCCACTCGCCGTTCATCAAACGCCGGGCCGATAAGCACGACAACGGCGAGAACAAGCACTCACCCCCGAAGCCGGCGCGGTTCGACAGCAAGGAGTACCTGGACCCGTTCGTGAATCCCAAGGCGGAGTACAAGCGGAATAACGCCGAGGACAACCCCCAGCCCCAGAGGCTCCCTGAGCGGCCCGAGCGGGACGTGATGCTGTTCCTCTTGGAGCAGGCGCCGCTCAACGCGTGGCAGGCGGACGTGCTGTCGATTATCCGCGACGAGGCCTACTACTTCGCCCCACAGGGCCAGACCAAGATCATGAACGAGGGTTGGGCCAGCTACTGGCACAGCAAGATGATGACCACCCAGATCGCCAGCGCGGCGGAGATCGTGCAGTTCGCCGATCACCACTCCGGCACGGTGGCGTCGTCAGGCGGTTCGCTGAACCCGTACAAGCTCGGCATCGAGCTGTTCCGCGACATCGAGGACCGCTGGAACCGCGGCGCCTACGGCAAGGAGTACGAGGACTGCGACGACTACGCTGAACGCCAGGACTGGGACCGCGAGCTCGGCGAGGGCCGGGACAAGATCTTCGAGGTCCGCCGTGTCCACAACGACCTGACCTTTATTGATTCGTTCCTGACGCTCGATTTTGTGCGTCAGCACAAGCTGTTCAAGTTTGGCTACAACCCGGGCACGGAGTACTATGAGATAGAGACCCGCGCCTTCCCCCAGGTCAAGCAGCAGCTGCTGGCCAACCTGACCAACCTCGGCCGGCCGCAGATCGCCGTGGTCGACGGCAACTACAAGAACCGCGGCGAGCTCTACCTGGAGCACGAGTACACGGGCGTCGAGTTGCAAACGAACTACGCGCAGGACACCCTGCGGAACCTGCACCGGCTGTGGACCCGCCCGGTGCACATCGCCACCATCCTCGACGAGACGCAGACCGTCATCTCCTTCGATGGCGGCGAGGTGTCGGTCGATCAGGGCGACGACGTCGACCCGGATGACGACGATTGATCCCCAAGCCAGTCGACGCCCGAACCGCCCGCAGACACCAACACATGCCCCTAGCCCACACACTCGCCGGCAAGCTGAACGCCGCTCAGATCGACGGGACGGTTGTCTCGGCGTCTGAGAACGGTGAGAAGCTCGTGGTGCGCGTCGACCGCGCGGGCACGCTGGCGTTGTCGCTGTTTGAGCTGCGGCTGGAGACCAACAAGCTGACCGGCGCGCCGATGCCGCACGTCAGGCTGGTGGCCCAACAGCTTACCGACAAGATCACCTACCTGCTGGAGCCGATCTGCCCTGTCGAAGCCGACGCTGAGGCGTGCGTCGTGCAGCTCCGCTCGACTAAGCCGCAGCAGGACGACGCTTCGCTCGCCTACTACGAGCTGCTGGTAAGGACCGGCGGGTCGATCAGCCTGCACCGCTATGAGAAGCCAAGGGGCGGCCTGCGGCGCGAGGTCGCGATGCAGCTCACCAAGGAAGTCGTCAATCGTCTGGCCGGAGACTTCCTGGCCGCCGTGTCCTGATACAAGGACGTGGCGAGGCTCGGCGTTGCTAGCCGAGTCCCACTCTTTGCATTGCCTGCCTGCGGGTGCAGGATTTGTGGTTTCGACCAGTGGCGTTTGGTAGGCTCGCTGGACGCGACCTGCTCGGCATTCGTCGATTCCTCCCCTCCCCACAGGCAGCCCTCCCATGCGTTTAGTCCGCGTTCTCGCGTTGTCGCTGATTTGTGTTCCTGCATTTGAGGCGAAGTCGGCGCCGGAGTCGGGCATGGCGCCCCCACTCCCGCCGCGTCTGCCGTTCGCGATCCCAGCCTTCCCGGGGGCTTGGGGCGGTGGCATGTTTGCCTCGGGGGGCCGTGGCGGACAGGTCCTCGAGGTGACTAACCTCGACGACAGCGGGACCGGCAGTCTTCGCGCCGCGATCGAGGCAGACGGTCCGCGGATCGTCGTGTTCCGCGTCGCCGGGATTATCCACCTGCGGTCGAACTTATCGATTGAGAACCCCGACATCACGATCGTCGGCCAGACGGCGCCGGGTGACGGCGTCTGCATCGCCGGCGCTTCGCTGGACGTCGACACCCACAACGTAATCCTGCGGCACCTGCGGGTGCGGCGTGGCGTGACCTCGGGGGGCCAGGGGTCAGACAATATCGGCGGCAACCCCAACCACACCATCATCGTGGACCACTGCAGCGTGAGCTGGGGGCGTGACGAGAATATCTCGCTCTACCGCAATATGGAGCCGACCGAGAATCCGCTTACCGGCCGTTCCGAGACCGTTAAGCACCCGGTCCGCAACCTGACCATCCAGTACTGCATCTCTAGCGAAGGTATGAAGCCCGGGCACGAGTTCGGCGGCACCTGGGGCGGCGAGGACGCGACGTTTCATCACAACCTCTTCGCGTGCAACACGGGCCGCAACCCGTCGATTGGAATGGGGGGCGAGTTTGACTACCGCAACAACGTGATCTGCAACTGGCGGCACCGCACGATGGATGGCGGTGATGAGACCTCGCTGATCAACGTCATCAACAACTACTACAAGCCGGGCCCCGCCACCAACGACAACATGCTGTCAACAATCGCCCGTATCGAACAGCGCGACATGTACTCGCCAGGGTCCCGTTGGTCCGCGGGCGACTGGTACGCGGCGGCCCCCAAGCGACCGGGCAAGTGGTACGTCGCCGGAAACATCGTCGAGGGCTATCCAGACGTGACGGCCAACAACTGGCAGGGGATGCGTGGGCCGGAAGAACTAGCCCGCGTTAATACGCCGTTCGAAGGCTGGCCGGTCAATCAACAGACCGCCGAGCAGGCATATGAAGAGGTCTTGGGCAAGGCCGGCGCGACGCTTCCGCGTCGTGACCCCGTAGACGCCCGAGTTGTAGAGTCGGTCCGCACCCTCGAGTTCGCTCACGAGAGGGGTATCATCTCGGACCCGGACCAAGTAGGCGGGTACCCCGACTACCGCTACGACCCCGAGTCGGTCCCGGCCGACACCGACCACGATGGAATGCCCGACGACTGGGAAGCCGGCCACGGCCTCGACCCCAACTCCGTCGCCGACGGCGCTCAGGACGCCGACGGCGACGGCTATACCAATGTCGAGGAGTTCCTCAACCAGACCGACCCGCACGAAAAGATCGACTACACCAACCTGGGCAACAACGTCGACGTCATCAGCGGGTAGGCTGCCGCCGCTGACGACGGCGCACCGCCAGCGACAGAGCCAACGAGGCCATCGCCAACGCGGTCGGCTCGGGCACCGCCCCCCTGCTGAGGGTGGCGTCGGCCGCTGCGGTGAGGAATGCCCCGTCATCCGCGGTGAGGCTGAGCGACGCCAGCACGCCACTCAGGTCGATGTCGCTGGTGGACACATCGCCGTAGGCCGTGCCGTAGATCACGAGCGCTGCCAGCAGTGTCCCACGGTTCTGGGCGTGCCAAAGATCCCCGGAGTGGAGATTGTCGAAGTTGGCCTCCTGCCAGGCGTCGCCGACCGGTGCGATCGTCGTCAGGTCATCTCCAGCGGCGTCGTTGAGTGCGTCACGCAACGAGTTGTACCCGTCCCGAATCTCGGCCTGCATCTCGTCGGGTCCTGAGAACAGTGGTGAAGGGCCGCCGTAGAACTCGTGCCCCGGCCCGCGAGCCCAGGTCTCGTAGAGCATTGGGCGGACGCCCGGACTCCGGGTCTTCGCGACCTCGTGGAGCTGAACGGCCGTCGTTTTTGACTCCTCAATGCTGGCGGGGAACGGCGGTGAGTCCGGGTAGGCCCGGGTGAGCTTTGTGGAGTGCTCTTGCATCACGATCAAGTCCCAGTCGTTGGCGGGCGGGATCGACGAGAAGATCCGCGCAGTGTTGTTCGCGACGTGCCATTCCAGGTCCTGTCCCGAGACCGCCGCACTCACGACGAAGGGCGACTCTTCACCCGCGGCGGCGGCAATGTCGCGGAACAGCGAGTCGACAGAGCGGGTGCTGCCGGCTCCAAAGGTGAAGCTGTTGCCGTAGAAGATGACGTTTAGCGGCTGGCCGCTGGCCGTGGCGGACAAGAAGCCCGCCAAAGCCAGCGCGTGCAGCGCGTTGTGCGTGTACATGATTTGCTCACTGTGGTTCGAGTTCAGGCGCCGGCGCAGCGCGCGCGGCGGGATACGAGGGAGGCCAACTCAGAACCGGCGGCTACCGGCGTTGGCGCCTGCTCAGTCCGGCAGCGCTCATCAGTACAAGAGCTGCCGCTGCGGGCTCGGGCACCTGGCCCCCCGTGTCAACCTGCATCAGGTTGATGTAGTAGAACTCGTTGCCGTTGGTGTTGTTCGGTCCCGCCGAGACCGTTACCTCGATCTCACCGTTCCCGTCCGGGATGATGCCGGTGAGTTTCAGAACCTCGGAGTCGTTATTGGCGGCTTCCAATAGCCCGTTGGCAGAGTTTGCGCCGGTGACGAGGTATGCCGTCTCGCGCGAGTCATTCACGCCGGTGCGGGACGACATGAAGGTGAAATCGTACAACGTCGCTTGGTCGAGGCCAGTAAGCTTGAAGGCGCCGGTTGGGTTGTCCGCACCGCCAGCGAAGTCGCCGGTGTGTCCGAAGAAGTAGTCGTCGGTGGCGCTCACTGGGTAGGCGGCGGCGTCGCCGGAAGGGCTCTCGGTCCCCAGTTGCGAGGGTGGACCGTTGATGAAGAACTGGTCGGTGAACTCAAGTGTCACCCCGGGGACGACGGCGCCGTTGCTGTCGAACACGGCGAACAGCGGTGGGGCCGGGTCCGGATTCGGGTACAGCACGTTGTTCCAGCCGTTCACCAGCGTTTGCTGGCCCGAGTTGCCGAAGTCGAACAGCATAGTGGCCGCGCTAGAAACCTGGGCCACGACGCCTACCAAAGCCGCTGCTAGAAACCATTTCATGAGACTGCTCCCGGATGAAGAGGAAACGAAGAAGCGGCCCACACGCGTGGGCGTAGAAGTGACAGCTGATGGTCATGTGAGAAGAGAGGAGCGGGGTTCTGGGCCCCACGCCCGCCGACGTTACCGCAACGCACGCAGTATTGCAAACGCTTTCACGCGGGCGAGAGATAGTTCTGCGCAGGACGGCGACCGTGCCGGGGGCGAGCCGCAGGTGAGAGGCTGCGCGTCCGATCCTGTCGCGATGCATGCTCAGGGCTAGCCGAGCACGCGACATGGTGCGAGCCAGGAAGGAGTCCCGACTGAGCTAGAACTTGGCTACGGAATTAAGGCGCCGGCCGCGAAACAGTGACGTGATACGCTTGCCAGGCTGGGCCCCGTAGAGTGCTGACGCAGACTCGGAGAGTTTTGTCCGTCACTGTTTCAACAGAACTTCCAGCATCCCGCGGCAGAATTCGGGCAAGTCGTCCGGCTTGCGGCTGCTGACGTGGTGGCCATCCACAACCACCGGAGCGTCCTCCCAAACCGCGCCGGCGTTGACCAGGTCGTCCTTGATTCCAAGCGATCCTGTGACCCGCACGCCGCGGTACACGCCCGCGGAGATCGGGATCCACCCGCCGTGGCAGACGGCGGCTACCAGCTTCTTGGCGGCGTCAAAATCGCGGACCAGCTGCAGCACCTGTTCATCGCGACGCAGTTTGTCGGGCATGAAGCCGCCGGGGACCAACAAGCCGTCGAAGTCGGCGGCGGTCGTCTCTTGGTATGACGCGTCAGACCTGCACGGGTAGCCGTTCTTCCCCTGGTAGACCACCCCCGCCTCAGGACCGGCGACCACCACTTCGGAGCCCGCTTCAATCATCCGCAGCTTGGGGTACCACAACTCCAAGTCTTCGTAGATGTCGCCGACGAAGGAGAGGATGCGTTTGCCGGTGAGGGGATGGTCCATCGAGAGGTCTCGCGTGGATATTCGTTGCGGTTACGTGTGGTCAGTTATGGCTGCTACTGGGCCACAGCCGGTAGGTGGTGGCGCTCATAGTGCTTCTGTAGCGAGTCGAGCCCGAAGTCGTTCTCGGTGGAGTGCCACACGAGGTGGGAGTGGTTGCCCTGGGCGTTGTCGTACTCAAGCACCAGTGTAGGGCCGTGCACGCGGAAATAGTGGTTGTCGTCTGGGCCGAGGCCGCCGGCCCACGCGAAGTGGAGCTTGCCGTAGCCGGCCTGCTCGATGGCTCGCAACTCTTCATTGGCCAACTCAGGGCGGAGGTGCTGGACCAGGTCGCGGACAAGAGTCTTGAGCAGCGTCTGCTGCTTGGGGGTCATGTCGGCCAGCGCGAGCCCGGCTGGCGCGCCGAGGTCGATTGGCGCGCCGGGCAAGGTGTGGACATCTCGCGGCGCGGCGGGCTGAATGATAACTTTGTCGCGCTGCTCCTCGCTAAGCGACGCCATCAGCTGCCGGGCGTTGTCCTCTTCTTCGCCCAACGCTCGGAGGCCGATCCGAGGCCCCACTCTCACCTCGTGGGGGTTGGCGCCGAGGAACAGTGGCGTTGCGGAGACAACCAGGCGCCCATCTGAGGTGAAGTTGAGCGACAGGTGATGCCCTTCGACCCGCCAGCCCCAGGGGCCCTCGCCGGCGGGGTCGCCGAACACCCCGAACCAATACTTCTCCTGGTCGCGGATGCCCTCGACATTCTCGCGGTCGGCCTCGATGAGCCTCAGGACCTGCTCAAGCGACATGATGGTGGTCGCCTTCAGGTAGCCCTTATCGCTGAGCGCTGACCGCATCAGACGGCGGGCGGCGCGGCGTTGCTCGAGAGTCATCGCCTTGAGCGGCGTGCCAGACCGTTCCATCGGCACGAAGTTCCACCCCGTCCGCTCGGCGCTGTCGAACGGGAAGGTCGTCTGGCCGCGCGTTTCGGGGGGGAGCGCGGCGAGGAAATCGATCGCCGCTTGTCGCATCTGCTCATTGACCTCTAGCTGAGTACTGGGCGCGTCGTGATGGGCGTGCTCGTGAGCGCGAGCGACGCCGATGAGGCACAATCCGACGAGCGTCGCATAGGTCGAGTGCAGGAGGTGATGCATTGGCCGTTGGGACATGAGGGTTGTCGACAAGGGTTAGCGGGGCGGCGTTGCAACGCGATTGTAACCGGCAGCCTACCCGTGACGCCAATGCTGCTAATCGACCCGCGAACAGGGCGTCGAGGGCCCTCATCAGGCCTGTGGATAGGTCAAACCGCCGGCAAGCGGAGGAGATACGAGGGCGGCGGCCTGCCGATTCAGCGGGCGCCTGATATACTGCCTGCTTGCCCAGTACGAAGCACCAAACTTAGACCACCATGCAGCACGACCGCCCATCGTCAGAGCAATCATTGACCCCCGCCGGCGGAGGTTGGCACTGCAGCCACCTCTACTACTCGTTCGACCGATCGGCTCTGGCAGGGCTGGACGGTGCAGGGCGGCAGCAGGTGGCTGACGCGCTCATCGCGGCGCTTGATCCCGATTCCGACGAGGCGCCGCTGCGACTGCAGACCTCGATTGTCAGCGGCCACAAGGCGGACTTTGGCCTGATGGTGATGGACCCCGATCCGCTGAAGGTGGATTCGGTCCACCAGCGTCTGATGGCTAGCGCGGCTGGGCCGGTTCTGCGGCCTAGCTACTCGTTTGTTTCCGTGACGGAGATAAGCGAGTACGTTCCCAGCATCGAGGACTATGGCAAACGGGTGGCGGCCGAGGGCGACGAGCCGGGCACTCCAGCCTACGAAGCCAAGGTGAAGGCCTACGCCGCCAGGCTGGAAGGCATGAACAGGCAACGACTTACGCCCGAGTTCCCGCCGTACCAGTCGTGCTGCTTCTACCCGATGAACAAGAAGCGGGAGGTGGGGGAAAACTGGTTCCTGACGCCCAAGGAAGAGCGGAACCGTCTGATGGGCGAGCACGCCCGCAGTGGGATGGCGTTCGCCGGCCGGGTGAGCCAGCTGATTACCGTCGGAATTGGTTTGGACGACTGGGAGTGGGGGGTTACACTGTGGGGTAGTAACCCAGAGTACCTAAAAGACATTGTCTACCAGATGCGTTTCGACGAGGCGAGCGCCCGCTACGCGGAGTTCGGCCCGTTCCTGGTGGGGTACATCTGCGACGCCAAGCACCTTGTTGAGCACTGTCGGGTAACAGCCTAATGCGCGTTGAGTTGGTAGGTTCTCTGCCAAGCTGACGACACGCCCGGTTTCTGCGCATCTTTTCTATTCTCCCCCGACTTCCGCGGGGTGGGCTGTCTGCGTCTGCTTGCTGCTGAATTTCACTGATTGAACGCGCGGTTGGCGAAAGCAATAAGCGGCGTCGGATCGAAAACAGAGTAGGCACTCGCACCCCTGGAACCGCGGCGATGACTAAGACCCTCCTCAACCGACTGCTGCTCGCCTGCGCCATCGGCCTGACAGCTAGCGTCGACGCCGCGGCGGACACCGTGCTCGATTGGAACTCGCTGGCGTCCGATGTGCTGGTGGCCAACACCACGCTGCAGAACCCCGGCATGGCCTCGCGCAGTATGGCGATGATGAATCTCGCCATCTACGACGCGTTCGCGATGACCTCGCCCAACGCCACGATGTTCTACGACTACGGCGCCGGGCACGCATCGCCGGCCTACACGGCTTCGTCCAAGGCGGCCGCGGCGCAGGCGGCCTACACCGTGCTGAGTTCGATCTACTCAGACCAGCAGGCGATGCTGGACAACCAGTTGTCGCTCAGCCTGGCCCAGACCCCCGACAGCATGGAGAAGCAGGAAGGCATCGCGCTAGGGACCTATATCGCGAACAGGATCATCCAGGGCCGCGCCAACGACGGCTACAACTCGAGCTCGCAGTACATGCCGACCAACGCGGTTGGTCACTGGCAGCCCGACCCGCTAAACCCGGGCCAGCAAGCGTGGGGCCCGGCTTGGGGTGAGGTCGACACATTCATGCTCGAGTCGAACAAGCAGTTCATGCCCCCGCCGATGCCGGATCTCACCAGCCAGGAGTACGCAGACGCGTACAACGAGGTGAAGGAACTCGGCGCCAAGAACAGCGTCTCGCGGACCGCCGATCAGGAAGAAATCGCCTACTTCTGGGCGTACGACCGAGTTGGGATGGGCACTCCGATGCGGATGTACAACCAGGCGCTGCGTGAGATTGCCGTGCAAGAGGGCAACAATGTCAAAGAGAATGCTGAGCTATTCGCCAAGGCGACCGTTGCGATGGCGGACGCCGGAATCGTGGCGTGGAACTCGAAGTTTGAGTACGACTTTTGGCGGCCGGTGACCGGCATCCGCGAGGGCGATTCCGACGGCAACCCGCTTACCGAGGGCGACCCCAACTGGACTCCGCTCGGCGCCCCAGGCGGGACGGGCAACGACTTCACCCCACCGTTTCCCACGTACCTTTCGGGCCACGCCACGTTTGGCGGCGCGCTCTTCCAGACCCTGGAGGAGTTCTACGGGACGGACGACGTCCTGTTCACGCTCACGTCCGAGGAGATGCCCGGCGTCGAGCGAACATTCTCCTCTTTTAGCCAAGCGATGGCCGAGAACGGCCGCAGCCGGGTCTACCTGGGCATCCACTGGAACTTTGACGACACCGTGGCGCAGGTGACCGGCAGCCAGATTGCAACCTACATCGCTGGCGGTGGACCGTTCATCGCTTCGGGCGGCCTGGTGCCGGAGCCGTCCGCAACACTGCTGCTCGTCACTCTGGGCGCCGCCTGGCCCCGTCGCCGGCTTTTCTGACAGCTCTGCTAGCCGTAGAATCGTGGGCCGTGGTAACCAGGGCCTACAGGCGAAACAGGGTCATCTATGCCAGGCGTCCATGAGGTCGTCCACCCGCTCATCAAGCGGCACCTGACGGTGCTGCGCTGCGAGACCACGCGTCCCGCCGAGTTCCGCAGCTCCGTCCGACGGCTTGCGACGCTGCTCGCCTACGAGGCGACCAAAGACCTGGCGACCACCGTCGCCCAGGTGCAGACGCCGGTCGCCATGGCGCAGGGATATGAGCTGCCCGACCGGATCGGACTGGTGCCGATCCTTCGCGCCGGCCTGGGCATGGTGGACCCAGTGCTCGATCTGATCCCGTCCGCTGAGGTATGGCACCTCGGGCTGTACCGCGACGAAGCGACTGCCCAGCCTGTCCGCTACTACGACAAGCTTCCGCCCGGCCAGCCGGTTGATACTGCTCTGGTGCTCGACCCGATGCTGGCGACCGGCGGGTCGGCGGTCGCGGCCCTGCAGACACTCTACGACTGGGGCGTGGGCCGCGCGAAGGTCCTGTCGTTGATCGCATCGCAGGAGGGCGTGGACGCTGTGGCGTCGCAGTTCCCACAGGCCCAGGTGTTTGTCTGCAAGGTGGACGCCGAGCTCAACGACCAGAAGTTCATCGTGCCCGGCCTAGGTGACGCCGGAGACCGATCGTTCAACACGATCGTCCGTTGACCGTCACCGCCACCTGCTCTGATGCGGTGGGTGGCCGGTCGGCCTATTGACTGCTTGTTCTCCGAGGGTGCGCATGGAGCGATACATTGGACTGCTGGGCCTGGTAGTGATGATCTTGCTGGCCTGGCTGATGAGCTCGTACAAATCGCGGTTCCCGTGGCGGGTCGTGTTGATGGGACTGGGGTTGCAGCTCGCGTTCGCCCTGCTGATCTTGAAGGCCCCCGGGGGGCAGTACATTTTTCAGCAGCTTGGAGAGTTCTTCAATCAACTGCTCGCCTTCGTCGACGAAGGGTCGATGCTGATGTTTGGCGTCAACCCAAACGACGCCGACGAGGGTATGCCGCCCCGGGTGGTGCTACTGCGGACGTTCGCCTTCGGTGTGCTCCCCACCATCATCTTCTTCTCATCGCTGATGTCGGTGCTGTACCACCTGGGGATTATGCAGCTGGTGGTTGGGGCACTGGCGTGGGTGATGCGAAGGACGCTCGGCACCTCCGGTGCTGAAACCCTTTCGGCCGCCGCGAACATCTTTGTCGGACAGACCGAGGCGCCGCTGGTCATCCGGCCATACGTCGCGCAGATGACCCTCTCAGAACTCATGGTCGTGATGGTAGGTGGTTTCGCGACGATCGCGGGTGGCGTGTTCGCCATCTACGTCAAGTTTGGCATCGATGCCGGGCACCTGCTGACCGCGTCGGTCATTTCGGCGCCGGCGGCCTTGCTAATTGCCAAGGTGATGCAGCCTGAGGTCGATCAGCCCGAAACGGCCAACGCGGCCGCGGCGGGGATGGAGCGGTCGACCGGCAACGTCCTCGAGGCGGCCGCCGAAGGGGCGTCGGCCGGTATGAAGCTCGCCCTCAACGTCGCCGCGATGCTGATCGCTTTCGTCGCGTTGGTTGCGATGCTGAACTCGCTGGTTGGCTGGGTCGGCGGCTTCGCGGGGTACACCGGCGACGCGGCGTGGACGCTACAGAAAGGGTTCGGGTACCTGTTCGCCCCGCTCGCGTGGCTGATGGGGATCGAGTGGGGCGATTGCCTGACCTCCGGGGCGATGCTGGGGGAAAAGATGGTCCTCAACGAATTCTACGCCTACCTCACACTGAGCGACGCCATCGCCAACGAGCAGATCACCAGCCGCTCGGCAACGATCCTGACCTACGCACTGTGCGGATTTGCGAACTTTGGCTCAATTGGGATACAGCTCGGCGGGATAGGCGGGATTGCACCCGAACGCAGGGGCGACTTGGCGAAACTGGCCCTGCGCGCCATGCTGGGGGGCACCCTGGCGGCATTCATGACCGCCTGCATCGCGTCGCTGCTGCTCTGAGGCGACCCGCGGACCGATACCTCCTAACCTAGCATTCAGCACCTACTACGGCGGCGCCCATGAAGACCCTTCTCACTCGTGAAGAACTTAATCAGGGCGTCGCGCGTATGGCGGCCGAGATCGCCGAGTGCTACGCCGACCGGCAGCTCACGATCATCAGTGTGCTGACCGGCAGCATGGTCCTGGTGGCGGACCTGATCCGTGAGATCGATCTGCCGATGCGGCTCGGCGTCATCGAGGCCAGCAGCTACCGTGGCGCCACCACCACCCGCGGCGAGCTGGTGGTAAACGCCAAGCCGATGCTCGACATCTCAGGACGCGACGTGCTGCTCGTTGACGACATCTTCGACACCGGCCACACGCTTGTGAAGGTGGTCGAGAAGATGCAGGAGTTCAACCCGGCTAGCGTCCGCTCGGCCGTGCTGCTCCGCAAGCACGGACGCCAGGAAGTGCAGGCAGAGCCCGACTTTGTCGCGTTCGACATTCCCGACGAGTTTGTCGTCGGGTACGGGCTGGATTACGAGGACCTTTATCGGAACCTCCCCTACCTCGCTGCGTTGGAAGAGCAAGACCTCGACCACCACAAGACCCTAACTGCCGCTCACAAGAGCTAAGCGGCAGGCGAAAAGGGCAAGTCGCGCAGTTGTGCCGGCGTGATGCCGGGCGTTCGGCCGGTCGCTAGGTGCCGATTTGTCCAGCACCCGCATCGGAGCCCAGCGGCGGAGGGCCGCCAGGTTGCTGCATGATGCCGCAATCACGGCGTCGATGGTGCTGTAGGCACGCTATTCTGTACTTTTCTTTCGCGGGGATGTCACATCCCCTACGCGGCCGACGTTACTGTCATAGAGCGGGTCCTACCTCGCGCGCTGGATCGAAGACGCACGAGCCCCAACGGCCAATCGACAATGCCGAGGAATGGGTTGACCGGATCAACGTTAGACCCCGAAGACTTCGTGTTGTTGATTGCGCGACACGAGCGGCGGATTCGTGGGTTCATCGCCACGATGCTGCCGTTCGATCGGGGGGCGGTTGATGATCTGATTCAGACGACCTACCTGGTGGCGTGGCGAAAGCTCCCCGAGTTTCGTTTCGAGGGGGAAACACCGGACGAGGAGGCCGTCCGCTGGATCATTGCGATCGCACGGTTCGAGACCTTCAACCACTTGCGGTCTCGCAAGAAAGTGCTGCACGCAGAATTCGACGAGGAGTTGCTCGTCCAGGTCGCTGACGAGCAAGCCAGTGACTGGGAGAGCTTTGAAGCCCGCTGGAGGGCGTTCGCGGGCTGCGTGAAGAAGCTCGAGCCGTTTCAGCAAGAGGTAATCCGAATGCGTTTCGGGGCCGGTATGTCGCACAAGGAGATCGGGGAGCGGCTTGGCAAGCTCCCGAACACGATTGCGGCGAGGCTGTCGAGAATCCGGCGGTCCCTCGAACTATGCATTGGAACTTCGCTGGAAAGCGAGGGGTACTGACAGTGACTCATGCCACGGGCAGCACCAGCCACGATGACCAGTTCGAGCGATTGCTTGACAAGCTGGTGACCGACGAACTATCGCCCCAGCAGCAGAGTGAGCTTGCGGAGCAGATGCGGACACAGCCCGCATTCGTTCGTCGATTCACCGAAGCGGTTCATCTGCGAGAGTGTTTGCGTGACTACTCTGCCACAGACCCGCACTCCGCGAACCCCGCCTTAAGCGTCCGGGGGCGGAGCGGGCAGCCACGCAACGCCAA
Source organism: Posidoniimonas corsicana (assembly GCF_007859765.1). Taxonomy (NCBI): domain Bacteria; kingdom Pseudomonadati; phylum Planctomycetota; class Planctomycetia; order Pirellulales; family Lacipirellulaceae; genus Posidoniimonas; species Posidoniimonas corsicana. Next base: position 1,820,787 of record NZ_SIHJ01000001.1, read on the forward strand.
GCGGGGACTGCGGCCGGGCTGGGCGCTGTTGGCAGTTGCCGCCAGCTTGGCGATGGCGGTAGGCCTTGTTGCTGGAAGACTGTTACCCAGTGGCTCCCTCCGGCGCGTCTCCGCCGTTGATCAACAGCAGGGGCTGCACTCTTCGCTACGCCCAAGGTTGGCGGTGAACGATCACCAGGACGGCCGCCTGGGGTCGATTACCGGCCTATCACCGGCGGCGTCCGCGGTAGGTCTGCTCCGCCCGCTCCAGGTAGGCGATGAGTTGCGGCGTGGGGAGGTGGTGCAGCTTGCCCATGGGGTTGCACGGATCCAACTGCTGGCGGGGCCCGAGGTGATCGTTGAGGCGCCCGCCGAAGTTTCGATCGTCGATGATCACGGGATCTACGTGCATCAGGGCCGCGTCAGCGCTACCGCCGAAGGGCGGATTACGCTGCAGACCGCACTGGCGGCGGTGGAAGGTGAGGACTCCGAGTGTTCGGCAGTGGTCGAGCCCGACCAACCGCTGCAAGTGTTTTGTCACCGCGGCGATATAAGAGTGGTTTCCCTCCGGCCCGGGGAGAGTCGTCCAGCAGTGCTGCGAGAGCTCGGGCCGTCTGAAGGCGCAGAGTTTTACTGGGCACCCGACGCTTCATCCTCCAAGGTTGTGTCAATCGAGCATCCGGGCGATATCGTCCGCGATTGGTCGCAGGTGACCGATCGGTTTCACCCCTATGAACAGGTTGTCTTGGGTGATCGGCCCGTCGCCTACTGGCCCCTGATGCACGTGCGCCGTAACCGCCGGGTGTTGGATCTGACGCAGCACGGGTTCGACGGCCAATCGGTTGGCGCGTGGCCGTCTGAGTCGAAAGCGGTTGCGCTGACCCAGGAACGCGGCGCCTACTTTGATGGCGGTTGCTACATCGAACCCGACACCAAGCCGCGGGTAGATCTCACCAACGGTTTTACCATCGAGGGCTGGGCGAACGTCACCGGCGGTCCCGAGTACCAGTCGGTGTTTACGTCTCGCTGGGTGCTGGGGGCGGGCACATCCACCCAGCAGTGCTTCGGGTTTACCCTTTACGCGGGCGCTGACGACCGCTGGCAGTTCTGGAGCGGCTCGGGCGAGTACGGGGCAGGTTGGCAGGCGCTCACCAGCGATGAGCCGCTGGAGCGACACCGCTGGACACACGTTGCGGCCCGGTTCCGACCACTGAGGGAAGCGGAGGGCCAATGGGTGGAAGGGGCGGTTGAGCTGTACGTCGATGGAGAGCTGGCCGCGGAAGGCGTTCATCGGATGTCGCTGATAGACTTCGAGTGGCCCGCCCGAATTGGAGCGGCGGAGTTCGTGCCAAAGTCACTGACATCGTGGCTCTTCCAGGGCGAATTGCGAGATATTGCTTTGTACGACTACCCGTTAGATGACACACAGCTGCAGGCGCACCACAAGCGAGGCAGGGGCGCCACCTGACGTCCATCGGCGGAGTGCCCGACGCACGTCGACCGAACTGCCTTGCTTCAACATCGTTCCCTCAAGCACCAATAGGCAAGAACATGCCAAGAGTTCAGAAAGACGCTAGCTCAAGCAGCCGCCGGTCATTCCTGGCAGACGTCGCCGGCGTGGCGGCGATGGCCCCCGTGCTTGCCAGTGGCGAGTCGACGGCGCCGGCTGTGCATTCGGGCGGCGACGACACCATTCGAGTCGGCCTGATTGGGTGCGGCGGACGCGGCAACGGGGCTGCGATTGATGCTCTGCATGCCGATCCGAACGCCAAACTGGTAGCGCTTGGCGACACGTTTGCTGACAGATTCGAAAGCACCCTGGCCGCCGTCGAGTTTGACGAAAAGGTTGGCGATCAGGTGGATGTCACGCCGGAACGCATGTTTTCCGGGTTTGATGCTTACAAGGGGGTGATTGACTGTGGCGTTGACGTTGTGCTTCTCACCACGCCGCCCCACTTCCGACCGCAGCACTTCGAGTACGCGGTGGCTAAGGGAAAACACTGCTTCGTAGAGAAGCCGGTGGCGGTCGACGTTCCCGGGCTGATGCGGGTGGCGGCTGCTAGCGAGCAGGCAAAGTCTAAGGGGCTGGCGGTGGTTTCGGGTCTCTGCTGGCGGTACGACCCGGGCGTTCGAGCCACGATGGAGCAGATCCAGAACGGCGCGATCGGGGATATCATTGCGATTGAGTCCTCCTACAACGGCGGCGCTCTCTGGCACCGCGGCGACAAGTCGGACTGGAGCCGGATGGAGTACCAGATCCGTAACTGGCTCTACTACACCTGGCTAAGCGGCGACATCATCGGCGAGCAGGCGATCCACAGCCTCGACAAAACCGCGTGGCTGCTGGGCGACGCCAGCCCTGTGAAGGCCATGGGACTTGGCGGCCGGCAGCAGCGCGTGCAGTCGAAGTACGGAAACGTCTGGGACCACTTCAGTGTCTTCTACGAGTACCCCGCGGGCCAGAGCGTCTACTTCACGTGCCGCCAACAGGACGGCTGCTCGATGCATGTTGACGAACTGGTGCACGGGACCAAGGGCAAGGCCCAGATTCTTGCGCACCAGATCACCGGCGAGAACAAATGGAAGTACGATGGGCCGAAGCCGAGCATGTACCGCGTGGAGCATGAGGAGCTGTTCCGGTCTATCCGTGACGGCAAGCCGATCGACAACTCAGACTACATGATCAACAGCACCATGATTGGGATTATGGGGCGCGTGGCCGCGTACACCGGCAAGACGCTCAGCTGGGAGGACGCGATGTCGAGCAGCGAGCGGTTGGGCCCCGCGGAGTACGCTTGGACCGATGTGCCCGAGCCGAGTGTCGCCGTGCCGGGCGTCACCGCGTTTGCCTAATGTTTCGGAGGAGAGCGATGAAGACTCGTGTCCTGTCTGACGCTGGGACCGGCGTTTGCATGCTAGCTTTGTTCGCCAGTGCAATGATGGCGGGCAGGCTGGCTGCCGATGATCATGAGAGCTACCAGCAGACCATCCCGGGCACGTCCGTCCAGTTCGAGATGGTGGCCATCTCAAGCGGCAAGGTGCTGCTAGGAAGCCCTGAAGGAGAGTCGGGCCGATCGAACGACGAGGGGCCCAGGCGCGAGGTTGCGATCCGGCCCTTCTGGATGGGCGCTCGCGAGGTGACCTGGGCCGAGTACCGGAACTTCATGGCGTTGTGCGGCGTGTTCGAGCGGTTCGATGACCTGGGCGTCCGTCCCGTGACCGACGCCAACCGAGTGGACGCCGTCACTGCGCCATCCCGACTGTACGAGCCCAGTTTCACGTTCACCGCCGGGGAGGATCCGGACCTCCCCGCCGTATCCATGAAGCAGTTCGCGGCCAAGCAGTACACAAAGTGGCTGAGTCTGATCACGGGCGAGTTCTACCGCCTGCCAACCGAAGCGGAATGGGAGTACGCCTGTCGCGCCGGGACCGACTCGGCCTATTCGTACGGAGACGACCCCTCGCGCCTAGACGAGTATGCCTGGCACGACGGCAATGCCGACGATGTTACGCACCGGGTCGGACTCAAGAAGTCAAATCCCTGGGGCCTTTACGACATGCACGGCAATGCCGGCGAGTGGGTCCTAGACGCGTATGCTGAGGAAGGATATTCACAACTGGCCAAGTCGCCGCTCGGGTTCACGCCTGCCACCAAGACCTACCCACGAGTCCTCCGCGGTGGGTCGTGCCTGATGAGCCCGGAGGCTTGCCGCAGCGCGGCCAGACGCGCTACGGACGATGAGGAACTTTCGGCGTACGACCCGAATACCCCCAAGAGCCCGTGGTGGTACGCGAGCGACGAGTCGCAAGACATTGGGTTTCGGGTAGTTAGGCCCGTTGACCCTCCCCCCCGCGACGCCTGGGCGAAGTTCTGGGACGCCGATGTGCCGCGGATCCAGAAGATCGCCGACTTCCGTATCGACAAAGAAGGGCGTGGCGAGCGGGGCCTCGTCGACAAGGATCTGCCGCAAGCGATTGCCGAACTGAACGACGCGTCGCCTACGCAGTAGTAGCGGAATCGCGCAGCGCGTAAGCGAGCGGTTGTTGTCGTTTAGCGCAGGCGTCTCGTCGGCCTGCGCAGACGACCTCAGGAATACGCTTTACGTCCTATTCCAGCTGTTTTACAGCTGTTTCGCTTCGGTTGACGCGTCCTGCATTGGCGGCCAGACTAACAATCTCACCTCCCATTTCGACCCGGCGGCCGCTCGGGTCGAAGCCAACACGCCGCCCACCCGATCAGGGGTGAAGGATCGGTACTCTCGCATGAACAACAGCGTTTCCGCAGCGGATTACCCTATTGGCGTGTTCGCAAGCATCGATGCAGGGTTTGGCGTCCGGCTAGACGTAGCACACGATCTGGGCACGCCAACGCTGCACCTGCACGCGCCTCAACAGACGACACGCTCCGCGGAGACCGCCGCCCAGTTCAAAAAGAAGGCCGAAGAGCTGGGCATGCGTGTGACGGTGGTGTTCGCGGGCTTCGACGGAGAAAGCTACGCCGACATTCCGACGGTGCAGCAGACAGTCGGGCTGGCGCCCGCCGCGACCCGCGCCGCGCGGCTTGCGGAACTCAAGGAGATCATCGACTTCACCGTCGCGTTGGGCGTCGATGCAACTGGTCTGCACATTGGTTTCGTTCCCCACGACTCTGCCGATCCCGAGTACACCGCTATCGTCGACGCCGTCCGCGAGGCGTGTGACTACGCGGCCGAGCGCGGCGTGAACATACACCTCGAGACCGGCCAGGAACCCGCGGGCGTGCTGGTGGGTTTCTTAGAGACAGTCGGCCGACAGAACCTGTTTGTCAACTTTGACCCCGCCAACATGATCCTGTACGGGTGCGGCGAGCCGATTTTCGCCCTTAAGGAGGTTGGCAGGTACGTGCGGAGCGTGCACTGCAAGGACGCCAAGTGGTCGGAGAACCCGGGGGAGACTTGGGGCGCCGAAACGCCCCTGGGCGAAGGCGATGTCGATTTCGCTGAGTTTCTGAAGACCCTCAGTGATATCGGCTACCGCGGGCCGTTGACCATCGAACGCGAGATACCTCAGGAGCCCGAACGCCAGCGGTCGGAGATTGCACACGCGATCACCTTCATCGGCGGGCTGCTGGAGGGACAACACTCTGCTGGCGAGGCCCCGCAGTGACACGCATCGGCGTCGTCGGCATTGGTTTCATGGGGATGGTGCACTACCTCTCCTACTTGCAGATCCCTGGCGCTGAGGTGACCGCGGTTTGCAGTCGGGACGCTCGCCGCCGGGCTGGGGATTGGACCGGAATCAAAGGCAATTTTGGGCCCGCCGGCTCGCAGGTGGACCTATCTGAGGTGGCGTCGTTCGCGTCGCTCGATGAGGTCATTGCCTGCCCTGAAGTGGACCTGGTTGACCTGTGCCTGCCGCCAGCGCTCCACGCGGACGCCGCGGTCCGTGCGCTGGAGGGCGGGAAGCACGTGTTCTGCGAAAAGCCGATGGCCATGACTGTCGCGGAGTGCGACCGCATGATGGCCGCCGCCGAGGCCAACGGCCGAATTCTGCTGATCGGTCACGTTCTGCCCTACTTCCCCGAGTACGCCTGGGCGCTGGGCGAGATCCGTTCGGGTCGCCACGGGGCGGTCTTGGGCGGGACCTTCCGGCGGCTGATTGCCGACCCGGCTTGGCTCGATAACTACTGGGACGCCGACCAGGTCGGCGGCCCAATGCTCGACCTGCATGTCCACGACGCGCAGTTCATCCGCTTGGCGTTCGGAATGCCCACCGTCGTTACGACCCGTGGATCCCAACGATCGGGGTTGCCCGCGCGTTGGCACAGCCTGTTCGAGTTCGAATCGCCGGGGATCTCGGCCCACTGTGAGGGCGGCGTCGTCGGGCAGCCGGGCAGGCCGTTCCTGCACGGTTTTGAGATCCAATTAGAACGCGCTGCGCTGATGTTCGAGTTTGCGGTATCTCACCCCGAGTCTGGAGTCGATCATGCCGCTTACCGCTGCCAGCCGACCATTCTCGACGAGGCCGGAACGGCTACCCCAGTCAGCCTAGGCGACGGCGATCCCATGCGGGCGTTCGAGGCCGAACTGACCCACGTCGTCGACGTGTTGAGCAACGGCGCTGACCCGGGCCCGCTTGCCGCAGCCGCCGCACGTGACGCGGTGGAGATCTGCCGACTCGAAACCGCCAGCCTCAAGGCGGCTCTAAACTAACCCCCTTCTGACCGTAACCGTTTAAGCAGCAGACGAAATGACCCCGCAGCTGATCGAAGAGATTGAACGCATCCCGTGTCGCGTGTTCCGCCAGGCGTCCGACGCCAGTCGCTCGGTGGCGGAGCAGATTGCCGCCATGATCCGTGGCCGCGCCGCCGAGGGACGCACCTGTGTGCTGGGGCTCGCGACCGGCAGCACGCCAACCGGCGTGTATGACGAACTGATCCGGCTGCACCGGGAAGACGGGCTCAGCTTCCAGAATGTCATCACCTTCAACCTGGACGAGTACTATCCAATGCAGCCAGAGGAGCTGCAGAGCTACGTCCGGTTTATGAAGGAGCACCTGTTCGACCACGTCGACATTAAACCCGAGAACGCGCACGTCCCCGACGGCACGCTCTCCGAGGAAGAGGTCGCCGACTACTGCCGCCGTTACGAAGGCAAGATCGCCGAGGCCGGCGGGATTGACCTGCAGCTGCTGGGCATCGGTCGCACCGGACATATCGGGTTCAATGAGCCCGGTTCCGGCAAGAACAGCCGGACCCGCATGATCACTCTCGACCGTGTCACGCGCCGTGACGCCGCGAGCGACTTCTTCGGTGAAGACAACGTCCCGCGACGTGCGATCACGATGGGCGTGGGGACCATCCTCGACGCGCGGCAGGTCGTACTGATGGCGTGGGGCGAGGGAAAAGCGCCGATCGTCGCCGAGGCCGTCGAGGGAGATATTTCGACCATCGTGGCGGCGAGCTTCCTGCAGGAACACCCCAACGCGCAGGTCGTGCTTGACCAGGCGGCCGCGGAGCAGCTCACCCGCTGCCTAGAACCGTGGTCGGTCGGCCCGGTCAACTGGGACGACGCGATGGTCCGCAAGGCGATCATTTGGCTCGCCCGGAAGCTCGAGAAGCCGCTCCTGAAGCTTACGGCGGAAGACTACAACGAAGAGGGGCTGCAGGACCTGCTCGCTACTTGTGGTTCCGCCTACGACCTCAACCTCCGCGTGTTCCGATCGCTGCAAGCCACCATCACCGGCTGGCCGGGCGGAAAGCCGGAACGCCGCAAGCAGCCCGGTGACCGGACCCGGCCCGGTGACCACCTGTTCCCGAAACGCGTCCTGATCTTCTCCCCGCACCCGGACGACGATGTCATCAGCATGGGCGGCACCCTGATCCGTCTTGTGGACCAGGGGCACGATGTGCACGTGGCCTATCAGACATCCGGCAATATTGCTGTCTTCGACGACGACGCGCAGCGGTTCGCCGACTTTGTCAGCGAGTTTAATCGCCACTTCAACATCGACGTCGACCGGACAGCCGAGCTCGAGTCGCAGATCGACGGCTTCTTGAAGCACAAGCAGCCAGGTCAGGTCGACGCGGAGGCGGTCCAGTTCATCAAGGGCGTCATCCGCCGCACCGAGGCCCGTGCCGCAACCCGTTGCTGCGGGGTGTCGGACGAGAACCTCCACTTCATGGACATGCCGTTCTATGAAACCGGTCGCGTCCGCAAGAAGCCGCTCGGCGAGGAGGACGTCCGGATTACCGTTGAACTGCTCCGCAGCGTGCAGCCGCACCAGGTGTACGTCGCCGGCGACCTGTCGGACCCGCACGGCACCCACCGCGTCTGCCTGTCGGCCGTGCTGCAGGCGTGCGGCGAGGTCTCGCAGGACGACTGGTACGCGGACATGCAGGTTTGGTTGTACCGCGGGGCGTGGCAGGAGTGGGGGCCGGAGCAGATTGAGATGGCGGTTCCGATCAGCCCCGAAGAGCTGCTGCGTAAGCGGGTGGCGATCTTCAAGCACGAGTCGCAGAAGGACAAGGCGCTGTTCCCCGGCGCCGACCCACGGGAATTCTGGCAACGCGCCGAAGACCGCAACCGCGCAACCGCGCGGCTTTACGACCAGCTTGGGTTGGCCGAGTACGAAGCGATCGAAGGCTTCGTCGAGTGGAAGGGCGACACCAGCTTGGTCTAGCGGGCGGACGCCCGCCACAGGTCGAGCAGTCCTCCGTTGGGCGAATCGGGGGACTGGTCCGCGGCCGGCAATGGCTGGCGAGTCGACGCACTGTCGGGTGGCGCTGGATCGGTGTATGACGCGGGAACGAGTCCGTCGTCGATTGGCGCTGCGCTGACGGGGGCTTCGGGCGGAGTCAGCGGCGCCGCGACGCCACACTGCTGGCACTTCTGCCACGCTGCGAGCGCTGTCTGTCGGACCAGGTTCGACCGCTCGCATGGGTTGCCGTCCTCGTCGGTGCCGCTTGCGCTGATCCTGAGCGCTTTCTCGGTCGCGGGCGTGCAGCAGCAACCGCTCAACAGCGCACGGGCCGCCTCAAGGCGGACGCACTCGTCGCGGTCGGCGCGAAGCGACGCAATCAGCGCCGCTTCGGCCTCCGGGTAGTACCGGCAGTCGAGGCCCGCCAGGTAGGCGACCGCTTCACGGCGGATCTTTGCCTGCGCCTTCTCCGCTTTGATCTTGGCGGCGGCGGCTACCCCGGGCGGCGGCGGCGGAGGGGGCTTGGGCGTTGCGCCGGGCGCCATCCCGGCAGGCTTGGTTGAGTGCAGCTCCATTGCGCCAGCGAAGTGGTTGTCGTTCGGCACGGGGATGATCCCGCCAGTCAGCTTGCTGATTGGCCGTATAGCGTTCGTCAGAAACTTGCCGGCCGCTGAGGTTTGGCAGCGGAGTCTCACACGCCGGCACGCCCAAGCGGCGTTCGCCCAGAAGCCGGTTGGCGGCGTTGCCGTTGGGTCTGGCGGAATGGCCAGATCCCCGGCGGGTGCGCGGGCTGTAGCCCCGGCGACCACGGCCAATGCTAGCAGTCGGAACGCCGCCTGGCGGGCTCGCACTTTACGGCGATCGTTCATTTGTCGACCACAGTCCCGGGATCAAGAATGACGATTACAGCAACTACAACGGTCCGGTACGTCTGTTACTTCGGCAGTTGAGTTACTCCGCCGCCGCCTTATTCCTGCTCTACAGCCCCTCGCCCGCATGAGCCTGCCGACACCACGCCCGTGGCGCCGTCATGAACGCGTGCGATGGCTGCTGCGCCTCGCGATGGCCGTGCTAGCGGCGCATGCGGCGACTAGACCTGCTGTTGCGGACGAGGACGTGTTGCGTCTCCCGCTCCCGTTCACCGAGTCCGCGTATGTCGCGGCTGCGCCGACTCCGACCGAGCCGTTGCCGGCGCCCGCCCCGGAGGAGGTGCTAGCGGAGCCGGTTCTCGTGCAGGCGCCTGTCGCCCAGATCGAGATCTCATTCTGTGAGTTCTGCGGCGAGTCCTGTGGCGCAGGCGGCTGCTGCGCCGGTTGCCGCGACAGTTCGCGGTGGGGACGATTCACCCGCGGCGTGTACCGCGGGCTCTGCTGCCCCGACCCCTGCTACGATCCGCGCTGGCGTCCCCTTGCCGACGCTGCGTTCTTCACCAGCGCGGTCAGGCCGCAGAACCAGCAGCGGCTGCGATGGGATCACGCCGAGGACATGATTACCCCCGACCGGGCGGAGTACTTCTGGGCGCGCGCGAACGGGAGCGGGCCGGGGCCGTCGTTTTCTGGCAGTCCCTCGGCATTCACCGGGCTCGATTACGATGAGCTGAAGCACTACAGCGAAGTCGCCCAAGGGGCGTTCGGTGCGTCGTTCGAGTACAGCTACCGCTCGATCGACGCGGATGGCAGGCACTTCGCCGGCTTTGGCGACATGACCGTTGGGACCAAGTCGTTGCTATTCGACACCGAGTTGGTGCAGGTGGCGTTTGAGTTCAACACCCACATCCCGCAGGGTTCATCGCTCAAGGGACTCGGGACGGGGCATGTGTCCCTTGAACCGGGGATGATTGTTGGGCTGAACCTATCAGCCAACTCGTACATGCAAGCTGAGTTCACCGAGTGGATTCCGCTCGGTGGGACCAGCGACTACGCAGGTCCGGTGCTTCGGTACAACATGGCCTACAACCGCGTCATCGCCAGACCCCACCCATGCGTGCCTGTCATTGGTGTTCTGGAGCTGAACGGCTGGCGGTTCCAGGACGGCGCGTTCACCGACGCGACGGGGGTCACCGTCCCGACCGGCGGTGCGACGTTCATCAATGTCGCCAGTGGGTTCCGCGTGTTCTTCTGCGACCGCGCGGATATGGGCGTCTCGTACGCTACGGCGGGCACGAGCCGCTCATGGACCGACACACTCATCCGCACGGAACTGCGTTTCCGCTATTGAGCAGTAAAGGGCCTAAGGTCACGTGTGCTCCACTCCCAACCGTCAAGCACGCCGCCGGAAGTGTCAGACTGTTGTGGTGGCTCTCCGACCGGCGCCTGGCGGGCTAGTAGTTCTGACGAGAGCAGAGCCCCAAGTTTGGGGTTGATTGCAGGGGCGGGGCAGGGGGCTGCCTGGGGCGACGCCAGCTTCTGCCGTTGGGCGTCGATCCGCTGCTTGTTTGCCACTTCTAGCTTGGCGGCGTGCTGTTGTTTGGCGGCGAGATCCGTGGCTGCCGCCTGATGCGCCGCACCGAGCTCCGCCATGCACCGCTTGGCGCCGGTAGCAATGCGGGCCAGCTCTTGGCGTAGCCCAGGATCGACTGGTCCCTGCTGGGCCGCGATCAGGTCGCCGTACGCTTGGTGCATCGCGTTGAGAATCGAGGCGATTCGTTGCTGATTGGCCATGTTGATTTCGATCACGAGGGTAGGCGGCTTGGTGGGACAGCTACGCGTCTTGCGTCACGGGCCGCCATGTGGGCACAACGCAGGCGTCGCAGTGCGGACAGAACGCCGCCTGCCAACGCCGATTCCAAGCGGTTTCCCATCCGACCCCCAGCTCGGGAGGCAGCGGGAACGGTAACGCGCACTCAGGGCAGCGGTCGTCATCGAGATCCGCGAAGCGTTTGGCGCCGATGGCAACCAGCATCCCGCCTGGCACCTCCTCCGTGGGCGAGGCGGGCAGCCAATCGTCGAGAAACCGCGGCAGTGTCACCCGCCGTGACGGGCCACGTAGGGGGTCGTGGAGGACGACCGTGTGCGCGTCGACTTCAAGCAGGACGGAGAAGTGACCCTCGTGGCTTTGCCGATCAAATAGGTGATTCACAATCACGCGCCAGCCCGCGTTAAGCAGCCATCGCAGACACTCTGAAGGGTCGTGTCCCGACTTCAGGCAGACCGCCGGCTTGCCGCTCGCGATTGCGTCAGCGGCCAGCCGATGCGTGGGCACCCGCGGGCCGTTTGGACCCGGCTGTGCAACCGACCGCCACACGTCCGCTAGCCTGGGACGTGAGTTGAAGGAACCGTAGACCATCATCAACGCCGCGGCGCCGCAGGTGCGCTCGGCGCCGTCAAGACGCTGCTGCGGGCAAAAGGGAATGTCTACGTGCGGTGCGAGGGTGCTCACGCGGGCGACTCCTCTACGGCCACGGCGGACCATGGTGAGGGCGTTGCGAGAACCTCGGCCGCGATTCGTAACGACTGGAGCAGTGCGGCAGTGCGCTCGGCGGACGCGGGCGCCGCTGCGGTCATGGTGACGGCATTGACTACGAGTTTGGCCGCGACGCCGGGAGGGGCAGGCACATCGGGGCATCCGACAAGTGAGACGCTACCCTCCGACCAGAAGGCCGACGCGGCTACGGCGCCACTGGGAGTCTGCATGCCGACCGCGTCGGCCGCCTCGCGGGCGGCTCGTCTTGAATCCTCGGTGCGGGTCAGGACCCACTGCACCGCGGCGTCCACTGCCGCGGCCGCGTTGGGGCTGGCGTCCGGCTGGTCCCGCAGGGTGTTCCAGACGCACATGCTTCCCCACCAGGTTGCCCTTCGCGGGCCCATCCGTACGGCGGCGAAACGAACGGCGGCGTCAAGTTCCCCCGATTCCACTAGCCGAGCGAAGTAGGCGTCTGCAGACTCGTTAACTAGTCGGGCGGGCCAAGGCCCTGCCGCGGTCGAGGTGACGCATATGTCGTCGGCCAACTCACCGATTGCGTCAGCAGGCGGTAGGTCGGAGTTTGCAGATGGGGGAGGGAGCATGAAACTACTAGCCCATTAATACCGTCGGTGCGCCGAGTACGATCGAGCCTCCGTGGGCGGTTGAGTCGCCCATTCGCGCGGCGGGCACGCCGGCTAGCAGGACGGTCGAACTGCCCATCGCCACAGTGTCCGGCGGCCCGACACACACGGCCGTATCGCCGACTACCGAGGCGGGCATCGATGCGATCAGCACAGTCGGCGCCCCAGGCCCAGAAATTGGTCCGCCAACGTGCGGAATCGGCGGCACGCCGGGCGTGACCATCGGACAGACGTGCATGTCGGTGAGCCTGGCGGCCGGCGCGCCCATTGTGGGTCCTCGGAAAGAGTGTGGATGGTGTAATGCGGGGATAGGTTCTCAGTCAGTTGATCATCGTGACCGCGCCCTTCACGGCGGTCTGCCCCGATCCCTCGATTGAGACCATCGTCCCTTTGGCTTCGAACGACATCTCAGCCTGCTGCGATACGTTCATCCCCTGGGTTGTCTGTCCCGACTCGTCAACCGCGACGCTGTTGGATCCACAGCTCATGGTCACCCCGCTGGAAGTCAGCTCAAGGCAGGGCCCGCCATCAGGGCCGACCGACAGCTTGATCCCGTCACTGGTCATGGTGATCTGAGAACCCGACCCTTCAGGACCAACCGACAGCGTAATGGCGCCGTCGTTGCCTGCGGAGATATCGATCTGGCCGGTCTGTCCGTCACGGCGGATCTGCACGCTGGCGGGGCCACACACAACCGTGGCTTGTCCGGTGGAGTTGATCGCTACGACGCCATTGTCGTCGCCGTCAGACCCCTGGGCGTCAAGGTGGATGAGCGATGGGTCGGTGTCGTCGTCATCGGTCGCTCGCGCCCGCAAAGATATGTGGCGCGCGCCGGTTGCGAGCAGGCCGTCGTAGCACTGGTAGACGTCGGCGTCGTCTGAGCCGAAGGTGATCTCGTCGTCGCTAGGGCCATCGGCGTCTTGGTCGCTCGAGTCATCTGGCTGATCGGAGTCGTCACTCGTGGTGGCCGCATCCTCCTCATTCTCGTCGTCGGCCTCCTGCTCCGCGTCGTCGACCGAGTTGTCCTCCGAGTCGGCCTTGGCCTGCTGGGCCGCTGAGCCTTGCTGTCCCGCTGCGGTCAACGCGGCGCCCTGGTCGGTCACACTGCTTGCTAGCTGCAAGATGAGCGACGCGTAGTCCGACTTGAGTGCATCCGCTTGAGCTGAGAGGCTGCTCGCCTCACTCTGCTTCTCAGCGCCGGCGTCCGTCTCGCCGTAGGCCTTCTCGAACTCGATTAGTAGGTTGAGCAGCGCGCCACTCACGCCCCGCGGCCCGAGTGACCGGACCAGGTTCTCCCAGATGATCGGGTTCTTAGTTTGGGACGCAAAGCCGAGCGCGGTTAGCGCCGCCGACGCGGTGACAATGCCCGCCACCATTGAGGTGCGCGGGTTAGAACTGTCGAACGCCTGCTTGCTACGCCGATTGATTTCACTGCCGTGCCGGATGGTGGTTTCTGAGCCGTAGTGAAGGTATCGTCCCTGACCGAAGAGCCCCGACCACTCCCCGGTAGGCATCAGCAGGTCTTGGACCTGCTTGGCTAGGCCGTCGTCCAGCCAACCCATCGGGTCGATGCAGAGGCCGAGCTTGCCCCCGAACACCGACTCGTTAGAGCTGCCGCACGGGACGCCGCCGACGATGTTCGCGGCGTTGCCCAGCGTTACATTGATGTCGGCCTCAAAGTTCTTGGCCAGGCCGATGTTGCGGTACTTCTTGGTGACCGCCGCCTTGAGCTTGTTCGGGTTGGCTTGGGGCGCTGGGCCGCCGCCGGCGCCAGATGAGAAGAGCCGCGACAGGCCGCCGAATACTCTCACCGATGGACCCGCCACAAACTCGTGATGGCTTTCTTCGGTGACCGATATCGTGTGTTTCTCCGAATGCAGGTCCAGATGTTCATTGCCCAGCTCGTCGAAGAAAACGATCGAGTTGGAGTCCTTTTCCGGGTTTCCGCGTAGGCTGCACGACTTGATGCCGCTGACAGCGGTGTTGGTCGGCAGCTCCATCGGCGGCATGTTCTCGCTGTTGTACAAACTACCGACGATGACCGGCCGATCGGGGTCTCCGTGCTCGAATGCCACCAACACCTCGTGGCCATGCCGCGGGAGGAAGAACGCCCCCCAGCGCTTGCCGGCCCAGAACTGGGCGACGCGAATCCAGCACGACCGGTCGGCGGGTTGGGCCGTTTCTTGCTGCTGGTCGTCCCCGTCGGACGGCGCTTCGTTGTTCCCTTCACCAGCCGAGGCGTCCTCACGGCGGTCCCACAAGAACTGGACCTTGACGCGTCCGTACTGGTCAATGAGCTGTTCCTTGAAGTCGTCGGCGCCGCGGTTGGCGTCCAGGTCGGCTACCACCCTGGCGGATTGCAGCCCGTATGCCAGCGGCCTGGCGGTGGCGAGTGGCGTACGGTACGGAAGCGATGAGGGAAGGCACTGAAAGGCGTTCGAGTATTGCAGCGAATCGTCCGCTGCAGCCGATGTTACACCGACGCCCAGCGTCACCACGTGGCTGACGTGCGTCAGCAGGTAGGCCCCGTCGGCGTTGTAGTGCCCGTTAAGCGTGAACACGCCGCCAGGAGAGAACGGAAGCACGTCGCTCTCGCCGGCGATGCTGATCGCTTGGTTGGCGAGCAGTTCGCACTTCTGCTGAGCGACGGCCGACGCATCGGTAGCGATATGTTTGAGCGGGCTCTCCGCGACTTGGTCCTGCTCGATCTCGAGGGACGCCTTGCCCAAGGAGTCGTACCGTACGGCGTAGCGACCAGGGCAGTCGAAGTGCTCGTGACTCGCGCCGGCGGGGTTGAGCTTGTGGTTGACCGTGCCCACCGTGACCTCGTCGGCGAGGTCCTTCTCCGCCTTGAACGGATCGCCGGCCTGCTGGAAGTGGGAGTCCCTCAGCGACACGCTTGTCGGAGTCAGGCGTTGGGTCTTCTCCCAGGTCTTGACGGTCCCGTCACCCTCGTTGATCTCGCAGAAGTCGACCGGATCAAGGTTGGGGATTTCGCTGAGTTGCGTCGAGTCGTCACAGAGCACCAGAGTGTGGGCGTCGTCCTGGTGCTCAAAGTAGTAGAGCAGGCCGTACTCTTCGACCAGACGGCTGAAGAATGCAAAGTCGGATTCCCGGTACTGCACGCAGTAGTTGCGGGGCTGCCGCTGGTCCGCCTTGGTGTAGTGCTTCATGACGTCCAGTCCGTCAAGCAGCGTGTCCAGGATGTCGTCAATCTTCTCTTCCTGGAAGACGCGGCAGTTTGTGCGGAGGGCGAGGGCGTAGGTGGCGGGCTCGAGGGTGGCGGAGTAGTGGGTGAAGTTGTCGTCTCGTGACAGCTGTGAGAACCGCGTAATAACCCCATTCCACTTGCGGGCGGGCATGTTTGGGATCTCGGCGGTCACGGTCGCCGAGGCGCCGAGCAGCTTGTTGAACTCAACGTCGTCCTGCTCGGAGAGAAGCTCGATCTCGAACCGAAACGGTATGGAGACGCCTTCGTGCCCAGCAAAGCGGGTAACGAGCAGGACCCCGTGATTAAGCGCCGTCGAGATTCGCAGCGCGCGATTGTCCTGGCTGAGCTCCTGGTCGTCGGAGGACGCGTCGCTTTGTCCTGGGTTGTCGGAGCTCATGGGCGGCGGGGAGGGGCGGCGGAGTCGGCGGGCGTCTCGAAGATCTTTTCGGAGCCTGGGCGACCGGAGGATTCGGCAATCGACCGTGATGGGTGGGAAATCCGTGACGCGAGCGTGGAGTCTATCGGATGAAGCGGAGCTCCAGGTCGTCGCGTTTGTGAGGGCCCTGCAGTGGCGTCGCTTTTTCACCACACAGCACCAAGCGGGTGCTACGTTTCAGCAACACGCCCCGGTGTAAGCGGCGTGGCGTCTCTCGGCTTTCAACCGGTGAACACCCAATATGAAGTCCACCGATCGTGCAGCTGTGACAAGAGGAGGCGGTGTGCGCTCTACCGGCGTCGGGCGAGTCTTGACATGGCGCCGGGCGCTAGTGGCTGTTGGTCTCTGCTGCTTTGGCGGATTGCTCGCTGCGATTGCCTGGGTGACCGCGTATCTTCAGCCGCCGCAGTCAGTGGGGCTGTCGGTTGTTGGAGCAGACTACGCAAACAACCTTCACACCCCCCACAACGCCTGGGGCTGGAACGGTCTTGTCAGCGCCTGCGGCCTGAGGGGCGGGGCTGACTCGTTGCGACTTGGTGGCGAGCTACTGATTGAATGTCCCAAGAAGCCGACTCTAGCCGACGAGTCCTTTGGGTGGGCGGACGCTACCGAGCAGTTGAACGAAGACGTGGCAGTAGTGCTGGTCTCGCTGCACGGCGGCTGCGACAACACGGGGCCATTCCTGCTCCGTTCGGACGCGGATCCGGCGGACGCGCCCGCCCGTCGCCTTCGGGTAGGCGCCCTGTTGGCGGAGCTACGCAAACTGCCGCCCGAACAATTCAAGCTCGTTGTCTTCGACGCCACGCAGGAGCCCGGTCTGACGCCGTTCGGCGTGTTGAGCAACCGGTTTGCGGAAGGTCTGAGAGAGCTCAACACCGCGATCGAAGCGATTCCCAACTTGGTCGTTATCTCCGCCAGCCATCCTGGGGAGAGATCGTGGCGGGAGCCTGCTGCTGGCAAGACCATCTTCCTGAACACCTTCATCGAAGGACTTCGTGGGGCTGCCCAAGACGTCGACCAGAATGGAAGGATCAGCGGCAGGGAACTCGCGGAATACCTGCGCGCGACCGTGAAAGCCAGGGCGGGACTGGTCCATCGACGCGAGCAAAAAACGATGCTCTTGCCGGAGGGGGATGAGTCGTTCCGTCGGCTCTCCGGGGTAGACCTAGCCCTTGCTAACCCCGGGTACCGCGCAACGCCGCTGGCGGGGCCGGCAATCGAGCAGCGCACGGTCGAGAGCCTCTCCAAGCGGATTGAACTTGTGGGGAGGGCGTTACGACAGCCAGAGACGACTGCCCCAATCGCGTGGCGCCGACTGCGGCTGCTGCGGCTTCGGCACGAACAACTGCTTGCGGCGGGCTCTCCTGAGCTTGCGAGATCGGTTGCCGAGGCTGCTGAGAGCCTTGCAAGCGAACTTGAGCTGGTAGCGGCGCGGTTGGATCGCGATCCGGACCCGATTCAACTGGCTGCGGCTATACCTGGGACTGGAAAGGACGACATTGTCGACCCGCTGATTGCGAAGCTGCTGAAGAGTCCAGCAAGTGAGGCGCGGTCGGCGTGGGAGCTGGTTTCGAGATCGGTTCCTTCCGAAGAGGTCGAGCAGGTTCGGCGGCAGGTGTTCGACCAACTGCTAGATCACCTTGAGGACGCGCCTTGCGCACGCCTGCAGCAAACGGCTGGCGCCATTGCGGCTGTATCACCCAGATCTGGCGTGCGCCCGGCAGAGGCGCATCTGGTTGTCATGATGGCAGAGGGACTGCCGCAAGGTCTTGACGATGAGAGGTGGGATCACCCGCTGCGTGTCGCGGTGAAGACGCGACGCCTGGCCGAGCGCGTGGCGTCAGATGGGGGAGTGGTCGAGCAGGGTCAAGCCGCCGAGGTGCTTGCCTGGGTCGCGACTGACCTCGCTGAGGCTGACGGGCTGCGGCGTCAGGGCGAGGACCTTCTCTTCTGCGGTGAGCAGCAGCTTCCGCAGGCTGAAAACGCATTGGAGCACGCGGTCGAGATCTATGATCGGCTTCAGCAAGAGGCGGGGAAAGTCCGCGCCGGGATGGCGGCGCGGGATGCCGCGTTTGCGGTGCTCCCCCGGTACACGGAAGCAGTCGTGGGTTTGTCCCACGCGGCGCGCGACGACCAACAGAACCTTCTTCAGCTCTGCCTGTCGGTCGAGGAGGCGTGGGAGAGCGCCCATGCGCTAAGCGACCTGCTGGTGGAAGGGCCTGGCGCGACCGAAGTTCAACCGACCGGCCTGGCGCAGGTAGAACGACGCCGTCTAGAGCTCGAGAAGAGCCTATTCGCCCTCCGCTCACTGATGCAGTCCTGGCAGGCCGACTTGATTGAACGGTCCGGCCCGGCGCTGTGGAACAACCGCGACGCAGCGTTGATTGCGCCCGAGTTGGAGACCAGCCAGCGGATTCGGCTGCTTAGCGTGACGCCACCGTCGGTCGGTCAGGCGCCGCTAGATCAGCGTGGGGCGGTGCTCTCGCAAGCCGAGTTGGCCAAGTGGCGCCAGGTGGAACAACGGTGTCGGGCTCGTCTGGCGGTGGCTGCCGTTGGCAAGCGTCGGTTTGACCAGCACCTGGACAGGCGGCAGGGGTACGAGGCGGCGATGTCGGCATTGTTGACCCAGACTACTAGTACGGCTGACGCGGCGGTAGTGTCCAGCGTTGAGGTCAACCTGCAGAGAATCCGGCGAGTTGTCCGCGCGTCTAGCCTGCAGGCAAAACGGCTGGCGGCGGACCTTGAGCAGAACGAATCGGGCTACTCTAGCCTCCTTGCCGCGGCCGATGCGGACCTGCGCGTGAATACAGGCGCCGACTACTGCAAGCAGCGTTCGTTACCCAGTGAGCTCACGCGGGTCCAACTCTACCGCTTCTTACTCAACCGGGCGGAGCGGGTGTTGGAGGACGGGTGGAACAGCGAGGAGGGGGTCGCTACGGCGTACTCTGAGCTTGCCGCGACCACCTACCTGGCACAGGCGGAGCGGCTGCTACCTGGGCGGAGTGCGACCGACCGCTTAAGCAATCGCGCTCGGCGGCCCGTTTCCCTTGCGATCACTTCGCCTGAGCGAGTCAGCTTGGTGTCGGGCGTCGCCCCGCCATTCAGCTGTGGCGTGGAGGGCGCCATGGCCGGCGCGGCCGCCCTGAGCGTCGAAGCTGCGGATGGAGTGAGGGTAGTCACTCCGAGCAAATCGGCGCGTCGTGCGGTATGCATCCGTGGCAACGTGGGGGCTTTCCCACAAGTGGTTGTCGCCGCAGATGGACGCGATGAAGCCATTGGCGACATGCCGGTAGTCGAGACGCGGCGGCTATCCTTGCGGGCGTGGCAGCGCGGCCACCGGGCGTCGCGTGAGGTCGACGTAGTTGTTTACCATCGCCCGGACTACCAGTCGAACAGCCCGCCTCCCGTCGGCTCGGCCGGCGTCACGGTAGTCGCAAGTGGAATGGACAAGAATGGCCTATCTGCTGAAGGCGGGATCGCGTTCGTGCTGGACGCGTCGGGAAGCATGGGACCCGTAGGTGACGCAGGCTCGTCCAAGTACGTACAGGCTGTTGATGCGCTGACCTCTCTCCTGATGGACACGCCGGCAGGCGTTCAAGTAAGCGTCTGGGTCTTCGGCCAGGCTGTCGGCTCCCACAAGACGGTTGCCAACGCTGAAGCAACGGTAAGGCAGGTACTCGCGCCTACCAGATGGGACCCTCAGAATCAGGAGCTGGTCCGCCGTCTTACTGCGATGCTTGCGTATCCTAGGATCGAGCCGTGGAACGAGTCGCCGCTTGGGAGGGCTATCATTGCGGCCGCCAAAGACTTGCGCGAGATTCCCGGTTACAGGTCGGTCGTTGCTATCACTGACGGGCTGGACAACCGAATCGAGAGCGATGGCTTGGCCAACCCAGAGGGGGCCACGCTCGGCGAAGTCCTTCAAGACGAGCTTGCCGGCGCAGGCGTATCGCTGCAGGTGATTGGTTTTCGGGTTGCTGCTTCCGAGCAAGAAGCGGCGCGCGCTCAATTCGCCTTTCTCCCGTCTCTCTCTCCTCCGGGACGCTGGTGGGAGGCTGAAGAACGTAGCACGTTAGAGCAGCAACTACGCAGTGTCTTTCGGTTTGATCGAACGATCCAGCTAACCTCTGTCAATGCCGATCATGGGCAGAAAGCTATCGCAGCGAAAGTAGCTCCACAGGCAGATCCATTCGGTTGGCAGCCCACGCCTATCCCGCCCGGCGCTTACGTCCTCGATTCTGGCAGTGACGAAAGCGCGAAGAACTCCCCACGGGTGGTGGTAGACGCCGGCGATCACCTTCTGTTAAAGGTCGTGCAGGGAGGCGATCGCTCCACCTTTGCCCCGACGACGCTCGGTGCTCTTCAGTGGGAAGGAAAGCCGAGCTTTAGAACCGACCAGTGGCGTGGCACGATAGTATCGCATCGAAAGCTCCCCAACGATGCCACCTGCTGGTTGCTAGCCTTGGAGCGAGAGTGGGATAGCGGTAACGCAACACAAGGCGCGCTACGGGTGGTTCGGCCCAGTCGGTTGTGGATTGAGTCCGAACACGACTCCGCAGGAGCGTGGTGCTGGAAGCCCGTGTACGGTTACGCCGCGCCCTGCTACGAAGTGACGCGGTTCAGCACTCAAAGCCAATCGTCACCGGGCCAGCTCTCCGTTTGGTGGACGGCTAAGGAGGACTCTCCCGCCTCGCTTTCACTTCGGCGTGAGCAAGACTTTCAGTCGCTCGCCGAGCTGACCGGTCGGAACTGGGAACTCGACGCCATGCCGCTGGTGGTCAACCGCGTTGATGTCGAGTCCGGAATGCTCCCAGACTCTACGGGGAAGTTGGTCGAACAGTCGTCGTTAATCATCGAGCTGTCTTGCAAGCACCCGGTAATGGTCAATCTGCTGGGGGCGAACGTACCGGGGAGCGACTTTAAGGTGTACACAGAAGCCGGGCGGAGCGTCGCTCGCTTCTGGCCGCTCACCCGCCGCCAAGTCGCAGCGACTGTGAAGGGGCTCTCGCTAACATCGTTGGCTGACTTCAAGCGTCATGCCGAGTCGCGGCAACAGATGCTCAGGATACATGACCTCCCGCCGCCCACGCCGACCGCCCCGCGACCACTCCCCGCGGTAGGGTGGCTAGGCGCATCGAACAACTGACCGACCTTTTCACCAAGATATCCACCTCCTCGGTCTAATCCTGATGAACGAAGGTCAAGCCAATTCAACAATCACTTCGCGACGCTCCGTGTGGGGCATAGCGATAACGGCGGCGTGCCTGGTTGGCGTGCTGGCGGCGGTCGCGGCTTGGGTCGATCCCCCACCACGGGTGACGTTCATCGCGGGCTGGGCCAGTCATCTCCGCACCCAACTGGTCCCCGACAACGTCTGTGCCGAGAACGACCGCGACGCGCTCGCCGCCGGCGAGTTCTTCGCGCGCAGTACCTTTAGTTCGGACCGAAACCTCTCCGCCGACCTTTTCCACGCCGAGCTGCAACGAGATTCCGACAGCGACACTCCTCGCCTGATCTACCTGTCCGGATATGCCACCAGGGATCCTGACGGGCAGGTCGTGGTCATGACCAAGGAGTTCAGGCCAGTCACAGGGGAGGGCGGGCTGAGGCTCGGACGGTTGCTCGACCAAGTGGACGAGAGCCCTAGACCAACGCTGCTGGTGCTTGACCTCACATGGCACGTCGCGAACGGACCCGCTGGCCAGCTTCCGTCGGGAGTTGGGGACGAGGTCTACGCGGTTCTGAAGGAGCGGCGCGCTCCGAATCGACTGACGCTATTGAGCTGCTCGCCGGGCGAGAGTACTACCGAGATCACCGGTGCGGGTCGCACGACATTCGGCCTCTTCTTCGAAGCCGCGCTCCGGGGCTACGCGGACGGCTGCAACCGGTCCGGCGTCACTGACGGCCGGGTATCGGCCGCTGAGTTGGGCGAGTATGTGTGCGGGCGCGTCTCGGAATGGAGTTCCCGGTTTGGCTCACAGCCGCAGACGCCGCGACTGCTTGCCGACCAGGACATCGACTTCCTATTGACGGTCAGCAACCGCAAGGATGAGCAAATGACTCTCCGGGCGGCCGTTGCCGAGTATCCTTCCGGCCTTAAGCAAGTATGGGCCGAGCGGGACGCAATGGTCGCGGGTGGCGCCAGGGCGGTGGCCCCGCGTCTCCTCAATCGTCTGGAGCATGAAGTGCTGGAGATTGAGAGACGTTGGCGTCGTGGTCTGCCTGTTGATAGTGTAAACGCGATGCTGGCTAGGCACGTGCCGCACCTGCAGCGGGACATCAGCAATGTCTTATCCCTCGTTACACCTCGCGTACGGCTGTCGTTAGCATCGATGTTGGCTGACAGCCCATCAAGCACCGACGCGGCCGAACAAGCATGGGCGACGCTGCTCGAATCGACTAACTCAGAACCCAACGACGTGAAAGCCAAAGCCGCCCGCGCGGCCTCGGTCGCTGCGTTCCGAAAGGCGACTGCCGAGATCGACTTCCCAAGGCTAGCCGAAGCGGGCATCAGTGTGATCTTGCAGTCGCCCGCCGATTTCCGGGAGCGGGCGCCGTTGGCGGTCGACGAACTGCGGCGGCGCAGCAGCGGTCTGCAGCTGCTGGAGGTTGCCGACCTCGAAGCGCTTGCTAGTGTTGTCGCCAGTAATCCGAGCCTGCCCTCGCAATCCGCCGTCAGTATGCTTGAGGTGAGTTTGCTAAGGGAGCGGGCGTGGTTGAACCCGCGTGTTGTTGGATGGGCTCAACAATGGCTTGCCGACGCGGACGGCGCGAGCCGCACCGCCTGGGCGGGCGTCAGCGAGCCAGGGTACGTGAGCGTAGCTGAGATTGAAAGCTACACTCAGCGTGCGGCCGATCTGTACCTTCGGGCGATTGCAGTGCAACGCAGCATCGCCACGGGACTCGACGCCCGTGATCGTGCTCTGGCGATTCTCCCCGAGATTCTCCCCGTCATCCGCGGGCGCTCTGAACTCCACGTCGCTTGGGACAGCGCTGCGCAGGACGCCGTTCGCTTGTCGGCGCTCTTGGAATCGCCGCCACATCGCACAGGGGCGGAGGACGTTTTCGCGACTATCGAGAAGATCGCCGCGCTCTCAGGTGAACTAGACCTGCAGCTCAGTACGCTGCTGGGGCCAATGGCGCCTGAAGTGACAGACCCACTGCGTGACGAGCTAGCCAGCGGCGATTGGGAGCGGATCTCCACCGCCGAGACGCTCCTCGATACCGCGATGCTCGATGCCGACCGACGTGAGGCACTCTGCCTGGCGGTAGGCGCCGCAGCCGCGTTGCTGGCTGACGATCTGCAACAGCTCGTGGCGCGGCGCACCCGGTCTGCCGAGAGCCCCGATGCGTGGCAGTCGGAAGACGGCTTCGTGTCTCGCGGGCTGGCGATCCGCGAGGCGAGGTTCACGGCGCGTCTGCTGGAGATGATGGCGTGTCCTTCCCCCGAACTTACCGCGACTGTCGAATCTACGGCCGCGCAAAGCGGTCCTCTCGACCAGAATCTGATGCTGGCCCATGTCCGAGCTGCGCTCGCCGACGCACGCGACCGTATTGAAGGCGACTGCCCGCTGCCGGTCCGTGACCGCGCGAGCCGGGTGCTGACGCCAGGGGTGTTTGTTGCGGCGCTCGACGGGCGGCAGGCGGAGCCTGCCCTGGCGGTGGGGCGGGCACAGCTTGACGCATGGCGCCTCGGAAACTCCGAGCGGCTCGCGGCGGCCGCCACGGATATCGGCGGAGTTGTCTTCGCCGCGGTGGCGTCCAAGCGTCTGTCGGTAGAGTCTAGGTCTGGCGAACAGCTCATCGCGGTATCCCCCCTTCGCAGCAATGGTGATCACGAGCAGCGGATAGGCCTTCCTCGGTTGTCTGAGCGTGAGCGCAGCGAGGAGCTTGTATTGCGGATTGTCGGTGTTGCCCCTGACGAACTGGATGCGACCGTTCTTCAGCCCGCCTCCTGCCTGGCGGTTAGTCAGAGCAAGGATGCGTGTGCCGATGGGACGGTGCTTCGGATCGCAATTCAACTTGACCGCAACGCTAGTTTCGCCGACCTGGCCGCGACCTCAGGCGTATTGCTCCGATTGACCGATGGTCGACGGGTGCGTCACGTACCTATCGCTACGCCCGGCCTGTGCACCGCGTCGCCCGTTGAGGTGTACACCGTGGTCGCCGGCGTCCGCAGCAAACTGCAGTCCCACTACGAACTCCCCCCCAGCACCGGGCCGCGGCTGGTGCGCTGGATCGTCAAGAACCGCACGACGCGCGACTTGGCCATCAAGGCGGACGTGCATGCGGGCAGTCCGTTTTCCGCGGAGGCAGTCGCCCCTGCGCTGGGCGAGGTCCCACTGGTACTGACCGCGGGTGGTCCCGCCCCCGGCGGGACAGCTGAGTTGGATATTGAGAAAGTCTCCGTAGTTGTTTCTGAGTCGTCGTCTGGCAAGGTGCTCTACCAACAAGACGCGACGCTGTCGGTTCGCGACCCAAGCGAGTACGTCCGTGTGCTCGACGCCCGGGTCGCTCCGGACGAGAGCGGCGCGACGGTCGCAACCTTGCGGGCGGAGCGCCTGCCAGGATCACCCGAGCAGGTTGAACTGTCCTGGTCGCTGAGCAACCCACACGCCGCGGCCCCCATCGTTGCGGGGGGCAGGCTGCACGCCGTCCTCGGCGCCGCGAACCCGGTGGCAACGCTCTCGGCCACGCTGGCGCCCGACTGGAGCGACCAGCCTCAGGTGCTGACGCGACTCGCCATCAACGGGGTAGACCGTTCGATCGTCCGCCGTGCTCGCCGCCCCGCGTACGGGATGAACGGGACGCTTGACGTTGTGCCCTCGCCGACCATCCTCCTTTCTGCGCCGGCGATGGTGCGGTCGGGCGACGGGCTCGATTACTCCGCCGATGCGGCGCCCGTTCCGGCCGGGGCTACGCTGGAGCTTGTGCTGGGCGAGCTTGCGTCCGATGGTTCGGTGGTCGTGGATAGGCGGCGGTATTACAACACCGCAAGGAAGGGGATGGTTAAGGTTCAGCCGAAGGTGGTGGGCGGGCGATTCGCGATCCACCCAACGATTTCTGGGCAGCAGGGTAGCTTCGCAACCGATGGCATCGTCGGGCGACGCGTGCTCCGCGCGACGGTGTTTGATGGCCAAGGCGACCGGATCGCTCAGACCCTGCAGCCGATTGTCATTGATGGCGACCCGCCCACGTCCGTTGCCGTTTCGCCGACCGCGACCCCGGTCGCCGGCAAGCCGGTAGAGTTTGCTGTGACCGCCGTGGACGACCTTTCGGGCGTTGCGTCGGTCTCGCTGTTCGTCGGCGCAGCGGTTGATGGCAAGCCGCCCAAGGGCGCCGCCGTCGTTGCGGCCGTCGCCGATCCGCAACGCCCAGGGCGTTGGGTGGCGCCGCTGCCGATGCCGGCGGGCGTTCCGCTCGCCGAGGTCACCGCGCAGGTGACTAACGGCGTTGGTCTCACTCGCGAACTGTGCTTGCCTGTGCGGCTGGTGACCGCCGAGCAGGCGTCGTTAGGTCGGGTAGCCGGCGCGGTGACCGAGGGGGTCCGCCCCCAGCCGGGGCTCACCGTCGAACTGCGGGACCCGTCGCAGCAGCCGGTCGCCTCGGCCAGCACGAACGCCCAGGGTCAATTCCTCTTCACTGGCGTGAAGCCGGGCAAGTACCTCGTTTGGAGCGTCAAGGAGCAGTCGCAACGCGTCGGCGCCACGGGCGTCGAGGTCAAGGCGGGCGCCACAGCGACCGCCGAGCTTAAGCTCTCGCTCTAGCGGCCGGCTGCTCACGCCGGCAAGAGCTGGCCTATCGACCACCACCGGTTGAGGCTGCGAAGCGCTCCGCCGTCCGGCACTCTTTACTACTTGCCAGGCGGGGGGTAGCCGATTCGTTTTGTCCAAAAACACGCGCGAAAGGGACAAAACTCGGGGCCTATTTCCTCCTTGTCTCGCCGTAAGTGCTGGACTGATAGTGGATTGGGGCAAACTCCTAAAAACGCCGCCGTTGGGGTTTTGTCCGTTTTGGGGCGCTCCGTTCGGACACCTAACGCCACTAAACGAAACGCTGGTCAACGTGCGCAGCATGAACTCCTGCCTGCCAGTGTCACTGGCAGGTATCTGGGCGCACAGGCGTTTACCCCCATTGGATCGCGCGAGGTGGCCGTTTTCCACCACGATCCGCGTGAAACGGCACAGAATTGGCGCGCCGTGAGCCTGGCGTGTTCAGCCTTCGTCGTTGAACGGCTAGTCGCAGATACACTCGTCGCCCGCAGGGCGGAGGGGATGCCGATCTGGCTCGGGACTAGCCCGGTTGTCGCGGGCGGCGGGATCTCTTCGCAAGCACTGGCTCGGCGCACGAAAAAGCCGGCGGGCTCCACGGAACCCGCCGGCGTATGCTTGCTCGTCAACGCGGCGACTTGGATCGCCGCCGCCGGCTACTTGCTTGTCAACGCGAAGGTGACGTTGGCGTCGCCTTCGGGCGGAACCTCAAACTGCTGCTCCTGCTGAGCGGGCGGGACCAGCTCCTTAGGGATCGGGTCGGTCTCGGTCAGTTCGGGGCCCGCAAAGCCGGTCCGGAGTTGCACAGTGTAATTGCCAGGCTTGATGCCGACCCCCTCGTTATTGATGGTGGTCAGCGAGAACTTCCCTTGGGCGTCGGTCACGTCGGTGAAGTTGGTCTCGGCGCCCCCACCGGGCACGTAGAACAGCACCTGGCAGTTGGGCAGGGGATTGCCGTCCAGAGTTACCACGCCCTCCACGGGAACCAGCCCGGCGGACGACCCACAACCAACCATAAAAGCCACACCCAGCCCAAGCAGCCCCAACGGGCGCCATCCAAAGCGATCCGGCATTTCGCAGCGTCTTTCTCTCGTTGTCGTGCAGGTAGTTAGGTAGCGGCTGTCGCAGCCGAGCAGCTACCGGCCGCCGCGGGTCGGCGGGCCGTAGACCGAGTTCTCGTCGTCGGCCGCCGCGATGCTGCCCAGCGACGCGAACAGGTTGAGGTCGATATCGAAGGTCGTGAAACCGACCGATCCGTCGCACATGGCGGTGTTCATCCCCGCCGGGTGCCGAGCCCACCAAGCAGACATGCAGGTGCGGCGGGACCGCCCGGGGTAGGCGCCGGAGGTTCCGGTGTCGTTCGGGCAGTTGGGGAAGTCGTGATCGAAGGTCCGCGCCTGGGGCACGGTTTGAGCCATCAGGTAGTTGCCCCAGGTCCACGCCCAGAACTTGCGGCGCTGAGTAAAGTCGTTGGTCGACTCGCCGACCAGGATCGTCTTTGACGTCCCGTCGGTGATCTTGGCGATCGACTCACGCTTCAGCAGCCCCACACCGGCTGGCTTCGCCGCGCCGGGCGCCATCGTGGTGTGCACAGGTCCACGCCAGCCCCACTCCCGGCCGGTCTGGGTGTTGACGTCGCTTGGGCTGCCCACGTCCTCGTACAGGTACCAGGTCACGAAGCCGTCGCCCCGGCCCGCGTTCGCCGCGTAGCTAGACGTGGCGAACTGCTGGCCGTTGGTGGGCCCGCTCGCGGGCACAGCCAGTTCCGGCGTCAGGTCGGAAGGGCAGAGGTACGCGGGAACAAAAGTTTCGCGGAAAGTCTTGGCGCCCAAGTCGGTCGTGCTGTTGACCGGCACGTCGGGTATGTAGAGGTCCTTGAGTTGAGTGTCTTCCATAAAGGGCATGATCTCTCGGGTCCAGCCCACGTAGTAGCTGGCGTTGCCGATGTTTGTGGAGCTCTGCTGCGCGCCCGGGGGGAACACCTTGTTCGAGTCGTGGTAGTTGTGCATCGCCAACGCGATCTGCTTCAGCTTGTTGGAGCACTGCATGCGGCGGGCGGCTTCGCGGGCCGCCTGCACGGCCGGCAGGAGCAACGCGATCAGCACGCCGATGATCGCGATGACCACCAGCAGCTCAACCAGAGTAAAACCGCGCGTCTGGGATCGCCGGAACATCATAGATACCCTCAATTTGATAAGAACCTACGCCTGCGGACGTCTGTCTTGTCGCGTGGCGGATAAGGAGCCAGAGCAGCCTGGCGACGCCCAGCGGGCGCTGCCGGTTTCAGGGGGCTGCCGGCCTGCGGCGGGCAGCGCACGAACCCCGATCTGATGGTACGAATTCTATACTCCCAGTAGTCGGTTCGGCAACGTGATTGACATCGATAGAACGCGGAATTGACGCCCGATCATGCAACTTGTCTCGGCTGCAGCGCCCGTTTGCAATCAACAAGCGTGGCGGTGCAATAAACTGCCGTGGACGCTTCGATGAGGTGCGACACGATGGGTCGCGTAAGCCGGCTCGAGAGGGCCCTCGGTGCACGCCGATCCGGGCCCCGTCATGACCCCTCCAGGGGGGAGCCACAATCGCCCGGGCGGTCAGTCCGTGGGTAGTGCTCGGAAAGCGATTGCTATCCGATCAGCAGCCACCCGACCGCGACGCTGGCGGCCGTGAGCCCTGCGTAGCCCAAGCCGGCCACGCGGGTATAGCGGGCGTCTTGGTCCAGGGCTTCGGTGGTCCAGCAAGCGGTTGCGCGTCGCGTCGCAAGCGACTGCAGGACGCCCGACCCGAAGGCTTGGCTAGCGCCGAGAGCGTCGCCGGTGGCGACCAGGAAGCAGCCATGCAGCGGCCACGGCTGCGTGGGATTGCTGCGGAGCCCTTCGTGCAGCAGCTTGGCAAGCCTGTCGCGGCGTTCGGACAGGTAAGACTGCAGCTCGAACAACGCGGCGTTATCGCCGAGCGAGTCATCGCTGGCGGGGTCGTCGTCGACCTGCATCAGCCGTTGGCAGAGCACCGGCGTCATGCGGTCCAGCAGCTCGCCGATGGTATCTTCCGCTGCCCCGTCCTGTGCAGCGGCCCGCGGGTCTACCTCAATCCCCAGCCGCTTGCTCTTGCGGTCGGGCGGCAGGACGTGCAGCAGGTGGCCGCATCCTGGAGCGTGCTGGAGGTCGTTGACGATCGACAGCACCGGGACCCGCACTCCGGCGGCGTCGCCGAGCACGGCCAGGTCCTGCTCCAACGCCCAACCAAACGCGTCGGCGGTGGCGTCCGAGTCGGCGGCGTCTACCGGCGTTAGGGCGACGACTCCATTGATGGCCGCGACCGTGCCGCGTTCGTTCTTGATCAGACGCACCAAGTGGTCGAGTTCGGCCGCGCAGCGCTCGGCCTGCTCGTCATCGAACAGGGCAGGGGTCCCGCACGGCGACGCCTGCTGCGCATCGAGCTGCTCGGCCAGTGTGAGGGTTGTGGCGTCGTCGGAGCAGCCAACCGGGGATTGTGAATCGTCCACCGCGGCGAAGTCCCGACCTGTGGGCTCCCCGGCTGCGGCCATTGCCGGCGTGCGCAGCGCGGCCGGCATCCGCTGTTCAGTGGAAGCGATGGTCTCGAATGGCTGGCTCGCGCGCCGCTTGACGCCGCGGACGTGCGATAGCCGCTCGGCGGCGGTGGAGAGCAGCGACGATTCGTGGCACAGCAGGTAGATCGCCTGGTCGTCGGCAAACACGCGGAGCTTGGCGTGCGGCTGCGCAGGGGCAGGGCCAAACGTCGGCGCGACGGCGAACGACGACAGCAGCTCGGCCTCCCTCCCGCCGGGCTCACCCAGCATCAGCACCAGTGGCTTCTCGGCGAGGTCCACCCCGTGGCGGTGCATCGCCGCTACGACCTGCCGCCAGCAGCGGTCGAGTTCCGGGAACCGCGAAGCCGCCTCGGGACGGGTCGCGGCGCGCCAGGTGGCCAATGCGGCCCAGCCCAACGCGTAGGCGAGCAGGAACAGGATGGGCAGCCACGTCTCGCGGAGCAGGCTGGAAGGCGCACGAACGACCTTCTCGAGCTCCAGGTAGGCGTTGAGCCGCTGCAGGCCATACAGCACCGCTACGACCAGCAGCCCGTGAAGCAGCCAAGTGATCGCTCCGCCTGCGATCGCCCCCCGTCCGAAGCTGATGAACGGGGCCGCGGCGATCTTGGCGACGGTTGGCGCCGCCTTGCGAATCAGTGCGATCATGGGCGTGTTGCTGGGCTGGGGCGGCGCTGTCAGGCGAAGATTCGTTGCATCACGGCGTAGGTGGCGAAGGGCGCTAGCAGAATCGTTGCGACCGTCGCCACCGCGACAAACCGACGCAGGCGCGCCTCGCCACGCAGCCGCGGCGGTGATGATCGACGACGCCGGCGAGCGGCGGGCGTCGCCGCGAGGCCGGCCGACCGGGTCACCCGGGCGCGGGTCTGCTCGAACCACTCTTCCAGGGCTGGGGGATCGTTGCGGAGCCGGCCGCGGAAGCCCAACGCGACGCACAGGTAGTACGCGCTAAGGGCGTCGTCGGTGGTTTGCGCGGCGGCCCGCTGAGCCTGCCGCCAGAACTCCCAGGCGCGGTCGTTGCCGCCGTAGAGCGCCGACTCCAGCTTCCTCTCGTTCCAGGCGTCGGACCACTGCGACCGGCAGATGAACAGTTCGTCGAGCCAACAAACCAGCGCGTAGCGGGCGCCGCGAAAATGATCGTCGGCGCCGCCGTCGGGAACCTCCAACGCCAGGCCGGTCAGCACGGTCTGCTCCTTGGCGAGGCTCAGACGCTCGCCCCGCTCAACCGCGGAGTGGAGCCGCAACGCGTAGCGGATCGCTTTGTGCAGCGGCTCGGTGGTCGATGTTCGCATGCCGACGCGTTGTGACGGGGGTAGGGGCTGTAGGGACGCTGGGTACGGGTGGGGCGCAGCGTGGTCCGGGCGCGCTGACAAAGAGTAGGCCACCCGGGGAGGGGCCGCCGTGTGCGCGAAAGATTTAGGAAAGTTGCTCGCACGCGGCACTGGCATCTCCCGCATGACCTACTTTCCAAAGACGAGTCGGACCACCCGTCCCCCTGCAACGAACACCTCGTACCCCTTCCCTGATGGCCAGCGTTACCTGCGAATCCCTGCTGTCGCCGCTCGAGGGCGACTCGCCGACCGGCGATGAGTCGCACTTCGCGATGACGCTTGCGCCGATGCTCAGGGAGTTGCGTCGGGAGGAGTCCGCCGACGCCTTCGACGACGCCACGCGGCCCACGCAGCTCAAGCGGGCCGACTGGAAGGGCATCGTCAGCGAGTGCGAGCAGGCCCTGGCCGGGCACGCCAAGGACCTCCGCACCGCGTGCCACCTGGCCGAGGCCCGCGCCCACACCGACGGGCTCGGCGGCCTGCGCGAGGGGCTAGAGCTGATCGCCCGGCTGGCCGACGAGTGCTGGGACCGCGTCGCCCCCGCCGCGGGCGACGACCCGGCCGAGACCCGCGGCACCCCGCTCCGCAACCTCCTCGACGACCCCCACCGCGGTCTGTGCTTCCCGAACCAGGTCCGCACGCTCCCGCTGATCGGCCACGGCGACGACTCCCGCAGCTACGTCGATTGGACCCGCCTGCGGGGCGAGCCGGCCGCCGAGTCGGACGAGCTGGCCGGCCTGCGAACCCGGATCACGCCCGAGTGCTTTAAGCAGAATCACGACGACGCGTCCGGCGCGCTCTACTGGCTGGACTCGCTGCGGGGCACGCTGGACGAGCGTCTCGAAGCCGACGCGCCCGGACTCGCCAACCTGCGGGCCGCGTTGGCGGACCTGCAGGGCCTGCTGGCTGACGAGCTCGCCCGCTTGGGCTTCCCGTCCGCGGGCACCGAAGAACCACTTTCAGCCGAGCACGAGGCGCCGCCCGCGCCGTCGACACTCGGCTCATCGGGCCGCGAGCAGCTGTACTGCCTGCTCGACGACACCGCCGACCGGCTCCGTGCGATGGAGCCGCACAGCCCAATACCCTACCTGATTAAACGCGCGGTCCGGCTCGGCCGGCTGCCGTTCCCGTCTTTGATGCAGCACGTAATCCGGGAGCAATCGACGCTTACGGAGCTGAATCGCGAGTTTGGTATCGCCGAAGCGGACGGAGTTGATGCATCGGCCTAAGTCCGTTTCGGGCGTGACGCCCACTACCCAGAGACCCAATCAAAGGAAGCGAATCGATGAGCGAAAGCCTCCAGCACAAGCTTGACCGTGTGCGTCCGCCGCGCGTGCAGATCACCTACGACGTCGAAACCAATGGCGCCCTCGAGCAGAAGGAACTCCCTTTCGTCGTGGGCGTGCTGTCCGAGCTGGCGGGCGACCAGACCGAGACCCCCAAGCCGGTCAAGGAACGCAAGTTCGTCCCGATCGACCGCGACAACTTCAACGAGGTGCTGGGCAAGATCGGGCCGCGGCTGGCCCTGAAGGTGCCCAACCGCCTGACCGACGAAGAGGGCACCAACCTATCGGCCGAGCTGAACTTCAGCGAGATCTCCGACTTCGAGCCGCAGAATGTGGCCAAGCAGGTGCCGGCGCTCAACAGCCTGCTGGACGCACGCCACAAGCTGCGTCAGATCCTCAGCACGATGGAGGGCAACGACTCGTACGCCGACCTGCTGCAGGAGGTCCTCACCGACGCCGAGGCGGCCAAGTCGCTGAAGGACGAGCTGGGCGAGAAGGAAGCCGAGTAGGCCCCCGCCGCGACCAATCACACAAGCACCCACCCACTACGGGAGAACCGAATAATGGCGACCGCCGAAGCTACCGTCGACGCGGCTGATGCCCAGGAGCTCAGCCTGCTTGAAAAGCTGCTCGAAAACTCACGCGCCCTGGACGACTCCGAGCGGCAGTCGCAGCGCGACTACCTGCAGGAGTTCATCTCGCACGTAGTCGACGCCGACCAGGTGACCAGCCAGGACGCCGCCGCCGAGATCAACCACTGGATCGCCAAGATCGACGAGAAGATCTCCGCGCAGCTCAACGAGATCATGCACGATGAGAAGTTCCAGAAGCTCGAGGGGAGCTGGCGGGGCCTCCACTACCTGGTGCACCAGTCGGAAACCGGCACGACGCTCAAGATCCGCGTGCTGAACGTCACGAAGCGCGAGCTGCTCAAGGACCTCGAGACCGCGGTCGAGTTCGACCAGAGCGCGCTGTTCAAGAAGGTCTACGAGGAAGAGTACGGCCAGCTGGGCGGCGAGCCCTACGGCATGCTGGTGGGCGACTTCGAGTTCAGCCGCCACCCGGAGGACATCAACCTCCTGAAGCTGATCTCGAATGTGGCCGCCGGCGCCCACGCGCCGTTCATCACCGCCGCCTCGCCGGCGCTGCTGAACCTGACCAGCTTCACCGAGCTGCCCAACCCGCGTGACCTGGCCAAGATCTTCGAGTCGGCGGCCCACGCGTCGTGGCGTTCGTTCCGCGACTCGGAGGACTCCCGCTACGTGGCGCTGTGCATGCCCCGCGTGCTCGGCCGCCTGCCGTACGGCGAGGACTTCAAGAGCGTCGAGGAGTTCGACTTCGAGGAGTTCGTCGACGGCCGCGACCACAGCAAGTACCTGTGGATGAACGCCGCCTGGGCG
This sequence comes from Posidoniimonas corsicana, assembly GCF_007859765.1. Taxonomy (NCBI): domain Bacteria; kingdom Pseudomonadati; phylum Planctomycetota; class Planctomycetia; order Pirellulales; family Lacipirellulaceae; genus Posidoniimonas; species Posidoniimonas corsicana. The sequence continues at coordinate 1,853,992 of NZ_SIHJ01000001.1, forward strand.
TACGCCACCCGCGTGACCGACGCGTTCAGCAAGTACGGCTGGTACGCTAAGGTCCGCGGCGTCGAGGGCGGGGGCAAGGTCGAGGGCCTGCCGGTGCACACCTTCAACACCGACGACGGCGACGTCGCGATGAAGTGCCCGACGGAGATCGCCATCTCCGACCGCCGCGAGTTCGAGCTGTCGACCCTCGGCTTCCTGCCGCTGCTGCACTCCAAAAACACCGACTTCGCCGTGTTCATGGGCGCCCAGTCGGCCCAGAAGCAGAAGACCTACTTCGACGACGCCGCGACCGCCAACGCGGACCTGTCGACGAAGATCAACTTCCTCCTGTGCGTGTCGCGCTTCGCCCACTACCTGAAGGTGATGGCCCGCGACAAGGTCGGCTCGATGCTCGAGGCCGACCAGTGCGAGAAGTGGCTGAACGACTGGATCGCCAACTACGTGTGCGACCCCTCCATGGCCGGCGACGAGACCAAGGCTAAGTGCCCGCTGTCCGACGCCACCGTCGAGGTGCGTGCCGTGGCCGGCAAGCCGGGCTGGTACGAGGCGGTCGCGTGGCTGCGTCCGCACTTCCAGCTCGAGACCCTCAGCGCCAGCATGCGGCTGGTGGCCGAGGTGCCTCAGAAGGGCTGATCCAGCAGACGGGACAAACCGGCGCCGTCCGCCCCACCCGGGGCGGGCGGCCCGGGGTTCCCGGGCCTGCCCCATTTCCCTGAAAGGGCCTACCGATGCAACTGAAGAGCCAAGCGAGCGGCGCGGCGGTTGGGGTTGTTCCGGCGCAGACCAAGTCGAACAACACCGGCCTGCCCGACAACCTGAAGTCGGGGATCGAGAGCCTGTCCGGCTACAGCATGGACGACGTCAAGGTCCACTACAACAGCGACAAGCCGGCCAAGCTCAAAGCCCACGCCTACGCCCAGGGCACCGACATCCATGTCGCGTCCGGGCAGGAAAAGCATCTGCCGCACGAGGCATGGCACGTGGTGCAGCAGAAGCAGGGACGCGTCCAGCCCACCATGCAGTTGCAGGGCGCGTGGGTCAACGACGACGCTGCGCTGGAGAAGGAGGCCGACCACATGGGCGCCCAGGCGCTGCAGGCCGCCGGCCTGATGCGCGAGCGGCAGGTCATGGGCACGGTGCTCACCCAGATGATGCTCAACAACCGCTAACAACCAAACTCACATTCCACACGGAGCTTAGATAGATGTCCGACCAGCATTCCTCCATCGACTACTTCCTGAAGATCGACGGGATCGAGGGCGAGTCCAAGGACTCGACCCACACCAACGAGATCCAGTTGATCGGCTTCAACTGGGGCGAGACCCAGCCCGCCAGCTTTGTCTACGGCACCGGCGCCGGCTCGGGCAAGGTCAGCATGCAGGACCTGACGTTCACCATGCGTGCCTGCAAGGCCTCGCCGAAGCTGTTCCTGTCCTGCGCCAAGGGCGAGCACATCAAGGAAGCGACCCTCGTGGCCCGCAAGGCCGGCGGCGACCAGGAAGAGTTCTACCAGATCAAGCTGGAGGACGTGATGGTGTCGTCCTACAACACGGGCGGGGGCACCGGCGACAGCCTGCCGATGGACACCGTCACGCTGGCCTTCGCCAAGATCAGCTACCAGTACCGCCCGCAGAGCGACAAGGGCGCCCTGGAGACCCCGGTCAAGGCGGGCTGGAACCTGCAGGAGAACAAGGCCATCTAGTCGGCCCTTCGACATGCCGGGCCGCGGCGGTCCCTGCCGGGGGCGCCGCGGCCCATTTTTTGTACTCCCGACCTGTTGAGACCGAGCATGCCCTCCCCGACGCTCGCCCCCTCGCTGCTCGACCGCCTGGTGGCCGCCTGCGGCGGCGTCGCAGAGCCCCGGCCCGCCGGCCTGGCGAGCCTGATCGACGACATCGAGGACCTGCTCAACACCTGCAGCGTCGCGCCGGGCGACGAACTCGCCGGCTGCCCCGAGGCGACCAACTCTCTGCTCACCTACGGCTCACCAGCGCCGCAGTCCCTCTCGATCGCGACCCACCACGAGCGGGTGGCCACCGCGCGGCAGCTCGAGCAGACGCTCAAGCGCTTCGAGCCGCGGTTGGTACGGGTCCGCGTCCGCGCCGACGCCACCTCCAAGCTCTGCAACGAGGGGCGGTTCCACATCCAAGGGACGCTGCGTGACGATCCCCAGCGGGCGGTCACGCTGGCGGTGAAGGTCCGCAACACCAGCGGCCGGGCCCACGTCACGACGGAGCGACCATGAACGCATCGCTGTACCCCTACTACGAAGAGCAGCTCCACTTCATCCGCCACGAGGCGGAGGAGTTCGCCAAGCAGTACCCCGCGGCGGCGGGGCAGCTGCTGCTGGAGCGCAACCAGAGCCGCGACCCGCACGTCGAGCGGCTGATCGAGGCCTTCGCGCTGCTGTCGGCCCGTGTCGAGAAGAAGCTCGACGACCAGTTCCCCGAGATCACCGACGGGCTGCTCTCGGCGCTCTACCCGCACTACCTGGCGCCGATCCCGTCGATGGCGATCGCCCAGTTCGACGCCGACCCGGCGAGCCCCCAGCCTGGCGGGCTCCCAGTGCCCCGCGGCGTCGGGGTCCGCGCAAAGACTTCTGGCGGGTCCGCCTGCCGGTACCGCACCTGCTTCCCGGTGCGGCTGTGGCCGCTAGACGTGGTGGACGCGGCGATCGAGTTCCCGCCGTTCGACCGCGGCCTGACGCCGCCGCCGCAGACCGCGGCCGTGCTGCGGATCAGCCTGCAGACGCACGCCGACATGAAGTTCAGCGAGCTGTCGCTCGACACGCTGCGGGTCCACCTGCAGGGCGACGACCACCTGATGGCGAAGCTGTACGAACAGCTGCTCAACCGCTCGACCCGGGTCGAGGTCCGCTCTTCGGCAGAGGATGGCGGCCGCCTGCTGAGCGACGCTCCGGCCGAGCAGACCCTCCACCCGGTCGGCTTTGGCGACGACGAGTCGCTCTTGCCCAGCCCACCACAGTCCAGCCGCGCGTACCAGCTGCTGACCGAGCTGTTCGCGTTCCCCCAGAAGTTCGCCTTCATCGACATCGCCGGACTGGCCGCGGCGCTGCCGACCGCCGGCGCCAAGATCGACATCCTGATCTACCTCGATGAGGCGGACGAACGCCTCGCCCGCGAGGTGAACGCCAGCACGTTCCGGCTGGGCTGCACGCCGATCGTCAACCTGTTCGAGAAGGTCTGCGAGCCGATCCGGCTGACCCACAAGAAGCACGAGTACCCCGTGCTGCCCGACGTCCACAACCGGGACGCCACCGAGGTGTACAGCGCCGACCGCGTGGTGGGCGTCTCCACCGGCCGCGCGACACGCTACGAGCCGATTTACGGGCTGGATCACGAGAACTCGTGGCGGGGCGAGGACGAGGCCCGCGCCTACTGGCACACACGCCGCCGTGGCGCCTCGCAGCACGACGACACCGGGTCGGACGTGATGCTGCGGCTGGTCGACCTGGACTTCACCCCGGCCCAGCCCGCCGAGCAGACTATTACCGTGCACGCGACCTGCACCAACCGGGACCTGCCGCTGCAGATCCCGTCCGGGCCCGCCGGCCTGCGCCTGCAGATGGAGACGCCCGTCCCCGTGCGGTCCGCCAGCTGCCTGCGGCAGCCCACCGCGCCGGTCCGCCCGCCGCTGGGGGCGGCCGCCTACTGGCGGCTGGTCTCGCACCTGTCGCTGAACCACCTGTCGCTGACAAACGACCGGCTGGGCCTGTCGGCGCTGCGGGAGATCCTCCGGCTGTACGACTTCGCCGACCGGTCCGCGAACCGCACGCAGGCGATCGCCAACAGCGAGATGATCGACGGCGTGATCGGCATGAACATCGGCCGCGCAGTGTGCCGCGTCGGCGGCCCCGCCGACGGCGGCGTCTGCCGCGGCGTGTCGGTGGAGCTCGAGCTCGACGAAGAAAACTACCGCGGCGTCGGCGCGTACCTGTTCGGCGCTGTGCTCGAACGCTTCTTCGCCGAGTACGCCACGATGAACTCGTTCACCCGGCTGACGCTCAAGACCAAGCAGCAGGGCCTGGTGAAGGTCTGGCGTCCCCGCTCGGGAGGCGTTGAGCTGCTGTGACCGCCGTCGCCGAGATACCGTCCGACCCCGACGCACCGAGTGTGCAGCAGCAGCTGTACGCCGAGGGCGCTAGCTTCGACTTCTTCCAAGCGGTGCGGCTGCTAGAGCAGTCGTCTGCGGGCGCCGACCGCGACCGGCGCCTGGGCAGCCCCGCGGTGAGGTTCTCGACGCCCCCGTCCACCGCGTTCCCCGCCAGCGCAATCGACTCGATCACGCCGGACGACGCAGACGAAAACACCTCCCGCGTGAGGGTCAACTTCATGGGCCTTACCGGGCCCAGCGGCGTGCTGCCCCGGCACTACACGGAGCTGCTGATCCAGCTCGAGTGCCGGCTACGCGACGCCGCTAAGCGTACACTCAACGCCTGGTACGACCTGTTCAACAACCGACTGATCGGCCAGCTCTACCGCGTGTGGGCCAAGTGCCGGATCGACCGGGGCCTGGCCGACGGCGTGGCCGACCGGACGCAGGCCGACCCCTTCTCCACCGCGCTGTACAGCTTGATCGGCGTCGCGACTCCCAAGCTGCGCAACCGACTCTCCGTCACCCAGCCTACGGGGCAGGGCGGTGCAGCCGAGGTGGTCGACCAGATCCCCGATTCAGTCCTCGCCCGGCACGTCGGGACGCTCTCCCGCCGTCGACGTTCGGCCAGCCAGGTAGCCGCCATGCTGTCGAGCCACTTCCGCGTTCCCGTGGAGATCGAGCAGTTCCAGGGGCAGTGGCTCCAGCTATCGCCCGCAGAGCAGACCCGCGCCGGCGCCTGGGGCGCCGCCAACCGCCTGGGAGTCGACGCTGTGCTGGGCAGCCGCGTGTGGGACCGCCAGAGCCGCATCCGCGTGCGGGTCGGTCCGCTCGACGCCCAGCAGTTTGCCCGGTTCCTCCCCGACGCCGGGGGCGGACAGGACCGCCGCAGGTTTGTCTCGCTGTGTCAGATGGTGAGGCTTGCCATCGGGCCTGAGCTCGACTTTGACGTGCAGCTGGTGCTGCGGAAGTCGGATATACCGCGGCTCTCAGCCCAGCGGGATGGTGATCGTCCGCGGTTGGGATGGAGCAGTTGGTTGGCAGCCGCGCCCCTCGAGCGAGACGGCGGGGAGCCAGTGTTCGAGCCGATTGAATCGTCCGAAGCGTAGCGGTCGCAGCGCGGGCGTTCTGAAGGCAGCGCGGTTGGGACGCTACGGGGTTGTCGCCAGTTCGGGCCGAGCGGCCGGGGCGTCAGTCTGCTGCCCTGTGGTTTCGTCCTCCACGGCGAACAGCGACAGCTTCAGCGTGGCCGACTTGCCGTCTACGTCCAGCACCACGGCGTCGTGGTCGCTGAACTCATCGATCAGCAGCTGCTCGCTGAGCCGCGCGGCCAGCGTCAGCGACCGCTCGACATGCCGCCATTCCTCCGGCGCGCCGTCCGCTGACAGCGCGTAGTACTGCAGGCCGCTCCGCACCGGCAACGCCCGCGGGGTGTGCACCACGCGGCGGGCTTCCAGTCCGGCGTGGCCGAGCAGGAACAGCGTGTCGGCCCGCTTCGCACAGCCGAACTTGATGTTGCGGCCGCTGGAGAGCAGCCGCTCCACCTCGTCGGCCGGCAGCGAGCTCTGCACGCCCAGGTACAGCGACTTACCCGAGTGCAGCCACGCCGGGTCAAGGTCAACCCGCAGCAGCATCTCGTCCGAAACGAAGGGCCGCTCCTGGTAGCCGGGCTGCGTGACGCACGCCAGCAGGTCCTCGACCGCCTGACGAGCCGCCAGGAAGCAGCCGCCCAGGTCGTCGTGGTTGTAGGCGGGCAGCGAGAACATCCGGCCGTCGCCGGCGAAGATCGACAGCCGCCCCACCAGGCGGGCCAGCTCGCGGTAGGCGGTCAGCGGCGCTACGCCCTGGGCGGCGCCGTCCACACGCAGCACCATGGCGGCGGCCTGCAGCTCGCGGAGCTGCTCCAGCATCACCCGCTCGCCCGGACCCTGGCTCTCGAACCGCAGACGGCGCGACTCGATCTGGGTGGCGAGCATCTCAACCTTCTTCTCGACCTTGTCGAGCACCCGCGCCAGCACGCCCTGGTGCAGCGGCTGCCAGGCGTCGCACGCCAGCACCGGCGGGATGAAGTCCTGGTCGACCACCGGCGCTCCGGTGGACGACTCCGACCGACGCACGCCGGCGATCGGCAGCACCACGAAGCCGGACAGGTCGTCGCCGCAGACCAGCAGCCGCGCGTTGGGGGTCAGGACCTGGATGCTCTGGGCGTGGTCGCCCGTGTTTTCGTCGCGCGCCTCGCGGGTCTGGATCAGCCGCCGCGCGGCGATGTTCGCGGACTCGCCGGCGGTGTTCGCGCGGGACTGGTGTTGCAGCGGCAGTCCGAGGTACACCACCACCGACTCCGCCGCGTTGAGCGCAGGCTGCAGGTCCAGCACGGGCAGGCTGCCGTCCTCGGGGAACGAGAGCAGCTCGCCATCGGGCATCCGCGCCCGCAGCCGGCGGACCACCAGGCGGTGGTTGGCGAGCGCGTCGGCGTCGAGCTCGATCGTGCGGACGCCCCAGTTGTAGTGCGAGTCCCAGCTGGAGCCGAGCTGCCGCAGCTGCGCGCTGCGGCGGTCGGCGGCCTGGAAGTGGTGCGGCGTGAGGAACATCCCCTCGTGCCAGTGGACGGAGTGCTCGCACATGCTCATGACGGGGACGCTCGGCGACGGGGACAACGGGGAAGTGGCGCGTGTCACGTCACTTCATCGTTTCCGGTCCCGGCGTCTGGCCAAGCAAAGTCGAGATTGCCGCGCACGCCGGACGCGCCGGTTGTGCGGGCGGCGCCGGTTGACGGCGGACTTTAGGCCACCAGGCGGAACACAACCGCGTCCTTCTGGTCGGCCTTGACCTCGTACATCAGCTCGTCGGCGCCGTGGATGAGCTCGTCGACCGAGCGGGGCGGCGTTTCGTAGACCGCCACCCCGATGCTGAAGGTGACCGGCCAGTTGTTCGCGGCCATGGCCGCGTCTAGCCGCTCCCGCATCCTCGCGATCACCTGCTCGGCCTGCTGCTCGGTGGTCTCCGGCAGGAGCACAGCAAACTCATCGCCACCCATGCGGGCGGGGACGTCCATCTTGCGGACGCTCTCCTGCATCTCGGCCGCGATGGCGGCCAGCAGGCGGTCGCCCTCGAGGTGGCCGAGGGTGTCGTTGACGGTCTTGAAGTTGTCGCAGTCGATGAACGCCACCGAGACGCAGTGCTCCCGGCGGACGGACCTCGCGAGTTCCTCTTCCGCCCGCTCGCGGAACGCCTTGGCGTTCAGCAGGCCCGTGAGCCCGTCGGTGCGGGCCAGGCGGCGTTCGTTCTCGTTGGCGATCCGCAGCCGGGTCAGCATCCCGACCAGCACCACGAAGAACACCGCGTGGATGGCCGCGGTCCAGGCCTCCTGGGCCGTCACGCCCTGGCCGTCCAGGGCAAGAAGGTCATCCGCCAGCCACGCTGTGCAGCACGCCGCTGCCAGCGTCGCCCCCACCGCGGCGCTGCTCACCCAGGTCATGATGAGGACCGATGGGAGGTAGCACACGATCAGCGGGATCTCATCGCCGGTCGCGTAGTCGGCTGCCGCGACGATGGTCGCCAGCAACAGCGAGGCGGCGATTGACAGGGCGGCGTGGTCCTTGCAACGGTCGAGCCAGCCTTCAAGAGCAAACGTGCGGGGGGCTGCGGGCGTCATGGCGTGGGAACGGCGGAGAGAGTCGGCGGGCGCAGCCGCCGACGCGGCCGATCTCTCAACCTTAGCTTCCCCTGGTGGCCAGACGGCCAGCCGCGACAGCGTCTTTGGGATTCTGCAGGCGGCCAGTCTCACGAGCCCGCTAGCCGGTGGACAACGGCCCGGACCATCGGCGCATCCCGCACGACCGAACCTCTATCGCCAACCTGCAGGCAGCTCAGGACAGCAGCACGCGGTCCATCCGCTGAGCGATCTCCGCCAGGCGGTCCCGCTGCCCACCGCCAACCTCGGCGGTCGCCCATCCGGAGAAGTTGATCTCTCGCAATGCTTCGCGCACCGCGGGCCAGTTAACGTCGCCGTCGCCGATCTTGCAGAAGCCGTTGGACTCGCCCCAGTCTTTGACGTCGAGCTTGACGATCCGCGGCCCCAGCGTGCGGATCCAGTCCTCGCTAGGGCCGAACTTCCGGACGTTGCCGATGTCAAAGTACGCGCCGACCCAGGGGCTGTCGATCTCGTCCAGGTAGTCGCGGAGCTGGTCGGGCGTCTCGCAGAAGCCGTTCCACACGTTCTCGATCAGCACCCGCACGCCGAGCCGGCTGGCCAGCGGCAGCACCTTGTGGATCTCGGTGACCGACCTGCCCCACACGTGGTCGTGGGTCTCGTCGGCGCCGCCGACCCGGCCGGGGACCAGCAGCACCGAGTCGCCGCCGTACGCCTTGGCGTCGCGTATTGCCTGCTCCAGGATGGCTCGCCCGTTGTCGCGATCGCTCTCGCTGGGCGAGGAGAGGCGGATCTCCCAGTGCTTCATGTCGACCAGTCCGTGCACCGGCATGCCGGTCGATTCGGAGGCGGCACGGACCTCCTTCGCGGTTGGCCCGCCGGGGCTAACGAGCTCCATGCCGTCGTAGCCCAGCTCGCGGCAGAGTTCAAACTTATCGAGCACCGATCCGCCCGACTGGATCATGCCCCACTTTACCGCCTTGTAGATCGACAGCGGTTCGCTGGATTGGTTCTGCGCGGCCGCCGCGGGCGCCGGACGCCACGCCAGTGCCGCGGCGGCGGCGGTCGTCGAGGTTAGAAAGCTTCTGCGATTCATGCGCTCGCCCGTCGGGAAGGAGTGAGTTCCGGTCGGCCTGGAGACAGCCGCGCCCGCCGCCGATTCTACTAGGGGCGGCGCCGAGTCGACAGCGCGCAGGCGATAGTCACGGGCAACCGAGCGCCGCCCGCGGCACGCCTGCGGGGGCGTAACCTGCGCAACGTTTCGGCGCCCTGCCTTGTGCCCTGCGGAGAGCGGAACGAACGGCCGGCTCGACATTTACGGCGAGCGGCCGGAATATTGTCCCTCGGCGTCCGCAATCGCCTATAATCGGACCACGATCCGCGTTGTTACCTGAGTTCGGCGGTTCCCTGTATGCCTATCGATCCCGCCGATACGCTCTACTATCGGCAAGCCCGATTCTCGACGCGTCTGCCAAAGTCCCACCGCTTCTGCCCGTCCCACTACTGGCTGTTGGACGTGGGCGGGGGACGTCTGCGCGTAGGCCTCACCAAGTTTGCGATCCGCATGCTGGGCGACTTCGTCGAGCACGAATTTACGCCACAAAATGGCGATTTGGTCAGTCAGGGGCAGCCCATCGGCTGGATCGAGGGGTTTAAGGCCCAATCGGACATCTTTTGCGTAGGCGGCGGGGTGTTCGTAGGGGGCAACCCAAGCCTGCATGAGAACCCCCAGCTCATCGACAAGGACCCCTACGACGGCGGCTGGCTGTACGAGCTGGAGAACGCCACGATCACCGACGCGGTTGACGCCGAAAGCTACGCTGCGATCCTGGACCAGACCATCCAGCGGATGGTTGACGAGCAACACCAGAGCGAGGAGCGTCAGTGCTGAGAGCGCGATACATCATGATCGGCGGCTTCCTCGGCGCGGGGAAGACCACCGCCATCCTCCGCGCCGCCCGGATGCTTGACGAGCGCGGCCTGAGGGTGGGGCTGATCACCAACGACCAGAGTGTCGGTCTGGTCGACACCGCGATGCTCGGTTCGACGTCGCTGCCGACCGAAGAGATCAGCGGCGGCTGCTTCTGTTGCAAGTTCAATTCGCTTGTCGAAGCGGCCGAAAGACTGACCGACGAAACCCGCCCAGATGTCTTCCTGGCCGAGCCAGTCGGCAGCTGCACCGACCTGCAGGCCACGGTCAGCTACCCGCTGAAGCACCTGTACGGCGAGTCGTACTCGGTCGCGCCGCTGAGCGTGTTGATCGACCCGATCCGCGCCCAGCGGCTGCTGGGGCTGCGGCCGGGCAAGAACTTCTCGCCGAAGGTCGGCTATATCTACGGGAAGCAGCTGGAAGAGGCGGACCTGATCGTCATCAACAAGTGCGACCTGCTGGATGACGCAGACCTAGACGCCCTGGAACAGCGGCTGCGAGCGTCCTACCCGCAGGCCGATGTGATGCGGATCTCGGCCCGACGGGGCGACGGGGTAGAGAGCTGGCTCGACCGGGTGATCGGATCGGAGTCCGGCGGGCGAGAGTCCATGGATATCGACTACGACGTCTACGCCGACGGCGAGGCGCTGCTCGGCTGGTTGAACGCCTCCGCGACGCTGACGGGGACGGAGTTCGACGGCAACGCGCTGCTGCAGCACCTGGTGTCCGACATTGGAGGGCGGGTTTTGGGGGCGGGGATCGAGATCGCCCACCTCAAGGCCACGCTGGCGCCGTCCGCTGGGCTCGACCTGGCGGTCGCAAACCTAGTGCGGGAGGACGCTAACTCCGAACTGTCGCACCGACTGTCTGACCCGCTCGACCGCGGCGACCTGATCGTCAACCTGAGGGCGGAGGGCGACCCTGAAACGCTTCGGGACGAGGTGCTGCACGCTGTCGCGGCCGCGGCAAACCGGTGGGGGATCCAGGCCGAAATCCAGCACGCCGAGGCGTTCCGCCCCTCCCGCCCGAACCCGACGCACCGTTACGCTAGTGGCTAGCTGACAGCGCACCTACGAGCCACACCAAGTTTCACGCAACGCAACCGCCGATGCCCGCCACCAAGCCCATCCTCTACTGCCGCTGTGCCTACGCGAAGGTAGTGCCGCGCGAGGTGAAGGAGGGCGTGCTGGCGAGCCTTGCCGAGTCGGACGCGCCGTTCGACGCGGTCGCCGACCTGTGCGAGATGTCGGCCAAGCAGGACCCGGCGCTCGCGCGGCTGGCGTCCCAGCCCGGTCTGCGGATCGCTGCCTGTTACCCGCGGGCGGTGAAGTGGCTGTTCTCCGCCGCCGGATCGCCGCTGCCCGAGGACGGGGTCGAGATCGTCAACATGCGCGAGTTATCCGCCGCGCAGACCACCGACTGCCTGCTGAACGGCGCGCCGATCCCCGCCCCTAAGAAGGCCGATCCGCCGGAAGGGGGCGCCACATGATCGCCACCAGCGAAACCATTCAGCGGGTCGTGCTGTACGAGGGCCGCGGCAGCCAGCCGCTGGAGCAGGGCGTGCGGCTGGACCTGTTCAGCCGGCTGCTGGACCGTGGCTACTCGGTCAGCCGCGTCCGGCCAGACGGCGCCCTGGCCGATCTTGGGCACCGCGAGCTAATCGTGCTGGGCGATTTCGCCGGCGAGCCGCCGCAGCTCGACGCCGCCGACGGCTGCCGCGTGCACGTCCGCGACGTGTCCGGCGTGGCGCCGGACGAGGTGGTGCCGCTCGTCGAGGGCCTGTGCGAGCAGACCGGCGCCGGCGCCGCGGACGGCTGGAAGCCGTGGTTCCCCGTGATCGACTTCGACCGCTGCACCAACTGCATGCAGTGCCTTAGCTTCTGCCTGTTCGACGTGTACGGCGTCTCGGGCGAAGGCAAGATTACGGTGCAGAACCAGAGCAACTGCAAGACCGACTGCCCCGCCTGCTCGCGGGTCTGCCCGGAAGTGGCGATCCTGTTCCCCAAGTACAAGGCCGGCCCGATCAACGGCGACGCCATCAGCGACGAGGACCTCCGCCGCGAGGCGATGAAGGTCGACATCTCGTCGCTGCTCGGCGGCGACATCTACGCCATGCTCCGCGACCGCAGCGCCAAGGCCAAGTCGCGGTTCTCCAAGGAACGAGACGACGAACGCGCCCTCAAGGAGCGGCAGCGTTGTCTGAAGAAGCTGCAGCAGGGCGTCGGTGACATGGACATACCAGTCGACGTACTCGCTAGCCTGCCCAGCGCCGACGAGATCCAATCGAAGGCCAAGCAGGCGCAGCAGCGGGCCCAAGAGGCCCTCGCCAAGAACGCCGCGGCGCCAGACCAGAACGCGGGCGGCGCCCCCACGTGACCGCCCTTCGTCGCTTAAGCCCCCACACCCACACCGAGAAGACAGGCTGATGGTCGCCAGGCTCGCCACCCGCATGCTGCTCGAGACCGACAAGCGCGCCTTGTGGAAGTTCGCCTACAACTTCGGCTTCAAGGGCATGCGGTCGGTCCAGAAGTACAAGAAGCGGCTCAAGGAAGGCGTCTACTTCCCGCCCTTCCTGTTCATCTCGATCATCAACAGCTGCCAGCTGCGGTGCCAGGGCTGCTGGGTGGACGTGGCGTCGCCGCGGCAGATGATCCCGCTCGGCGAACTCGACAAGCTGATCACCGACGCCAAGCGTCACGGCAACAGCTACTTCGGCATCCTCGGCGGCGAGCCGTTCATGCACCCCGGCCTGCTCGAGCTGCTGGGTCGGCACCCGGACTGCTACTTCCAGATCTTCACCAACGGGCAGCTCATCACCGACGAGGTGGCCAAGAAGCTCCGCCGGCTGGGCAACGCGACCCCGCTGATCAGCATCGAGGGCTCAGAGGTCGTGAGCAACGAGCGGCGCGGCGGCAAGGACGTGCTCAACAAGACGCTCGCCGGAGTCGAGAACTGCGTCAACAACAAGCTGATCGTCGGCGTGGCCAGCAGCATCTGCCAGACCAACTACGACCTGGTCAGCGAGGACTGGCTCAACCGGCTCATCGAGATGGGCGTGCACTACGTCTGGTTCCACACCTACCGCGTGGTTGGCCCGGAGCCATCGCCCGAGCTAGCGCTCACGCCGGATCAGGTGGTTTCGATCCGCCGCTTCATCGTCGAGATGCGGACCAAGATGCCGATCGGAATCGTCGAGCCGTACTGGGACGACCGCGGCCAGGCGCTCTGCCCGATGTCGACCGGCGTGAGCCACCACATCGGCCCCTCCGGCGCCATCGAGCCCTGCCCGATCATCCAGTTCGCGACCGAGAACATCCACGACGGCCCGGACGTGTACCAGCTGATGAGCAAGTCGGAGTTCCTGGACGACTTCCGCCGCACCTCCGCCGAGGCGACTCGCGGCTGCGTGGTGCTGGAGCGCCCCGACCTGGTGCGCGACCTGGTCCACCGCCACAGCGCCGGCGACACCACCCAGCGCGGCACCGCCCTGGCCGAGCTGGACCGGCTGGAGCCACGCGGCAGCCAGCACAGCCCCGGCGCCGAAATACCCGAGAAGCAGTGGCTCTACCGTTTCGCCAAGAAGCACTGGTACTTCGGGTTTGGCGCCTACACCTGAGCACGCGTTGCAACCGCGACCGCACCCCTCGCCGAGAGACGAATCCCTCATGCAACTCCCCGTGATCAACCTGCCCCGCGCCGTCCCCCTGCAGCGCGAGCGGCCTGCTCAGGAGAACATCCCGCCCACCCGCGGCGAGCGCGAGCGGGTCCGCGCCCGGCTGCGCGAGATGGTCTCCCGCGAGGGCGCCACGCCGCCGCTCAGCATGACCGACCTCCGCGCGATGTCCGAGCGGTTCGTGGAGCAGGAGGGGCTCGAGGAGAAGTTCACCGACTACGTCGGCGTGCTGCTAAACAGCGAGCTGTGGCGCGACAAGCTGGCCTCGGTGCCGTACGAGCGGCGGCTGCTGCTGGTGCCCAAGTGCCTGCGGGTCGAGGACCAGTGCCCGGCGCCGTTTGACGAGTTCGGCTTGCTCTGCAAGCAGTGCGGCCTGTGCACCATCCAGGACCTGCAGGAAGAGGCCGAGCGGCTCGGCTACGCGGTGCTGGTGGCCGAGGGGTCGGCGCTGGTGATGGCCATCATCGAGACCGGCAAGATCGACGCGATCGTCGGCGTGAGCTGCCTGTCGGTGCTGGAGAAGGCTTTCCCGTACATGGAGGCCGCCGCCATCCCGGGCGTCGCGATCCCGCTCCTGCAGGACGACTGCAAGGACGTCACGGTCGACGTCGACTGGATCTGGGAGGCCCTGCACCTCACTAGCGACGACCGCACCCACCGCCTGGACCTGGACGGCCTGCGCGAGGAGGTCCAGCGCTGGTTCACGCCTGAGGCGCTCGAAGAGATCATGGGCCCCGCCGCCAGCGACACCGACCGCCAAGCCCGCGCGTGGCTGGCCAAGGAGGGCAAGCGCTGGCGGCCGTTCCTGACGGCCTGCGTTTGGAAGGCCGCTCAAGAGAACCCGCACGCGGAGGTGCCGTTGGAGGTGAAGCGGGCCGCGGTAGGCGTCGAGTGCTTCCACAAGGCGTCGCTCGCCCACGACGATATCGAAGACGACGACGACCTGCGCTACGGCCAGGCCACCCTGCATATCGAGCACGGCGTGCCGGTCGCCCTGAACCTGGGTGACCTGCTGCTGGGCGAGGGCTACCGGTTGATCGCCGAGTCGGGCGCCGACGCGTCGCAGGCGCTGGCGATGACCCAGGCGGCCATCGCTGGCCACCGCACGCTCTGCCTGGGACAGGGCGCCGAGCTGAACTGGACCAGCGACCCGCGGCCGCTGGACACGCTGGCGGTGCTCGACATCTTCCGCCAGAAGACCTCGCCCGCGTTCGACGTTGCGCTCCGCGTGGGCGCGTGTCTGGCCGGCGCCGACGAGGCCGCGCTCGGCGTGATTGGACGCTACAGTGAGGCGCTCGGCATCGCTTACCAGATCCGCGACGACGTCGACGACCTCACCGACGAGGACGAGCCGAACGACATCGCCGCGATGCGGCCCACGCTGCCGCTGGCCGTGCTGCACGACCGCACCAAGGCCAAACCCGCCGAGCGGGCGCTGGTCGAAAAGTCCTGGCGGCGCGAGTGTTCTGTGGAGGAGACCGACCAGCTCCGCGCGCTGATTGACGAGTACGACGTCGTGACCCGCTGCCGCGTGCTGCAGGAGTCTTACAAAGAAGAGGCCGTGCAGTGCCTGTCCGAGCTGCGGGACGCCAGCCTCAAGGGCCTGCTGCGGCGGGTGGTCAGCAAGATCTTCTCGATCGAAGTGAAGGACTGGTGCAGTGAGTTTGAGGCTCGAAATGCTGCAAGTG
This sequence comes from Posidoniimonas corsicana, assembly GCF_007859765.1. Taxonomy (NCBI): domain Bacteria; kingdom Pseudomonadati; phylum Planctomycetota; class Planctomycetia; order Pirellulales; family Lacipirellulaceae; genus Posidoniimonas; species Posidoniimonas corsicana. The sequence continues at coordinate 1,869,048 of NZ_SIHJ01000001.1, forward strand.
GCGCGGCTGTCTCCGAACCTGTTGGGTGACGCCACGCCGCTGGTTGAGGGCTTCCTGCGGGGGCAGATCAACCCGGACGGCGGTTTCCAGGACCGGGACGGCAAGAGCGACCTCTACTACACGGCCTTCGGCCTGCAGGGGCTCACCGCGCTGCAGGCCGAGCTGCCGGTCGAGCAGACCCGTGGCTACCTCGAGTCGTTCGGCGATGGCGAAGGGCAGGACAGCGTGCACGTTGCTTGCCTGGCGCGGTGCTGGGCGTCGCTCGACCGCGACGCGGTCCCCGCTGAGCTGGCCGACGCGCTTCTCGCACGGATCGAGTGCCGCCGCACGCCCGATGGCGGCTACCACATCGATCCCGGAGCAACGCGGGGCGACATCTACGGCTGCTTCCTAGCGTTAGGCGCGTACGAGGACCTCGGCCGCACCCCGCCCGGTCCGGAGCGTCTGCTGGAGTGCGTGGCGTCGCTCCGCACACCAGACGGCGGCTACGCCAACGCCGATGACATGCCGATGGGCCTAACCCCTTCGTCGGCCGCGGCCGCGACGATGTTTCGCCGCCTTGGCCGCGCGGCCGACGCGGGCAGCGAGCTAGAGCTGTGGCTGCTGCGGCAGATCCACCCCGACGGCGGCTTCTACGCGGCCCAGGGCGCTCCCTTCCCGGACCTGCTCTCGACCGCTACCGCACTGCACGCGCTGGCCAGCATGCAGAGCGACCTCGAGCCGCTCAAGGAGCCGTGCCTCGACTACATCGACACCCTGTGGACCGCCCGCGGCGGGTTCTACGGCACCTGGGAAGACGACGCCCTGGACTGCGAGTACACCTTCTACGGGCTGCTCGCCCTGGGGCACCTGAGCCTGTGACCGACCAGCCCCCCATCCCGACCCTCCGCGACACGCTGGCGGCCGCCACCGACGAGCTGCTCGCGTTCCGCAACGAGCAGGGCTACTGGGAGGGCGAGCTCTCCAGCAGCGCCCTTTCCACCGCAACCGCGGTTTGCGCGTTGCGTCGATACCTTGGCTGCGTGAGCGGCCTTCCGGAAGACCGGCGGCGGGCCATTGAATTGCTTGTGAGGCAGGGCCTGGCCTGGCTTGCTGCGCACCAGAACGACGACGGCGGTTTCGGCGACACCACGCTCAGCCTGAGCAACATTAGCACGACCGCCCTCTGCTGGGCGGCGTTCTCTGGGGAAGAAGCGGCCTACGGCCAGGCTGAGAAGGCGGTGCGTGCCTGGCTCGCCGACGCTGCCGGAGGGCTCGACCCGCCAACGCTGGCCGCCGCCATCCGCAGGCGGTACGGCAAGGACCACACGTTCTCTGTCCCCATCCTCACCACCCTTGCGCTGCACGACCGCCTCGGGGCGGGGCGCGATGCTTGGCGGCTGGCGCCGCAGCTTCCCTTCGAGCTAGCCGCCTGCCCACCCGCCTGGTACGCCAAGGTCAAGCTGCCGGTCGTTAGCTACGCGCTGCCCGCCTTGATCGCTATCGGTTTGGTGCGTCACAGCAACCGTCCCACCCGCAACCCACTGACGCGGGCGGCCCGCGGCATGACGCGCCGGCGGGTGCTGAGCGTGCTGCAGTCGATCCAGCCCGACGGCGGCGGGTTCCTCGAGGCGACGCCGCTCACCAGCTTTGTCACGCTCGGCCTGCTGGGCGCCGGCGAGGCGGCATGCCCGGTTGTTGAGCAGGCGGTCGAGTTCCTCGTCCGCTCCGCACGCCCCGATGGCAGCTGGCCCATCGACACCAACCTCGCCACGTGGGTCACCACGCTGTCGGTTAACGCGTTGGATGCCGGCGGCTGGATATCGAAGAGAATGCCGCTGAGTGAGCAGGGCGCCGTCCGCGATTGGCTGCACGGACAGCAGCTCAAGCAGGTGCACCCCTACACCCAGGCGGCGCCGGGCGGCTGGGCCTGGACCGACCTGCCCGGCGGCGTGCCCGACGCCGACGACACCCCGGGCGCGTTGCTCGCTTTACGCGCCCTTGCCGACGCCGACGAAGATCGCGCGCGACTCCGTGAGTCCGCCATCGCCGGCATCGTCTGGCTGGTTGATCTCCAGAACGCCGACGGCGGCATGCCGACTTTCTGCCGCGGCTGGGGCACGCTGCCGTTCGACCGAAGCAGCTGTGACATCACCGCCCACGGCCTACGCGCCCTGCACGCTTGGCGGTCGGTGCTGCCCGAAGCCCTAACGCACCGCGCCCGCCGCGCCGAGCGGGCAGCGCTGGCGTACCTCGCACGACAGCAGCGGCCCGACGGCGGCTGGGCGCCGCTGTGGTTCGGAAATCAGCACGCCGTTGCGGTGGACGAGACCAACCTCACCTACGGCACAAGCCGAGTGCTGGTCGCGCTGGCGGAGATCGGTTGCCACGCGGCGGACGGCGACCGGCAGCTGCCGAATGCGGTTCGCGGATTGCAATATATGATCTCGCTACAGAATGAAGACGGAGGCTGGGGCGGCGGCCCGGCCACCCCGTCGTCCATCGAGGAAACGGCGCTCGCCGTCGAGGCCCTTGCCGCGTTTGCGGACCGAGCGCCCGATGGTCGGGTTGCTGAGTCTGTGCGCCGCGGGGCCGCGTGGCTGGTCGAACACACCGCCGGCGGCCGGGAGTTCCCCGCCACGCCGATCGGCTTCTACTTCGCCAAGCTCTGGTACTACGAGCGGATGTACCCAGTGGTGTACACGGTCGCCGCGCTGGGACGAGCGATCCGCGTGCTGGAGCCTTCTGCCGTCGCGCCGCACGTCGAGGCGCCCGCATGACGCTCTACCTTGACAGCAGCGCCACCACCCCCATCGATCCGCGCGTCCGCGCGACGCTGATAGAGCATCTGTCGGCCGATTACGGCAATGCGGGCAGCCCCCACGAGTTTGGTCAGCGGGCGAAGGACGCCGTGCACACGGCGCGTGACCAGATCGGACGCGTCGTCGACGCCCGCCGGCACGAGGTGGTATTCACCAGCGGCGCCACCGAGAGCAATAACCTGGCGCTGCTGGGGCTGGCGGAGCACGGCCTGCAGACTGGCAGACGCCACCTTGTCAGCACCCAGATTGAGCACCGCGCCGTGCTCGAGCCGCTCGCCGAGCTGCGCCGCCGCGGTTTTGAGGTGACGCTGGTCCCGCCGACCGCCGGCGGCTGGGTGTCCGCCGACGCGGTCCGCGACGCCGTGCGGGACGACACGCTGCTGGTCTCGGTGATGCATGTGAACAACGAGACCGGCATCGAGCAGCCAATCGCGGCGATAGCCGACAGCCTCGCCGGTCACGATGCGCTGCTGCATGTCGACGCCGCGCAGGGGTTCGGCAAGCGGTCGGCGCCGCTGCGCAACAACCGAATCGATCTGATCAGCGTCACCGCGCACAAGATCCACGGTCCGCACGGGATCGGCGCCCTGGTGGCGCGGCGGCGGCTTGGGCTGCTGCCGCCACTGCGGCCGGTGCTGCACGGCGGCGGCCAGGAGCTAGGCCTGCGGTCTGGCACCCTGCCTACCGCCCTGATCGCGGCGTTTGGCCACGCCGCCGAACTGGCCCAGCAAGAGGAAGCATCCCGAGAACGCCGCTGTACGGAATTCCGCGAGAAGATCCTGGCGGCACTGATGCAAGCTGATGCTGTTGTGCATGGCGACCCACAAGCGACGCTCCCGCACGTCGCCTCGGTGTCGATTCCCGGTCTGGATGCCGACTCGGTCATCGACGCGCTTGCGGGCGTGGCGGCCGTGTCCGACGGGGCGGCCTGCACGACTATCTGCGCGACCGCCAGCCATGTGCTCGCCGCGATGGACGTCGCGGGTCCGCTGCTCGACGGCGCGGTGCGGCTCTCTTGGAGCAGCATGACCGACCCGAACGAACTTGAGGCGGCCCTGCCCACGATGATCGCCAGACTGCAGGACGCCCGCGCCAGACACTCCTGAGTAGTCTTTTCAAATCCCAGACCCCCGAGGCAGAACGATGCAGCGCAAGACCGCCGATCAGTTTGACCAACGCGTGCTGGACCTTTACGACGACTACGCGCACGGCCGTATGTCGCGCCGCGACTACGTGCGGCAGCTCGGCGCGTTCGCGGTGGGTGGCCTCACGGTCGAGGCGTTGCTCGCCAGCCTCTCACCCAACTACGCGCTCGCCGAGCAGGTGAAGCCCGACGACCCGCGCATCAAGACCGAAACCATCACCTATAAATCGCCCAAGGGCGCCGGCGAGATGAAGGGCCTGCTCGCCCGGCCCGCCGAGGGCGACAAGTTCCCCGCGGTGCTGGTGATCCACGAGAACCGCGGCCTCAACCCGTACGTCGCGGATGTCGCCCGCCGGCTGGCGACCGACGGCTTTCTCGCCCTCGCGCCCGACGCGCTCACACCGCTGGGCGGCTACCCGGGCACGGATGACGAGGGCCGTGCGATGCAGTCCAAACGCGACCGCGGCGAGATGACGCAGGACTTCATCGCCGGCGCCAAGTGGCTCGACGAGCACGAGCTGTCGACTGGCAAGGTCGGCGCCGTGGGGTTCTGCTTCGGCGGCGGCGTGGTCTATCAGATCGCCGTCCAGGGGGGCGAACTGCTGGACGCGGGCGTGCCGTTCTATGGGCGGCAGCCCGACCTGGCGGACGTGTCGAAGATTAAGGCGCCGCTGCTGATCAACAACGCCGGGCGGGACCGCCGCATCCTGGAGGGGGCCCCCGCCTTTGAGGCCGAGATGAAGAAGCAGGGCAAGCCGTTCGAGGCTTTCGTCTACGAGGGCGTCAACCACGGCTTCCACAACGACACCACTCCCCGCTACGACGATGCCGCCGCCAAATTAGCGTGGGACCGCACGGTGAAGTTCTTCAAGAAGAACCTCGCGGCGCCCGCAACCAGCTAGCGGGAACCGCGCCCTCACTATTACCGCCGCCGTAACCAAGAACGGGGCGGGAGCGCCCTGCGCTCCCGCCCCGTGTCAGTTCCCCACCGCATGCTCAGTGCTCGGCGCCGGCAAGGGCGGCGTCGCGACTCTCTTAAAAGCTAAACAGCTGGTTGTAGCCGACGGCCGTGCGGGCCTGGGCGCGGCGGTAGCGGTACTCGTACCCGGGCGAGGAGTACGGCCGCGAGAAGCTCGTTGATTGGGAGTAGTAGCCGCGCGACTGGTGACCCCGATGGCGGCCCCAAGCCTGGCTCTCTGACGGCGTCAGGGCGAAAGAGGCGACAACGGCGGTGAGCATGAGGACGCGGCAGGTGCGGGAGGTCATGAAGGATGGCCTTTCACGGAGAGGAGAGCGGCGGGCAGCGGCGCCCGACTGGGACATCTTCAGTCTCATCAGGTGGGCCGTCAGGGTCAACCTTGCGGATTGGGCTTGCGGTCCGGTCGTAGCGGTTACAAGGCGGCCGCTGCGGAAGTATGTGCGAGATTGGGGGTAACCCGGTTTATCCTGCTGCGGTGATACGCCATGTCCGCGGCCGGCGGGGGTGGGCTTTCGGTTAACACTTGAAGAAGACGACAGAGGTCGTGGGTGATTTCGGAACACCGAGCCGGGGTCGCTTGCTGGGGCGGGGACAGGGTCGAGCACGCCTGCAATGGACGCAGGGCGGCGGCCCGCAGCGATTGCGCCACGCCAGTTGGAGCGGGCGGAAGTAACCAACGGATTGGAGGGTGGATACGTGTTGAGTGATCCTACTGCACGCCGGCTCTTGGGCCGGCTACTGATGGCGGCGGCGGTTGCCGGGCTGGCCGGTCCCCGGCCTGCTGACGCGGCGGGCGCCGCGGATCCTGCGGAGTTGGCTCGCGAGATCGCCGCGCTCAAGCAGCGGCTGGAGAGCCTGGAGAACGGCGAGTTGCTGCTGGCCAACCACAACTCCGGCCCGGCCGCCTGCGAAGATCTTGGCTGCTCCGCCGGGTGTGACGGTGGGTGCGGTGATCTCTGTGGGGACGGCTGCGGCGACCTTTGCGGCGACGCACTCTACGGGGGCTGCTGCGACTGCTCCGAGTGCGCCGGCTACGACGATGGCTACTACGTGCGGACGCGCGACGGCGCCTTCTCCGTGCGGCTCAACGGCGCCCTGCAGACCGGCTACTTCGGCAACTGGCGTCACGACCCGCCCGCCGGCGAGGACCCGTTTGAGGGCGGGTTCGTCATGCGTCGCAGCACGCTGGTAGTGTCGGGCACGGCCTTCAGCCCCAGCCTCAACTACTTCGTGGTGCTGCAGCCGATTAACTCGGGCGGCAGCGATCAGCTGGAGGAGGCGAAGGTCTACTACGGGTTTGAGAACGGCGCGCTGATCCAGGTCGGCCGGTTCCGGGACCCGTCGTTCCTCAGGGAGCTCGACGTGCCGCTGACCAACATCCTGGGGGTCGACCGGTCGTACGTGCACACGATCTTCAGCACCGGCATCCTCGAGGGCATCGCGCTCAACCAGCAGACCGACATGCTGCGGACCTTCTTCATCGTCCATGATGGCCGGGGGTCGGGCGGCCCGGGACGGGGCGCCGACTTCACCACCGACAACTCCGACATCGCGTTGTCCGGCTCGGTCGACATCAAGCTGTTCGGCGAGTGGGCGCAGTACGGCGATTTCACGTCGTGGTGCGACGAGGAGTGGGCCATGTTCATCGGCGCCGGCGCCTACTGGGAACGAGGGGAGACCGGCGACGATGTCCCCGCCAACAACCTGGAGAACCTCACCGGCTGGACGATCGACTGGACGCTGGAGGGGCACGGCGTTAACGCGTTCGTCTCGGCGGTCGGCCGGCACGGCGACAACCCTACCCAGCCGCTGGACCAGTTCGGCTTCCTTGCCCAGGGCGGCGTGCACGTCGTCCCCGACGCGTTCGAGCTGTTCACCCGGTACGAGTACATCGACTTCGATGGCCTGACCGACGTGGGCGGCGCCGCGGTCCCGGTGAGCGACAGCTCGCTGTCGATGCTGAGCGTCGGCTTCAACCGGTACTACCACCGCCAGGGCGCCAAGATCACCTGCGAGGTGATGCACGCGTTCGACACGGTGCCGGTCGCCGATCCGTTTATCGGCTGGCTGGCCGACTCGCCGGGCCAGGACGGCCAGACCGTATTCCGTTCGCAGCTGCAACTTGCTTTCTAGCCGCAACGCCCTGGGGGATGCGCCGCCGGCTTGCCGGGCGTAAACGCAGAAGGCTCCGCCGTGGGTGGCGGAGCCTTCGTGCGTTAGCCGGTTCTGGGTTCGACCCGGGCCGTGGTCAGCCACCTGAGGCCAGCTTGTCCTCCTCCTCCGGGAGCGGCTGGTACTCGGGGATCTCAACCTTCGGCGTCGAGCCGGTAAGCGCCTTGAGGAAGGCCACCAGGTCGGACTTCTGGGACTCCGTCAGGTTGAGCGGCTTGACTAGGTCGGACTTGCCGGGCTTGTCGCCGCCTCCCTTGTTGTAGAACTCGACTACCTCCTCGAGCGTGGCGAGCGAGCCGTCGTGCATGTAGGGCGCCGTCTGGGCGATGTTCCGCAGGGTGGGCGTCTTGAAGGCGCCGCGGTCCTTCTCGTCTTTGGTGACCTCAAAGCGGCCGAGGTCCTCGGCCAGCGGGCCCTCCTGCGCGACCCCCAGGTTGTGGAACTTGTTGTCGGTGAAGTTCTTCCCGCTGTGGCACGCGGTGCAGGAAGCCTTGGTGACGTAGACAATCAGGCCCCGCTTCTCCTGGTCCGTGAGGGCCGACGCGTCGCCGCCGACATACTCGTCGAACTTCGAGTCCCGGCTGACAACGGTCCGCTCGAAGGCGGCGATCGCGCGTCCAATGTTCTCGAGCGTCGCGGCCTCGCCGAATACCTCTTCGAACTTGCCCTTGTACTCAGGCGCCAGCTTCACGCGGCGGGTGACTTCTTCGGGGCTGGGCATGTTCATTTCGGCGCCCGACATGATCGGGCCGGTGGCCTGCTCTTCAAGCCCGTGGGCGCGACCGTCCCAGAACTGCGGTCCGTTGAAGGCCGTGTTGATCACGGTTGGGGAGTGGCGCCCCAGCTCTAGTCCCCCGAAGCCCAGCGAGCGGGGCCGCGGGTCGGCCCAGCCGTGGTCCGGGTGATGGCAGGTGGCGCAGCTCATCGAGTTGTCCATCGACAGGCGGTTGTCGAAGTACAGGTGACGCCCCAAGTCGATCTTCTCGGGAGTGAGCGGGTTGTCGGCGGCGACGGGAGTCTCTGGCAGCAGGCCGAGCTCGCCGGGCAGCCACGACGACGCCATGCCGTCGAGGTCCTGGATCGAGATGCCCAGGTCCTCGTGCTCGGCGGCCAGCGGTGGCTCGTTGGCGGGCAGGGTCGCCGCGGTCAGCGCGGCGACGCAGATGGTTAGCGACGCGATTCGTGAGTTGTAGGTCACGGTGTTCCCCTTTAGAGAGTAGTTGAGACCGTCCGCCCCGTGGCGGCGGCTCGGGGTCAGGAGTTGTCTTCCAGCGTGATGTCGCACTCCGCGACCCCGCCGGTTACTGTCACTGATGACACCTCGGTCACGCCCAACGCGGGGTTCCACGCCTTAACCGTGTATTCGCCGTCGGGCAGGTCGGCAACCTTGTAGCCCTTGCCGACCTCGGTCTCGGCGTAGTGGCCGCTGGGGGTCACGATGATTACCGCGTGCATGTGCCGGTGGATTGAGCAGAACAGGTCGATGACGCCGGCCTTCTCGAAGGTCACCGAGCGGCTCTGCCCGGTGGGGTAGATGCCGAGCTTGAACTGCTTGGTCGGCGACATCGAGAACACGTTGTGCGCGACGTTGTCGTCGTTGGGCATGTCGATCGTCTGGCCCTCGGTCACGATCAGCAGCTGCGGGACAAACTGGATCCCCTTCTGGCTGACCACTGCGTTGGCGGGCGGTGTGGCCGGCGCGGGGGCGCCCTCCACCCAGACCACCACGCGGCTGTTCTCGCCGTCTTGTGCGGGGCCCGCTACGGTTCCGGTGATCTCGCCGGAAACCGCAGTCGCTGCGGGCACTACCACGGCGAGGGCACAGAGGCAGATTAGTCGAGGCAGATTGACGGTGGTCGTGCGGTGCATAGCGATGATGGGGGCAGGCGCCTGGAGTTGGGGGAGAATCATCTAATTGGGCTATTCGCGGTGGGCCTTGTGGCACGCGCCGCAGTTGACGGCTTTGCGGAGTCGCTTGGCGTAGCCCTCCTTGTCGTCGACCGCGTCTTCCGCGGCGGCGACCAACGCTTTGACGCGTTTGTCCCAGTCCGCCTGATGGCCGATGCTTGGCGAAGTTCCCTCGAGCCGTTGGAAGAGCTCCAGGAGCTCACGCCGGCCCTCGACAGGCTCCTCGCCTTTGGCGACGCGCTTCGCGAGCCCGGAGGTCATCCCCTCCTGCATCACCTCGGCGATCACTTCGTCGGAAGACGGGTCCGCGGCGGCGTTGGATGGGCCGGCCGGCGCCTTAGCCGATGGGGGCGCGGCGAGCAGCAGCGAGAGTCCCAACAGCAGACTGGAAACAAGCGGGTAGTGGATCACGTTGCGGTAGCCTCTTGGTTACGGCTCTGGTTGGTGTCGGAATCGGCGTCGGCGGAGTCGACCTGCCCGGCCGATCCGGCGTGCATCTTGTTGAGCAGGCAGTTGGTTTCGTCGGCGACCCGGCGGAGCGATTCGCTAGTCCGTTCAGCCAGGCTCGAGCAGTTGGTGATGCCGGCCTGGGTTTCGTTGATCATCGCGGAGATCTCGCGGGTCGCTTTCTGCGACCGTTCGGACAGGCGGGTCATCTCCTTGGCCACGGCGGAGAAGCCTGCGCCGAGCTCGCCGACTTGGGTAGCCTCGATGCCCGCGTTCAGTGAGACGATCCGCGCCTCGGCCGACAACTCGGACATGATGTCGACCACGCGGTCGATCTCGCTGGACATCTTGTGGGCGGCCATCAGCGAGCTGGACGACTCTTCCATCCGGCTCAGCAGCTCGTTCATCCGCTGCTCCACGACCGCGGCCACCTGACGCTGCTCTTCCGCCAGCTCCTGCTCGCGCTGCTGCTGGTGCTGGGCTTGTTGGGCCCGCTGCTCGGCGGCCTGCAGTTGCTGCTGACGCAACGCTTCTTGCTGCCGCTTCTCCGTCTCGGTCTGGGCATCACGCTGGCGCTGCAGCTCTCTCTCCTGCTCCGCCTTGTGTTCGATCGCCGCCAGCCGCTCGGCCTCAAGCTGCTTCTCGCGTTCCGACGCAAGCCGCACCTCCTCCAGCGTGTGCGACAGGGCTTCAATCGCGGAGTTGGCGGCCCGGGCGATGCGGCCGAACTCGTCATCGCCCTTGAACGCCAGCCGCTGCGTGTAGTCGCCATCGGCGACCCGTTCGAGCAGTCCGACGGTGGCCTTCACGCGTCGGCTGACCCCTCGCACGATGAGTACTATCAGCAGCCCGCCGCCGAACACCGTGAGCGCCACCAGCACCGCCAGGGCGCCGTACATCTGATCCCGCGACGCGTACAGCTCCTTGCGCGGCAGCAGTGAGATCAGCGAAAGGCGTGCGTCGCTCGTTGCGATCGGGAAGGTGAGCTCGTGGGACTGGGCGTTCAGTTGCCCGGACTCTGGCAGCCGCAGCGTAGACCGCTGAGCCCGGCCGGCGGTCGACTCAACTAGCGTGGCGCCGGTCTCCGCCCGGTCGGCCTCAGGTGATTCTTCGGCGAATCTGTCCGCCAACCACAGGGCGAAGGTCTCGCCGTCCGCCTCGGGCAGCGTAGAGGCAATGAGCTCATCGCCGTAAACGACCGCCATGTCCCGCAGCGTGAGGGCTTTGAGCTCGCCGGCGAAGGCGCTGGTCACGGCGTAGCCGGCCAGCATGCAACCCTTTGACGCGCCCGCCACCTCGATCGGGTAGGCGCACGTGACGTGCGGCGTGCCGTCAATGTCCCACACGCCCACGACGGCTTCGCCGTCGATGGCGTGGGTGACCAGCGGGTTGTCGGTCAGGTCGTCACCCTCGGCGAACGCGTCGTCCGTGCGGGCCAGCAGCACGCCCTTCTTGTTGGCGTAGAGCACCACGTCCGCCTCGAGCACCATCTGGAGTTCGGTGACCGAGTGGAGCAGGGTGGCGTGGTCGATGCCGCGCATGGTCAGCAGCGACTTTGTTTCGGGCGAGTCGACCAGTGACTCGAGGCCGGTCGCCAGCCTCCGCTGACGGCTGCGGAAATACTCGCTGCTCACCTGGGCGGTGCGCTGGTAGTCGCGGCGCTGGTCCGCCTCGACCGCGCGGTTGGCGATCACGCCCACCAGGGCGACCGTGGCGGCGCTCATCAGCAGGATCACCAGCAGCAGCGAGGCAATCAGCCGCTGCCCTATCGACTTTTGGATGCGGATTTTGATCATGGCCGGCAACCGTAGCTTCGACGATTTGGCGCAGTCGGCGCATTTTTCGGAAACTACGATTAACGAACCGTCAGGAGGCTGGGAGCTGCGCGATCCGTTGCGACCGCTACCGCTGCCAGACGGTCGCTGCAAACAAAGGTCGGCCTTGCGCACCGTGGCGTCAGAAGTGGACATCCAAACGGGGGGCAGCGGCGGCGTTCGGAGGGGACGTGGTGCGAACTACCGCAAGTGTTAACTGCCGAGAGCCACGCAGGCGGGCCAATGCGTCGTCGCATCTCAGGTGGGCTTTGCGGTCGAAACAGGCCGCCTGTCGTGGTCCAATAAGAGTCCAGGCCGCGCCGAGCACGGCGACCGCAGTCAGATACATCGGGCGTTCGATTTCGCCCGTCTCGCAGCTCCCGCGAATGAACCGACTCCACATCATCGGCCGGAAGAATCACGGCAAGACAACGCTAGTGGTCGAGTTGATCGACCAACTCACCCGGCGTGGTCTGCGGGTTGGCTCGATCAAGCACACGCACCACCGCCACGAATTGGATGTCCCCGGCAAGGATTCGCACCGGCACCGCACCGCCGGCGCGGCGGTGGTGGGGGTGTTGTCCAAGGGCCTCAGCGCGGTGTACCTGCCCAAGGTCGGCACGGATAGCGACGCCGATCCCTACGCGGCGCTGGCGGCGAGCTTCGCCGGTTGCGACTTGGTGCTCGTCGAGGGGGATTCTAAGACCACGGCGCCCAAGATCGAGGTCTGGCGGTCGGCGGTCGGCAGCCCGCCGCTGGCGGCGGAGGACCAACAGATCCTGGCGATCGTTACCGACGATACGACTCCACTTGACGCCCAAACTCTTCCGCGGAGCGATACGAAGCCACTAGTCGAGTGGGTGGTTGAGCATTTTGTCGACTCTGGACGCAGATAGGCGGAGAATTCGAATAAGCGCCGCTATTCAGGGAAGCCCCCCAAGTGGGCGCCATACGACGACAGGGCGCGGTACAATCTGGGGACGTCGCCCGCTCATCGACGACATTCCGCGTGGCTGCTTCCGAGCCGGCGGGGCAGGGCACTTCAACTCGTCGGACGCTCAGTCAAAGGGAACGGATTTGCTTCGTCTTGCAGTCTACCTAGCGCTAGTCGGCGTTGCGTTTCCGGCCGCGGCGGACGTGAACTTCAGCCGCGACATCCGTCCGCTGCTGTCTCAGAAGTGCTTCCACTGCCACGGGCCCGACGAGGGCGACCGTCAGGTTGGGCTGCGGCTGGACGCCGCCGACGGCGAAGAGGGCGCCTACCGCGAGCTGGCAGGGGTTTCCGCGATCCTGCCCGGTGACCCCGAGGCGAGCGAGGTATGGCGCCGTATCGCGTCGACCGACAAGAGCGAACGGATGCCGCCTTTGGACTCGCACCTGGACCCCCTCACCGTTGAGCAGCAAGAGCTAGTCCGCCGGTGGATCGAGGAGGGCGCCAACTACGAGCGGTTCTGGTCCTTCACCCCTCCCAAACGCGTTGGCCCCAAATCGCCGGTCGACAACGACTGGAGCGGAAAGACGATCGACCGGTTCGTGCTGGACCGGCTCGATGAAGAGGGGCTGAGTCCGAACGAGAGGGCCGACAAGCGGACGCTGATCCGCCGCGTGACGCTCGACCTGACCGGCCTGCCGCCGACGCTGAGTGAGATCCAAGAGTTTGTCGCCGACCAGCGGCCCGACGCCTACGACCGGCTGGTCGACCGCCTGCTGGCGAGCCCCCACTACGGCGAGCACATGGCGCGGTACTGGCTCGACCTGGTCCGCTTCGCCGACACCAACGGCCGGCACCACGACCACTACCGAGAGATGACGCCCTACCGCGACTGGGTGATCCGGGCGTTCAACGACAACCTGCCGTTTGACGACTTCACCCGCTACCAGATCGCCGGCGATCTGCTCGATGGAGCAGACGGCGACGGGCCGAGCACCGACCAGCTCATCGCCTCGGGCTTCAACCGGCTGCACTTGATCATCGACGTCGGCACGGCCCTCCCGGAGGAGAGCTTCTTCAACAACGTCGTCGATCGGGTGTCGGCGGTCGGCACGGCGTTCATGGGGCTTACGCTGCAGTGCGCGTCGTGTCACGACCACAAGTACGACCCAATCAAGCAGAAGGACTTTTATCAGCTCTACGCGTTCTTCAACAACTTCGACGGCGCGCCGGAGACCGGCGGCCGAGGCACCGAGGACTTCGCCCGCGGGCTGCAGCCGCCGTACCTCGAACTGCCCACGCCCAAACAGTCTGCGGAGCTGGGCCGTCTGGCCGCGGAGATCGCCGCCGCGGAGGCCGACCTCGACCGGCTGAAGGCGCAGCAGCATGAGGCGGCTGATGCGCCGCTCGACCAGGTCATCACGACCGCCGACGCGGGCGACGCGGTCGCCGCGGCGGAGAAGCGGCTGAAGGACCTCCGCGAGAGGCGCAAGCGGGTCACGCGGAAGGTTCCGGCCACGCTCGTAATGAGAGAGCGGGACGAACCCCGCCCGGCATACGTGATGATCCGCGGCGCGTACGACAACCCAGGCGAGCGCGTCGAGCGGGACGTCCCCGCGTTCCTTCCGGTGATGAAGCCCACCGATAGCTTGCGGACGCGCCGCGACCTGGCGGAGTGGCTGGTCGATCCGGGGAACCCGCTCACCGCACGGGTCACGGTGAACCGGTTTTGGCAGCAGTTTTTCGGCGTCGGATTGGTCAAGACCTCCGAAGACTTCGGCGCCCAGGGCGAGTGGCCAAGCCACCCGGAGCTGCTCGACCGCCTGGCGCTAGACTTTGTCGAGTCAGGCTGGGATGTGAAGTCGCTAGTCCGCGCGATTGTCCTGTCCGCGGCGTACCAGCAGGATTCTCGGGCGCCGCGCGAGCAGTACCGCCAGGACCCGCGCAACCGGCTGCTCGCCCGAGGCTCGCGATACCGGCTGGACGCCGAGGTGATCCGCGACCAACTGCTCTCGATCAGCGGACTGCTGAACACGCAGATGTACGGCAAGAGCATCCGTTTCCCGCAGCCGGATGGCCTGTGGAAGATTGTCACGATGCCCAGTTCCAACCCTCGCACGTTCCGCGCCGACGAGGGCGACGCGATCTACCGACGCAGCGTCTACGCATTCTGGAAGCGTGGGCTGCCGCCCCCCCAGATGACCATCTTCGACGCCCCCAACCGCGACAGCTGCATCGCCCGGCGGGAGCGCACCAACACGCCTCTGCAGGCGCTCTTGCTGATGAACGAGGAGCTGCACTTCGCCGCCGCGCGGAGCTACGCACAGCAGCTTAACTCCCGGGAAGATCTGTCTCCTGAGCAACGGCTCGCCACCGCCTACGAAGCGATCACCGCCCAGAAGCCCGAGCCCGAAGTGCGTGAGAAGCTGATCGCCGCCTGGCGAGACTTCCGCACGCAGTACCGCGACGACCCGCGAGCCGCCAACGAACTGCTGGCCGACGCGCAGATCCCGACTGAAGAGCGGGCCGAGCTCGCCGCTGACACGATGGTCATCCACAGCCTGTTCAACCTGGACGCGGCCAAAACCCGAGAGTGACCCTTCCCGCCGCCCGTCAGCCACCCACGCCTAGCAGGACTCCCCACATGGAGCTAGCGACTCAGCACAACGAGATTCAGCACCGCCGCCAGTTCCTCCGTTCGACCGGAATTGGCCTGGGCGCCGCGGCGCTCGGGTCGATGGTCGCGACGCCGCGCCGCGCGGTGGGCAGTGTAGGCGTCCACTTTCCCGCCCGGGCAAAGCGGGTGATCTTCCTGTTCATGGCGGGGGCGCCGAGCCAGATCGACCTGTTCGACTACAAGCCGGGCCTGGCCACGCAGTTCAACGAGCCGCTCCCGCCGAGCGTCAGCATGGGCCAGCGCGTCACGGCCATGACCAAGGGCAAAGCCCAGCTGGTGGCGCCGTCGATGTTCAAGTTCTCTCGCCAGGGCGAGAGCGGACTGTGGATGAGCGAGCTGCTGCCGCACCTCTCCAGCGTGGCGGACGACCTTTGCCTCATCAAGTCCACGCACACCGACGCCATCAACCACGACCCCGGCAAGACCCTCATCTGCACCGGCTCAGAGATCCCCGGCAAGGCGAGCCTCGGCGCTTGGCTCAGCTACGGCCTAGGCCGGATGAACGAGAACCTGCCGGACTTCATCGTCATGAACTCCGCCTTCTGGACCGGCGGAACGGGCAACGTGCAGGCGCTGTACAGCCGGCTGTGGGGATCGGGCTTCCTGCCTTCGCGGTGCCAGGGGGTGTCGCTGCAGCCTTCGGGCGACCCAGTGTTGTTCCTGTCGAACCCCGCTGGCGTCGACCGCGAGAGCCGGCGGCGGATGCTGGACCTGGTGTCGGACCTTAACCGCGACCACCTCCAGGCGACCGGCGATCCGGAGATCCAAACCACGATCGCTCAGCAGGAGATGGCGTTCCGCATGCAGGCGTCGGTCCCCGAGCTTACTGACCTGTCGCAAGAAACCGCCGAGACCCTCGCCCTGTACGGCCCGGAGGTGCACAAGAGCGGCTCGTTCGCTCGTAACTGCCTGCTCGCCCGGCGGATGATGGAGCGGGACGTGCGCTTCGTGCAGCTGTTCCACCGCGGCTGGGACCACCACGTGGGCCTGCCCAAGAAGCTGCGCGGCCAGGCGTTTGATGTCGACCAGCCGAGCGCCGGGCTCATCAAGGACCTGAAGCAGCGGGGCCTGCTGGACGACACGCTGGTGGTCTTCGCCGGGGAGTTTGGCCGCACCACCTACTGCCAGGGCCGACTGACCCCGACCGACTACGGACGCGACCACCACCCACGCTGCTTTACCACCTGGATGGCCGGTGGCGGGATTAAAGGCGGGATTTCCTACGGCGTGACCGATGATTTCAGCTACAACATTGTCGAAAACCCGGTCCACGTCCGCGACTTCAACGCCACGATACTGCACCAACTGGGCATCGACCACAACCGGCTGACGTTTCCGTTCATGGGGCTGGATCAGAAGCTGGTTGGCGTGGAAGAGGCCCACGTCGTCCGCGACATTCTGGGCTAACCGGCCTGCCGGCCCAGCGGCGGCCGGCCCGGTATAAGGGGTTCGCCGGTTGTCGGCGTACGGCACTCCGCGCGGCAGGCCAAACCGAGTAACTTGTAGCTCCGCCGGCGCCCACGCTTTTCTGCTTGGGAAGTCCGGCCTCAACGATCCTCCTCCCATATCTCATAGCTGATCAGCCGTAAATGTCCGAAGACGCAAGCGAGCCGCAGGGCGGCGGCCCGGTAATCCCGCCGCACTACTTTCTCCCGTTTGTGCTGGTGACGACGCTGTTCGCCTTGTGGGGTTTCGCGAACGACATCACCAACCCGATGGTGGCGGCGTTCAAGAACATCCTGCTGATCAGCAACTACGAGAGCTCGCTGGTGCAGTCGGCGTTCTATGGCGGCTACTGCGTGATGGCGATCCCGGCGGCATTGTTCATCCGCCGCATGGGCTACAAGGCGGGCGTGCTGATGGGGCTCGCGTTGTACGCCACCGGGTGCCTGCTGTTCGTCCCCGCGGGGCAGGCGATGGCGTTCTCCGCGTTCCTGACCGCGTACTTCATCATGACCTCCGGCCTGGCGTTCCTCGAAACCACGGCCAATCCCTATATCTTGGCGATGGGGCCCGAGCACAACGCCCCCCGCCGGCTCAACTTCGCGCAGGCGTTCAACCCGGTAGGGTCGATCATCGGCATGATCACCGCCCGGAACCTGATCCTCGCGCGGCTCGACCCGGCCGACGAGGAGGCCCGCCGCGCGCTGGCCGAGTCTGAGCCCGCCGCCTTCGAGGCGATCCAGCGATCGGACCTGGCGGTGATCGTCGGCCCGTACGTGACGCTCGGCCTGGTGGTGCTGGGCGTGCTGGTGGTGTTCGCGCTGGCGAAGCTTCCCCAGGGCGAGACCTACGAGAAGGGCGACTCGCGGCTGCTTCCGACCCTGGGCCGGCTGTTCAGCAACCCCCGCTACCTGGGCGGCGTCGTCGCACAGGCATTCTACGTCGGGGCTCAGATCATGTGCTGGACGTTCATCATCCAGTACGGCGTCAACGAACTGGGGATGAAGGCTGAGGTGGCGCAGAGCTACAACATCGCGGCGATGATCATCTTCGTCACCAGCCGGTTCATCTGCACCTACCTGCTGAAATTCGTCAACCCGGGCACGCTGCTGGGCGTGCTGGCGGTGGGCGGCGGGATGCTGGTCTCCGGCGCCATCCTGCTTCCGGGCCAGGCGGGGCTGCTCTGCCTGGTCGGCGTGTCGGCGTGCATGTCGCTGATGTTCCCCACCATCTACGGCATCGCGCTGCGGGGCCTGGGCGACGACGCCAAGCTCGCCTCGGCCGGACTCATCTGCGCCATCGGCGGCGGCTGCGTCATGCCGCCTCTGCAGGGGAAGATCATGGACGGCTCCGCCGTCGACCTCGGCTCCCTCACCCTCTCCGCCACCCGCGCCTCGTTCGTGCTGCCGCTGATCTGCTTTGTGGTCGTGGCCGTCTACGGCTTCGCCACCTCCAAGCGGCAGGCAGCCTGAGCGGGCGACACCGCAGACGCGGTGAGTTACCGGCGGCTGATCGCGGCCCGGATGGCGTCTGCGTCGTAGACACAGCCGCCCCACGCTCCGCCGCCGAGCGTTTGCAGCGCCGCCCATAGCCGGGTGTCGTCGTGCAGGCCGTCGGCCTCCGCCAAGTCGGGCCTGGGCGGGCGTTGGGCGAGTTCCGCGGCGCCCCACTCGGCGTCGCGCAGACCGTCAGCGTCCCCGACCAGGTCGACCGAGCCGCGGGCCTCAGCCGGTGTGATCTCGATTCGGACCTGGTCGCCGTCGGCAAGCCTGCCGAGGGGACCTCCCGCCAGCGCTTCGGGGCCGACGTGCCCGATGCACGCGCCGGTCGACACGCCGGAGAACCTCGCATCGGTGATCAGCGGGACCTGCTTGCCCCAAGAAAGGTGCTTGAGGGCGGAGGTCAGCTGGTAGGTCTCTTCCATGCCGGTCCCGATGGGGCCGCAGCCGACGAGCACTAGCACCTCGCCAGGCGACAAGGCGTCCGCACCGGTGGACTTGATGGCCGCCATCGCGGCCGCTTCGCTCGTAAACACCCTTGCCGAGCCAGTGTGGCGGAAGATGCCATTATGGAACAACGACGCGTCGATCGATGTCGCTTTAACGACCGCCCCGTCCGGCGCAAGATTCCCGGATATAAAGGCCAGCGTTCCCGTGAGACCCTGCTGAGCCGCTTGCTCCGGAGGGAAGATTACACTGTCGGGATCAACGCCGTCTGCCTCGCGGAGGCGCCTACGCATCAGCAGCCGTCTGTCGGAAGTTTCCCAGGCGTCGAGCACGGCGCCGAGCGGAACTCCCGACGCAGTGAGAGCTGAAGAATCTATCAGGCCGAGCCGCCGCAGGTGGAGCATCACCTCGGGAACTCCGCCCGCGAGAAACACGCGCACGGTCGGGTGATCGACAGGCCCGTTGGGCAGCACGCTCACCAAGCGGGGCGTTGTCCGATTGATCTGAGCCCAGTCGTCGACCGAGGGGCGCCGGACGCCCGCGGCGTGCGCAATCGCCGGGATGTGCAGCAGCAGGTTGGTGGATCCGCCGAACGCGGCGTGCACGACCATCGCGTTGCGGATGGAAGCCTCCGTAACGAGATCGGCGGTGGTGATGCCTGCCGCGTGCTGCGCGGCCACCGCGCGGGCGGAGCGTCCCGCCAGTTCCAGCCACACCGGCTGCCCACTTGGCGCCAGCGCCGAGTGCGGGACTGAAAGCCCCATTGCTTCTCCGACGACCTGCGACGTGGCCGCGGTGCCGAGGAACTGGCATCCGCCGCCAGGCGTCGCGCACGCGCGGCAACCGAGTTCGGCTGCCTCGCGGAGCGTCAGCTCCCCGTGGCTGTACCGAGCGCCGATGGTTTGGATCTTGCCGGCGTCTTCGCCCGAAGTTGGCGGCAACGTTACCCCGCCCGGAACCACCACACCGGGAAGGTCCCGCGACCCGGCGAGCGCCATCATCATGGCGGGATGCCCCTTGTCGCAGGTCGCGACCCCGATCACCCCTTTGCGGGTCGGCAGCGATCGGATCAGTCGGCGGAGGACGATGGCCGCGTCGTTCCGGTAGGCGAGGCTGTCAAACATGCCGCGCGTGCCCTGTGTCCGGCCATCGCACGGGTCACTGCATGCGCCGGCAAACGGGATTCCCCCATGGGCACGGATTTCGTTGGCGGCCGCTTCGACCAGCAGCCCCACCTCCCAATGCCCCGTGTGGTAGCCGAGCGCGATCGGCCGTCCGTCCGGCGCACGC
This sequence comes from Posidoniimonas corsicana, assembly GCF_007859765.1. Lineage (NCBI taxonomy): Bacteria > Pseudomonadati > Planctomycetota > Planctomycetia > Pirellulales > Lacipirellulaceae > Posidoniimonas > Posidoniimonas corsicana. The sequence continues at coordinate 1,888,600 of NZ_SIHJ01000001.1, forward strand.
AGCCCCCCTTGGGTGCTAAGGATCAGGTACTCGTCGCGGCCCAGGTCGGCTGGGTTCCAGCCCATCGCCGCGTCTTGGGTCCATCCGAACAAGTCGCCGCTCGGACGTTGCTTAAGGGCGTTGTCCGTTAGCGGCAATGCCCCGGCAGGTCCCTGTGCCGATGTGGCAATGTTGGTAAGCGTAGGATCACTTGGGAACCACTCCTTACCGGCATTCTGTGGTGGCTGGCTCGACATTCAACGCCTAGCAGCGGGGAAGGTTGTCGTTGACGGAATGCCCAGGGATTGTGTCTGGGCCACCGAGTACTGCGTGCCGCGCTAGAGGGACGAGACCGGCACTATACTTGGTGCTTTATGGGCACGCAATGTTGTGATCGCGGCAACCTGTTGCGCAATAGATGCTGCGTGTTGCTCTTGGTCCACCATCCTGCGAGACTTAGGCTTTCCGTCGCCCATTCTATCGCCTTCCGACAGAACGCCCAAACATGCTTCTCTACAAGACCGCGTCAGGGCCAATCCTTCGAGACGCTTCGCGTTGTGTGCGCGTCGACCGAGACTGGGAGACGCTGGTAAACGATCCCGACCTTCGGAGAGTACTCATAGAGAGCGCAGGCGGGCTCGATGCCGATGAGAACTTGCTCAAGCAGACAGAGTCCCCCTTAGCGCCAATTGGAGAACGACAAGAGATCTGGGCTGCGGGCGTGACCTACTACCGGAGCCGCGATGCTCGGATGGAAGAATCAAAGTCGGCCGGCGGCGGAGACTTCTATCAGCGGGTCTACGATGCGCCGCGGCCTGAGATCTTCTTCAAGGCCACCCCGCACCGGGTGGTTGGGCCTGGCGGCCGGATGCGACTGCGGAGCGATTCGAAGTGGATCGTCCCCGAGCCGGAGCTCGTGCTGCTCGTCGCGCACACCGGCGACATCGTTGGGTACACCATTGGCAATGATCTGAGCTGCCGGGATATCGAGGGAGAAAACCCGCTCTACCTTCCCCAGGCAAAAACGTTCGATCGATGCGCGTCGGTTGGGCCCGCCATCTACGTGCCTTCGGAGGGGGCCATCGACTCCGGCGCGGCAGTAACGCTGCGTGTGGACCGCGGTGGCGACACCGCGTTCGAAGGGCAGACGACTCTCTCACAGATGAAACGTGGCCACGAAGAACTCGTCGGATACTTGATGCGAGAGAACCCCCACCCCTACGGTGTGCTCCTGATGACGGGAACCGGGATTGTGCCGCCCGACGATTTCTCGCTCGCGTCGGGCGATCTGGTAACAATCGGCATCGGACCGATCGGCGAACTGTGCAATGCAATGGAGTAAACCGTCAGGTGCACCACCAGCGTGTGTCCTTGATCGGCGGACGCGACAGGTCGATCTAGCAGGCAGATCAGTCGCGTAATCACCGCGGGCACGCCGAGAGTCTCAGCTTCCAGACCGCACCGCTGTTGAGCATTCTCATTGCGTTGGTCGGATAGCTTAGCACGCGGCGCGAAGCTGCATCACGTACTAGCCGGCTTGGCGGTCCTCTCCCCAGAGTGGGTGGTTTGAGGCCACCGTCTGTCGCGGTATGCGCATCGTGTCCACCAGCTTGACAAGAAAAAGAAACTCGCTCGACGGGTTGTCAAGCAATGCCGCCCTGCTTTAGTTGCTCGGAGCCAGATCGAAGCCGTGGCCACGGAACCGTTCGCTCAGCTCAGGTACAACCATTCAGTTTCAATCGAAGAAGAGGATCTGACCATGCGAATTCTCATGACCATAGCTGCTGCAGTACTCTTATTTCCCCCGACGGATTCCGCCCGCGGCGCTGAGGGCAAGCAGGACATCGTCGACACCGCGGTATCCGCGGGATCCTTTGGCACGTTGGCGACCGCTCTCAAGGCTGCCAACCTGGTGGAGACGCTGAAGGGGGACGGGCCGTTCACCGTGTTCGCTCCCACCGACGCAGCTTTTAAGGCGCTTCCGGAGGGAACGGTGCATGAGCTGCTCAAGCCGGAGAACAAGAAGAAGCTCGCCTCGGTGCTTACTTACCACGTTGTCCCCGGCGCGAGTCCCGCGGCGGATGTTACTAAGGTTAAGGGCCTGACCACGGTGAATGGTCAGCGCGTTGATATTGCGGTAGACGCTGGAAAGGTGAAAGTGGACGACGCCACTGTCGTGTCAGCCGATATTCACTGTTCGAATGGCGTCATCCACGTGATTGACCGGGTGATTCTGCCCGCCAGCGACGACATCCCCACGACCGCGAAGAAGGCTGAAGCGTTCTCTACACTGCTTGCTGCGGCGAAGCAGGCGGGACTGGCAGAAGCGTTGGCCGGTGAAGGCCCGTTCACAGTCTTCGCTCCCACAGACCAGGCGTTCGAGAAGCTGCCGGCGGGCACCGTTGAGTCGCTGCTCAAACCGGAGAACAAAGATCGGCTGGCGTCGATCCTCAAGCATCACGTCGTCTCGGGGCGCGTTTATTCGGACGCGGCGGTGAAGGCTGGTAAGGCGGAAACCCTGAACGGCGACAGTCTAACGATTGCCAAGGCCAAGGACGGGGCAAAGGTAGGCAACGCAAGGCTGCTCTCGACCGACATTGACGCTAGCAACGGCGTCATTCACGTAATTGACACGGTCTTGCTCCCGAAGGGTGGGACGCAGGCCTCGAGTCAGGTTCCAAGTGCACTACACGTTAGTGCGCAAGCATCCTGCCCCGCCGCCGGCCACTAGTCCGGCCGCGAAAAGCTGAGAGTCCTCAGAGCCAGTCGTCGGCGTAAATTACGCGGACGGCTGGCTCTATTGTTTTAAGCCGAGGCAAGTTAGCTCAAGAACGCAGCATCTCATTTGACCTGCCGGAGCAGCGCGAATCGGACAATTCGGCAAGCGGACACTTACCTCCTCTTTGTAGCTTCCGCTTCACTTACGATTCGTTTTAGCATGCCGCTAAAGATCAGTGCGTGTAGAGGATACAGGGCATACCAGTACGCAAGCCCTGCGATTCCAACAGGGTCGAAGATTGCTGTCTGGCGTATGGTGGAGCCGTGCTGGCTGGGGGTAACCTCGAATTCCAACCAGGCGCGCCCAGGGACTTTCATCTCGGCAAGCAGACGCAGCCGGCCGGCGGGGTCGTACTCCTCGACCCGCCACCAATCGAGCACGTCTCCAACCCTCAGGTCTTGGGGATCTCGCCGCCCCCTCCGAATGCCGACGCCGCCAACTAGCAGGTCGATCCAGGCTCGGAGCTTCCACAGCGAGTTCGCGTAATACCACCCCCGCCTGCCGCCGATGGTCTTGATCGGTTCGAAAGCGGCGCTCGGGTGGGCGTGGGTCTCCACGGTTCGGGAGTCGACGATGCGGTTCTTGAATCGGATGCCCCCCCAGGTTCGGGACCCCCGCGAAGCGGAGAGTGCGTCCGACCAGCGGGTCTCGGCGAACTCGTTGTCCTCAGCAACCAAAGCCCGCTTGATGGCCTCGGTGAGTCCGCGGGGCTGAATCGAGAAGGCCTTTCTACCCGTTGGGTCCTGGATGACCGTCGGGTTCTGCACACTGTCAATCAGAATCCTGCCGACGCGTGCATAGACCGGAGTGACTAGGCCGAGCCACAGGCTCGACAGGCGAGGGGTGAGCACGGGAACCGAGATCAGCCACCGGCGGAGGCCGCGCTGCCGGGCGTACTCCTCCATGATTTGGCCGTAGCTTACCTGATCGGGCCCACCAATCTCGAGCACCCGACTATCGTCCGCCGGCAGATCAACCGCGGCGAGCAAGTACTCGAGCAGGTCCTCGACGGCGATCGGCTGCGTCAGGACCCCAACCCACCGTGGGCAGATCATCACCGGCAGTCGCTCGACCAAGGCCCGGACAAGTTCAAACGAAAGGCTGCCAGAGCCGATGACAATCGACGCCCGCAGCTCAACCACGGTGGCGCCCGACTCGAACAGCTGCCGTCCGACCTCGTGCCGACTGCGCAGGTGGGGTGAAAGCTCTTCGCTGTCGTCGCCGAGTCCGCCGAGGTAGATGATGCGGTCAACCCCGACCTTCTTTGCAGTCCTAGCGAAGTTCTCTGCCGCCGCTTTGTCTTGCTCTGCGAAATCCCCATCCGAACCCATCGAGTGGACCAGGTAGTAGGCGGCGTGCACGCCACGCAGCGCGTCGTCGAGGGATTCTGAATCGAGGAGGTCCCCTTGAACCACCTCGGTCGTGGGGGCCGCTCGGGCGGTGAGGTTCGCCGGGTTCCGCGCGAGGCACCGCAGACGGACGCCTCTCTGCTCGAGCTTCGTGAGCAGCCGGCCGCCGACGTAGCCCGTAGCGCCGGTTAAGAGGACGAGTCGGCCACCATCGATGCGGTCGGAGTCGGAACCCTTGGGAGTGCTCATCGCAATCCGGGACTACTTGGATTAAAAAGGTTCAGCAGGCGCCGGTGAGTGCTGGTCAAGCCGATCGATCTGCCTAGAAAGAAGATAGGCAATTCACGGCAAGAGACAACCATTGGAGTGGGTCGTGGCCGACGAGAAAGGCTCAGAATTAGGCTGCTGTGTCGTGCTTGGCGCCTCCGGGGACATCGGTTCCTGCGTCGCGAGGAGGCTGGCGTACCAGGGGCGCCGGTTGCTGCTAGCGGCGCCGGAGAGTGATCGGCTCTCGTCGCTCGCGGATGAACTGCGTGCCGACTCGATGCCTACCGATGCAACTAGCTTCGAGGAGGTCGACGCTTGTTTGCAGGCGGCCCAGGAACGCTATGGTAGGGTCGGCGGTGTTGTTAATTGCGTGGGATCGGTCCTGCTGAAACCCGCCCACCTGACCACCGCAGACGAACTCCACGAGACGCTCTCGCTGAACCTGGTCTCAGCATTCTCGGTCGTGCGGGCGGCAGCGCAGAAGATGGATCGATCGGGCGGATCGATTGTGCTCATCTCTTCGTCCGCCGCGAGGATCGGCCTCGTCAATCACGAAGCGATCGCTGCAGCGAAGGCTGGCATTGAGGGTTTGACTCGTTCGGCAGCGGCGACCTACGCTCGGCGAGGGTTGCGCGTCAACGCGGTCGCCCCGGGGCTCGTGAAGACCAAGCTAACCGAGCGGATATGGAGCAGTGAGAGAGCTGCCGCACACTCGCAAGCCCTCCACGCCTTGGGGCGACTTGGCGAACCAGATGATGTAGCGTCACTGATCGCCTGGTTGCTGGATCCGCATAACGCCTGGATTACAGGCGAGGTGATTGGCGTTGATGGCGGTCTTGGCCGTACCAAGCTCGCCTAGGCCGCCACTTCTAGAGGTCCTAAAGAAAAGTAACCTGGTCAGCAACTCGGCGGAACATCCTTAGCGGCGCCAAAAGGTTGGCTTTCCATCCTACAGCTCGCTTCGTAGCGCGACAAACGATGACCGTCGCATCGCCGGCTTCGAGGATGCGAGGGTTTGTCGCTTGGACCTCGCTGAGCAGGCGAGCCGCCAGCCGCTCAGTTCCATCCAGTACGAGACGCTCCGCCAATTTACGGATCCCAGCGATGCCGAGAAGGTCTGAATGTGCGTCGACGCACTCCACCAGCGATCCGCTGTAGTAGAGGAGCACGTCCCCCACCGAAAGCCGGGTCTGCACTTCATGATACTCAGTGGATCTCAGCACCGTATCGGAATGCGTTTCACCAGAGTCGGAAATCGATCCTGAAAGTGCAATCCAAGCTTTCTCCGCATCGCGGAACAGAAGAGGCGGTGGATGACCAGCGTTGCAGATTGTAAGCGACCGTCGCGGAGAGAAGTAAGTGGCTAGGAGCGAGGAGGCGAAGCAACCGTGCTCGCTAGCATCGGCCAGACTCTTACTCATCCCCGCCACGCAGGCGTTTTGGCCTAGTCGGTTGACGTTGCGCTTCATCAACGAACGCAGATCGTTTGACAACTCAGCAAACCCTTCGCCGCCCGCACAGATGTCCGCCATCAGCAAGCGTGTGATTCGTCCTGATGCGCACGAGGAAACGAGGTGAAGGTCCCCGCCACCCCTTTGGTGCTCGTTGGCAGAGAGGCTGCTAACCCAGATGTCCAACCCGGGGCGCTCTAAGCTGCACTGCCTCGGCCCGGCGCCGCCCCAAACCTCCATGCATCCCATGGGAGCCGCGGGCGGACTCGATTCGTTGCTAACGAGTGATGTGCCCATGAAAACCTTCTTTGGCGGGGGCGGAATCTTTTCCTCTACACTAGACTGTCAAACAAGCTTGGCAAGAACGACGCGGAGAGTTCTAAGCTGTTTTACAGTCGCTGGTTAGCTCCGTGCGCGGGTTCCGCGCTCATGCTCAGGAGTATTGAAATGGCTCACGTCGTCACCAACTGGGCAACGCATATTCTCAGTTTCCTCCTTAGGCTCCAAGAGATAGTGGTTAACAAGCCATTCTTGGCCGCCGTTGAACTTGAAGAGTTCTGCGCATGCCATGAAGAACATCCTCCATCTCTGCAAAGCGATACGCGCATCCGTAGGGCTGAGTGAAGCCGCGAAGACGCGAAGAAGGTCAGAACGGTTGCGGTCGAGGTTTGCGAGCCAAGCCTCGCAGGTTCGCCAGTACTGGAGTCCATCGACCCTCCACTCACTCGCAACGACCAGGTGCTCGTCGAATGAGCGAAACAGCCCGACTGACGGCATGACGCCACCGGTGAAGAAGTGCCTAGCCATCCAGTCGTTCTCGCCGGTTTGCTCGAAGAGGTACGGGGCCCGCCGGTTGCAAAAAACGTGCACAAACGCCTTGCCGCCCGGCGCGAGCCAGGAAGCGACTCGCTCGAAAAGCAACTCGTAGTTCCGCATGTGCTCGAACATCTCGATCGAAAGCACTCGGTCAAACTTGGCGACGGTCGAAAAGTCACACATGTCGGCTTCGACGACGTTGACGCTTGAGAGCCCCCTCTCGCGTGCCTGTCCAGCGATGTAGGCACGCTGCGTTGATGAATTGGTGACCGCCGTCACGCGGCAGGCGGGGAACTTCTCAGCAAGCCAAAGTGTCAATGAACCCCAACCACAGCCGAGCTCGAGCACCTTCATTCCGTCCTGAACCTCCGCCCGGGCGACGGTGAGGCCTAGCATTTCCGATTCGGCGTCCGAAAGAGTAGACGTCGCTTCATCAAACAGGCAGCAACTGTACTTTAGCCGCGGACCTAGCACTTTTTGAAAGAATTCGGTAGGCGCTTCATAATGCTGCTCATTCGCCGCGTCGGTAGCTACAGCGAGCGGTCCCTGTCTGAGCTGCTCGAGGATGCGATCGTTCTTACCTTGAAGATCTCCCAGTTGCGACTGCCGCATTGCCAGCAGACGGCGGATTCCCCAGCGGATGGCCACGTCGGGAATAAGCCCGCGTTCAGCGAGAAAGATGAAACTCTCCATACCGGATTCCCATGGTTCTTAGTCGCCCTACAATTGTAGCGATGCGGCAACCCCCTTAGAACGCGGTGAGAGCACATGCAGGGTGTAATGGGGATGAATCTCGCGGTTCTCGCGGGATATTTCGTAGCAATCTGGTTCCTGAGCCTGGTCGTACGAGACGCAAGCATTGTGGACATCGGCTGGGGCCTCAGTTTTGTCGTTGTTGCGTGGGTAACTTGGTCCGTTACCGATCCGACTTCTTGGAGAGAATACCTCCTCATCCTCCTCGTTACCGTCTGGGGGCTGCGGCTATCGGGCTATCTGGCCTGGCGTAACCTTGGCCAGCCTGAGGATCATCGCTACCGCAAGATGCGAGAAAGCCACGGCGCATGGTTTCCACTGGTCAGCCTCTTTACGGTGTTTCTACTCCAAGGGGCGGTCGCGTGGGTGGTGTCCTTTCCAGTGCAGGCCGGCGTTTTCAGCAGCGGCCGATTGAGTTCTACCGCCTACTTGGGCGTCGGGCTATTCGTGATTGGCCTCGTGTTCGAGACGGTAGGCGACTACCAGCTCGCACGCTTCAAGGCCGATCCAGACAACCAGGGCGTCGTAATGGACCAAGGGCTTTGGCGGTATACCCGGCATCCAAACTACTTTGGCGACTTTATGGTGTGGTGGGGGTTGTACGCGGTGGCGGCGACGCCTGGCAACTGGTGGTGGACAGCGATTGGCCCATCCGTAATGTCGGTCTGCCTGATCTGGGTTTCAGGTGTACGACACCTGGAGAACGCTATCCGGAACCGCAGAGAGGGCTACGAGGAGTACGTGAATCGCACTAGCCCATTCTTTCCAATGCCGCCCAAGTAAAGTGAACAATTCATGGAAACTCGCCCTTGGCATTGCGTACTAGGCGCCTACAGCCGTAAGTGATGTCAGTCGACTACAACTCAGAACGCATGGCACGAGCCGAAACAAACGACCGCGTTGAGTGGTTTCGCGTGATCCCCTTTCTACTGCTCCATGCGGCTTGCGGCCTAGTGCTGTTGGTGGGATGGAGCTGGCCCTCCGTCGCAGCCGCGGGCTTCGTCTACGCGGCGCGTGTATTCGGGTTAACCGCGTTTTATCACCGCTACTTCGCCCACCGGGCGTTCAAAACTAGTCGCGGGGTCCAATTCTTGGGGGCGCTGCTAGGCTGCAGCGCTGCTCAACGTGGGCCGATCTGGTGGGCAGCCCATCACCGCCATCATCACCGCGCATCCGATCGGCACGACGATATCCACTCTCCCGTTCAGCAGGGTTTCATTTGGAGCCACATGCTTTGGTTTATGACCCGCAACGCCTACCGCACAAATACCAAGCTGGTCAAAGATTGGTTGAAGTTCCCCGAGCTTCGCCTGATTGATCGGTTTGACTTCTTAGCGCCAGTCGCCCTGGCAACCGCATTGTATGCGATTGGTGAAGTGCTGCAGGCGTACTGGCCAACGAGCGGGGTGAGCGGTCTTCAGATGGTGGTGTGGGGATTCGTGTTGTCCACAGTGGCGCTGTATCACGTCACATTCTCAATCAACTCGCTGGCGCACCGACTGGGATCTCGGCGCTACGATACGCGCGACGAGAGCCGCAACAATTGGTGGCTCGCTCTGCTCACTTTCGGGGAGGGGTGGCACAACAATCACCATCACTTCCCATCGTCGGCCCGGCAGGGGTTCTTTTGGTGGGAAGTAGATTTAACCTACTACGGCCTTGTGGTGCTATCGTGGTTGGGGATTGTGTGGGAACTGAAGCCGGTTCCGGCCCGAGTGCTCTCGCCAGCGCAAGAGACGCCAAAGAAGGGGGACGACCGATGCGAATTGCCGTCATCGGGGCTGGCGTCAGCGGATGTGTAGCCGCCAGACTCCTCTCAACCAGACACGACGTCAAACTCTTCGATGCCGCCGACTACCCGGGTGGCCACGCGAATACTGTCGTGGTCGCAGAGAACGGCCGGCCAGTTGCCGTCGACACGGGCTTTATGGTGTTCAACCAGCGCACGTACCCGAACTTCTGTCGGCTACTTGGTATGCTCGGCATTGACTCCAGGCCGAGTGACATGAGCTTCAGCGTGCGTGACGATGCCCGCGGCCTCGAGTACCAGGGAAGCTCTCTGAATGGTGTTTTTTCGCAGCGTGCCAATCTTCTCCGACCGCGTTTCCTGGGGATGCTCCGGGACATCATTCGGTTTAACTCGTGCGCCACGCGTGCAGTGCAAGCGGGATCGGTTCCTCGTGACCAAACCGTCGAGGGCTACTTAGACCAGCACCGGTTGGGGTCGGGTTTTCGGAACTCTTACTTCTTGCCGATGGCCGCAGCCATCTGGTCGTGCAGCCCGAGCGATATCGCTGAGTTCCCCGCGCACTTTATGCTTGGGTTCTTTGCGAACCATGGCCTGCTGCAGTTGAAAGACCGCCCGCAATGGAAGACGATCCCTGGCGGATCAAATAGATATGTGCGTCAATTGCTAAATCCCATCGCAGGCTCGGTGCGGCTCTGCAGTCCAGTTACACTGGTCCGTCGACTCCCCGGCGGCGGGGTGCTCGTAGTCGTCGATGGAGAGGAGGAGCTATTCGACCACGTCGTACTAGCGGTCCATGCGGATCAGGCGTTGGCGGTCCTGGATGACGCCTCTCCGGAAGAGCAGGCGGTGCTGAACTGCTTCCCTTACCGCAGGAGCCGAGCGGTCCTGCACACGGACACTAGTCTGCTTCCGAGGCGGGTGCAGGCATGGGCAAGCTGGAACTACTACGTGCCGACTTCTAAGACCGCTGGCGCGACCGTCACTTATGATCTCCGTCGATTGCAGGGATTGCCAACAGACCACGCCCTGCTGCTCACCCTCAACGACGCTGAGCGGATCGCGCCAGCAAAGATTCTCGACTCGTTCGAGTACGCCCATCCAGCGTACGGCCTGCGGTCCGTTTCGGCGCAGGCCCGCCACGCGGACATCAGCGGGGTGCGACACACGCACTACTGCGGCGCCTACTGGGGGTTCGGATTTCATGAGGATGGCGTCAACAGCGCGCTTCGTGTAGCAGCGGCCTTCGGACTTGGACTCGAATCATGCAGAGCTGCCTTTACGAAGGTGTAGTCAGCCATCACCGACGCGCGCCGACGTCGCATAGGCTGCGGCGACGCGTCTACATGGCCTATCTGGATCTGGACGAAACTGATTGGCTCGCGGACCGCGGGATCCTTCCGCAGCGCAGGGCGTACCACACCTACCGCGATCGAGACCATGTGGGCGGGGCGGACGGAGACCTTAAAGACTCTCTGCTGCAATTCTTGTCCCGCGAACACGGTCTTCGCCCGGGAGGCCCGGTTCGGTTGCTGACTCAGCTGCGCGTCATGGGTCTCTACTTCAGTCCACTGAACCTGTACTACTGCTTCGACTCGTCCGGCGTGGACGTTCGGGCGGTGGTTGCCGAGGTCAGCAACACACCATGGAATGAAAGGCGCCGCTATGTGCTTTCAGACCTCAAACAGTCGGGACGACCAAAGCGTCTCGCGTTCGCTCACCCGAAAGACTTCCATGTCTCGCCATTCATGCCGATGGACATGACCTACCACTGGCGGCTGACCGAGCCAGGCCAAACGGTCGGCGTACGAATACAAGCAGTTCGTGCCGACAGGGTGGAACTGAACGCGACCATGGCGCTCAACCGCCGCGAACTAACTCCCGCCAATCTCTCAGCTCTTGCCTTGCGTCATCCCGTTGCACCGGTCCAGATCGTGGGCGGGATCTACTACCATGCCCTCAAGCTCTGGTGCAAGAAATGCCCCACCTTTCCCCACCCGTTGCGGACCGGGAATCCGCCGAACCACAGCAGCGGAAGAGTCCCAGAGCACGCACCCTAGGCGATCTCCTTCCTGCAATCAGTGGCCCGCCTAGAGTCATTGGAAGCGGCACGGCCCGCGCACTAGTGTTTCGCAAGCTGGGGACGATCCGCGATGGTCTCTTGCGTGTGCGGGAGGGCTCGCATGAAACAGTGTTCGGCCACAATACTGAGTGTGAAATTGAGGGCGAATTAGCTGTCCGCGACCAAGGTTTCTACTTGCTGCTTGCGACAGGTGGGGCGAACGGCGCCGCTGAGGCCTACCTGAGGGGGTACTGGGATACACCGGACCTGACGCGGGTCCTGCGGGTGATGGCTAGGAACCTCTCCACTTCCGCACGAATTGGGGGGCTGGCTAGCTGGCTGGTATCTCCTCTCACCTACCTCTCCAGGGCCGCCTGCCGCAACACAGTGCGGGGGAGCAGGAGGAACATCGCCGCCCACTACGACCTGAGCAACGAGTTCTTCGAGCTGATGCTCGACCCGACGATGACGTACTCTTGCGGCGTGTTTGAGCATGAAATGTCGACGTTGGAGGAGGCTTCGCTTGAGAAGTACGACCGATTGTGTCGCCTAATCAGGCTGAGCGATGCCGACCACGTGCTGGAAATCGGTACCGGGTGGGGCGGATTCGCCGAGTTCGCCGTTGAAAGATACGGCTGCCGTGTCACCACGACAACGATATCGAAAGAGCAGCATGCGTACGCCAGCAAGCGGCTCCGCTCAGGCCGCTGCGCTGGTCGAGTTAACTTACTGCAAACCGATTACCGCGAGTTGACTGGAGAATTCGATAAGCTGGTATCTATTGAGATGATCGAGGCGGTGGGTGAGCAGTTCCTGCCTGAGTACTTCGCAAAGTGCTCATCGCTGCTGCGTCCACAGGGGGCAATGGCCCTGCAGGCAATCACCATACCCGATCAACGATACGATCATTACCGCCGGGGTGTCGACTTCATTCAGAAGTACATCTTTCCGGGCGGTTTTCTTCCGAGTATTGGGAAGATTGCATCCTGCATTGGCGGCCACACTGACATGCGGCTGACGTACTCGGAGGACTTCAGCAGAGACTACGCTCAAACGCTCGCGGCCTGGCGTGGTCGGTTCTCAGAGAACCGGCGGCGAGTGCTCGAACTTGGGTTCGACCAACGCTTCCTGCGGATGTGGGAGTACTACCTATGCTATTGCGAGGCGGGGTTTCTCGAGAGGAAGGTTGGCGTCCACCAACTGTTGTACAGTAAACCACTTGCAAGGTAGGCAAGTAAGACGCGTATAAATGCAGTTAGTCGCAGATGCTCAACTAAGACTCCGGCATCGCGTTGCGAAGCGTGCCTGCGAAGGCCTCGAGATGCTGCATGTTATCGCAGTAGGCGGCGTACTGCATCTGGCGCCGGGTGGATTCTTTCAGGGCCGTCCCCCCGACCACGAATGCGGTCGTTGAACCGTGTTCGTTGTAGAGGCGGTCGTACTCGGCTAGAAACCGGCTTTCGTCAGTCAGGTAAGAGCAGCTCACCCACAAGAGTTTGGGCCGTCGCACGCGGATTGCTTGATCAAGCGACGCCAGCGGCAGGTTCGAACCCAATGAAAAGGCATTCCACTGGCAGTCCTTGAGGACCAGCTCGGCCATAGTCGTAGCGAGCGAGTAGTGGTCGCCCGCGGTTGAGCAGCCTATCGCGATTGGCGCCTTCGCCACCCTAGGGAGGAACGTCGAAAGCTCCTGCAGGACGCGGTGAAGAATTACGCACGCGTGACGCTCCTGGAACACCTCAGCGTCCCCGCACGACCACGCGTCGCCGATCCGCTCGAATGCCAGTGCGAAGACCTCATCGCAGACGCGGCTCAGCTTGAACTCGGCAAGGTAAAGATCTATTGCGACCTGCCTGGCGCTCTGCTCGTCGCCCCGCAGCAGCGCGTCGGTCAGCCCGGTGACGGCGCGATCCAGCACGAATTCCCCTTTACCGCTGGTGGCGGGGAGCCCGAGTGCTTCTGGAAAGGCGAGTTTGTGTTTCGAGTCTGCTAGAAAACGCATCAAGGAGGGCAACGAGACACGTCGGTGTCCTCCTGGTGTGTACTCCGTCTCAATTACCCCCTTGTCACACCAACGCTTCACCGACGACTCGCTGACCGCCAGGGCCCTTGCGACCTGCTTTGGCGTGATTCGACTGACCATGCTGGCGTTCAGGTGATTTGCACGAATTTACTGCTGATCCAATCCCAGCGATTTTGCCTAAAGCATTGTAGAACAAACCTGATTCTCGGGCAAATTGGCGTATATGCTGTGGATGCGGCTACCCGGTCGGGGTGGTCTGAGGAGTTTTTCTGATTATTTTGGTTGAATTCATACGGCGAACTCCATATGATCGAGTGAGCGTTTTGAACGAATTGCACGCCCGGAGAGTCCAAACATGACTGCTCTAATCGACACGGCACCCCCTGCTTCTCCTAGCGAGTCGCCTTCTCAAGCTAGGTCGCTCGAGATGCTGATGTCAGCGGATACGTCGTTCATCCCGAATGATGGCTTCTCTACCCGCACGAAAGTTAGGCGATGCGCGACCTGGGAGCGCCTGCGTAGTCAGCTGACAGGTCGATCCGACGGGAGAAAATCCACCGGCCCGGTAGCAGGACTTGGGTCGACTGAGCTCTTGTCGCCCGCGGAGGAGGCTGAGTTGTTCCTCCGCATGAACTTCCTCAAGTTCAGGACCAGCGCACTAAAGAAGAGAATCGCACGCGGCGAACAGAGAACAGAGTTGATAGAGCGTGCAACCGTGCTGCTCGATGAAGCATTGGCGGTCCGCAACCATTTAATTACCGCCAACATGCGACTAGTCATGGCTGTGGCCAAGAAGTACGTGTCGCCTGTACATGCGTTCGACGAGCTGGTGAGCGAGGGCACGATGACGCTCATGCACGCAGTCGACAAGTTCGATGCCGATCGCGGGTTCCGATTCAGCACCTACGCCTACCGCTCAATTGCCCGGAATCTCTACAGGTGCGTGATGGATGCTCAGAAGGAAAAACAGCGTGTTCCCTGCAGCGTTGAAGAGCACGCCGTGGAGCCAGTGTCTGAGTCACAGGGGTCTGCCGCTCTGGACCAATCTTGGCAGAATGTCCGGCGATTGGCTTACTCGATGCTTGAGGGATTGGACCGCCGCGAGAAGTTCATCATCCGCAGCCGTTACGCCTTAGGTGCTCACCGCAAACCTCGGACATTCCAGTACTTGGCGGACAAGCTTGGCATCTCCAAAGAACGCGCTCGACAACTCGAAGGGCGGGCCGTCAGCAAGCTCAAGCAGATGGCCGAATCCTACGACCGCGACGAGTTGTTTGGAGCGGTCGTCTCGTAAGTTTGGGTTGATTCCATCTTACTTGGTGGTGCACCGAGTTGAGTGTAACGAGTTTTCGTTGCGGCGTGGTCGCAGCGGACGGTAGACGCTCTGGCCGTGTCACGCGATCTGCTGCTATGCCCGTTACACTCTTACCATCTCGACGAGTTCTACTGCGACGCTCAGACTATACGCCTCGTTCATTTTGAGCAGGCAGTCCCAGATCTATCGATCGACGCGGCGTACGATCACTTGCTCCGACCGGCCTCCATCGAGAACGGGCACGTCGAACGACCAGGTCGAATCTGCAGAACTGCAAGAATGGTCGCCTAGCGTTTTCCCGCCTGCTGTGGCCCGCCACAGCCCCTGCTGCGGGAGCGAGACGGTCACTGGCGTGGAACCTCGCACCGGGTTGTCGCTCTCGATGCGGAACGCGATTGAGGACAAATCTGTCGATAGCTCGAGTTGCTCGCCGGATTGGAAGCGGTCTGTTTCAAGCAGCAAGTGGAGTTTGCGATCGTCTAGCAATGCGTGGAACCGTCGGCGTAGCCCGTCACGTGGTTCGACTCTAAGCCTTTTCCCATCCGACTCTGACAGGGCGCCGCCGAAGCAGAAACGCCCGAAGATGGGGTCATCGGCGAGCACGGTCGCCGCCGATCGCAGCGCACCGCAGTATCCGAGGTCGATCTCGCACGCGTAATACCAAGCACCACGGTGGTGGGGCTGGTTCAGCCACGTCTCGCCCGATAGCGCGGGCTCGAAGCCGCCTCCAGCGGCGCCATCGTGTTGCTTGCCTGGATACCAGTAGCCGTAGTTGGACTCCGGCGTGCCGGAGTTCATCAGCGCCCACGAGCTCAGGTACGACGTGTAACCGAGCCTGAGGTACTCCGCCGGCTCGTCCGCGTAGTAGAGTCCGTAGTCGAGCACCGACCAACCGCCCATCTGCGCCATATAGCTGAGTGTGTATCCGTCACCGCCGCGGCCGCGGTAGTCGCTCCCCAGGTAGTAGTACGCCGGTTCGATGACGCCCCGACAGAACAGGTTTGCGGCGAGCTGCTTTTCCATGAAGGCCTTCGCCTCTTGCCTAGTGTAGCCAAGGGACTCTCCGGTGCCGGCTGATGCGGACGCCTGCTCCACGGCGTACTTCGCCAGCGCGTGGGTCGACTCGAAGCCGGTCGAGTCGAAAGCGTACTCCGACTGGAATAGATCGATCTTTCCGTTAACAAACTGCTCCGCCTTGTGCGCCCAGCACTGCCGCAGGAGCCGCGCCTCGGCCTGCCTGCCGGCGCGCTCCAATGCATCAATCAGATCGACCAGGACCAGCTCGTTGTAGTATCCGGTGGGATAGCCCGACCACTGCACGATATCCCACGGGACCGTGAACATAGCCCACGCCGTACCGAACGCCCGTTGCAAGTACTCTTCGGCGGTCAGTCGCGTACGGATGTTGGGGAAGTCGCGGGCCAAGCGGTGCATGTGGTAGTAGATGAGCACGATGTGGGGGTAGTCGTAAGTTCTCCACAGGTGCTGCTGGCCCTTCTCGCCCGGATCGTCACTCTCGCGGTTCTGCTTCCAGTCTGGGATTCCGTAGATCCCGTAGGAGTAGGGTTCCGTCGTGGTGCGCTGCAGGCCGCCCCAGACGAAGTGCTCGACGTAGTCGTCCAGCGCAGTGACTTCCCGCTGATCGGGGTACTCGGAATTTTTGGCCGCCAGGAAGGCGGGCTTGCAGAGTCCTGGGTCGTCGCAGGTGACCTCGTAGATCCTCCACCCCTTGATCCGGTCGTAGTTGTCTGGTCCGAGCAGGACGCCGCTCTCCATATTCCATTCCGAGATCAGCCCGTGGTACCACTTGCTCGGGTCCAGATGCTGACAGCGGGCGATGAAGCTGGCGCGCTTCTTGATCAACGTCTCCAGCGGCTCGGTAGAGAAGTACTCGAGGTAGACGTGGCGTCCGTCGCCGTAGCTGACCTTGAGGCGGTTCTCGCCTAGCTTGCCGAACTTGACGCGCCAACGGCTGTAGTCGCCATTCGGAGGCAGCTTGTCGATCTGGGTTTCCTCGGGGAACTCGGCTTCCACCAAAGCGATGGGGTGCTGACAGCGAAGCGCGAGTTCCGCGTGGAGATCCGACGGGATCGTCATGCCGGGCGCGACATGGATGTCGACCAGGCCGTTCTGGACCAGCAGGTCGCGGACGTGGTCGTAGTCGTCTGCCCACTGGAAACGGAACGAGTAGGTGCGTTTGCTGCGTCGGGCGCCCTTGGGCTGCAGGATGGCGGTGGTGTGGGGCTGCCGCCACTTGCCTCCCTGCTCAGACGTCTCTGGCCCAATCACGCCGGAGTGGGCGTAAGCGCGGTACAGCCCGCGTTTCACGTCCCAGTACTCAAGAGCTGTGTCGCCGATGGGCGTCATTGTCAGGTAGGGGCCAACGCTATTCGAACGCATCCAGAAGAAGAATGACCCATGCCCAGATACGAAGCTATGCTTCAGCACCGATGTTGTAGCCGAACCGCGTGCGAATCGCGTATTCATCGGCAGCGGAAACGCGAGGTCTCCCACCTCGATGGGCGCTTCGCTTGTGTTCTCTAGAGTTACTGTCCAATCGATCGACTCCGTGGCAACGCGGATCGCAATCGTGACGTTCAGCTTAGGTGCAGGTATCGCGTAGGTTGTGGTGCGCTCGCTGGCGCCGCCATTCGATTGCGTCGCTCCCTTCTCTGCCAGGTCTGAGGTGCTGATCGACCGCCATTCTCCTCCCGGTTTCCGCAGCCTCAGGTCGACGTCGCCAAGTCGCGCCCCCGAACGGATGTAGGGAGTATCGAACGCGTCGTCGACCCTGCGCAGATCGACGATCGCACCATCGGACCACTCAACCTTGAAGGTCTCGGAAGGCGATGCAAGACACGTGCCCGCGCTAAGCGTGCACAGCGTCAAGAGCACCGCGGTTGTCGAAGGACGCGACAGTGTGACTTGGGGCGATCTGGGAGCTCTCATCGCTCGGCATCCTGTGGTTGTGGCGGGCGCGCAACCGCCAATCAACACGCCCTTCGCACTTTGTGGGTTAGGGGGCAAGTCCGGCCGCAGTTTTGCGCGACGCTGTTGCAACGCGGTCGCTCGCGGGTTAACTCGACGCAGGCGGGTTGCGTTCGAGTAGTGCCTGACCACTAGGGGCCGGCCTCGTTCTTAAGCCGAGTGCTCGGCAAACGGCCGCTGATGTGGCGTTCGCCAGCTTCGAAAGTTACTGCGTGGGGAGGACTTAGGCGGGAACTCTGGTGCGCTATGCATCTCAAGGCGAGCTACATTGACCGGGCTGGTTCTATGAGGTTGCGTCTCCACTTGGTGCGACACTCGGGCTGCCGCGACAGAGAGATGCCGATTGCAAGTGCAACCATCACCAGCGTCGCGGACCGGTGCTCTGGAATCCCCCCCGAGCTCGAGTCGGCAGCGGTGCTGCTGACTGCGCCGTAGTTCTGGCGCCAGATATCGTAGTCGGATACTGTGACAACTCCATCGCCGTCGCCGTCGGCGCCCGCCCAGGCGGCAACGGTATCACTTAATGAGTCTCTCCAAACCGTGAAGTCGGCGGCGTCGATCACATCGTCCTCGTTGTAGTCTCCGGCCGGTGTGCCGAGCACGATCTCTGCCCAGTCGAATCGCGCCTCGCCCCCCTCCAGGCCGCCAGGGTAAGAACCAGACCAGAGTCCAACCTCGAGCATTCCGGACGCTAGGTTGGGATTGGAAACCTGCTCTCGCATGACCCAGTCGTCCCCGTCCTGCGAGGTGTATACATCGAACTCGCCATTGCCGTTGTGTACGAGGCGGATGTACTCTAGGTCGTGGTCGAGTGACTGGTTCGTTTCACCTTCGGAGCCGTTCACGATGTTGGCGGTTTGAAGGTTGTCTCCGGGCTGCTCATCGGTGCCGACGCGGAACGAGTGGGCGGATAGGAATTGGTCATTGGAGTCGTCGTCGTCCAACGGGCCCGCGAGCCTGACCAGGATCCCTGCTGACGACCAGTTCCCCCGCGTCTGGTTGGAGATCTTGACCCGAACCTCCATCAGGCTCTCGGCATCGACCTCACGAAATAGGAAGGGGGCTTCGTCGCCGCCGCCGCCGCCCCAGCCCAGGGGCTCCATCCCCACAGAGAGCTGGCCATCGTTGGTGATGTCCGCGTCGAACGGCCCGCCAAACCCGCCATTGTGCACGCCGCTCCAGATTCCCGACGCGCCGACTGTGCCGTCTTGGTAGTCGCGGGCGATGTCGAAGGTGTCGACCATGGGGGAGAGAGGCTCCAGCGGGCCACGCGGCCCTTGGGGTAGCGGCTCTGGGTCCGGCAAGCCCGGGCCACACTGAGCACATATCTTGTAGATGTCGCCGTCGAGCTCCGCGAAGTAGACGTTCCCCTCAGAGTCTTCTCCAAAGGCGGTTACCCCGTCGCCGAACGAACCTGCGCCGCCGTAGACATCGGAGCGGCCAAAGGTCTCGGAGAAGTTGAGCGTTGTCCCGGGGACCACCGCTCCCAGCCCGCCGTTGGCGTTGCGGTCGACCTGCACCCCCCAAACCTGCCGGCTCGACCAGTCGCCGAAGAGGTAGACGCCCTGGAGCTCCTGAATCGGTCCGCGGTACACCACGCCGCCTGTAATCGAGCGGCCCGTTAGTGGCTGCGAGTTTCCTCCTCCGTAGCCACCGGTGTGGACGTAGTCGTAGATCGGCGAGACAAGCGAAGGGTCGTCCGGCGATGGATCGCCAGGGTCCTGCGGGAACGGGGAGGGGGTGTCACCCTCGTTGACCCGCCAGCCGTAGTTGGCGCCGCCCACCGCGTCCGCCCGCTGGAAGTTGACTTCTTCGCGGGTTACCTGCCCAACGTCGCCGAAGTAGAAGTCGCCGTTGGCACGATCGAAACTGGCGCCCCAAGGGGATCGCAGCCCGTAGCTCCAGACCTCGGGCGCTCCGCCGCTTCCATCAGCGTACGGGTTGTTGGTTGGGATCGCATAATTCCTGGTAGGGTCCAGCGGGAAGTCGTCGCGAGTAACGTCGACCCGCAGGATCGAACCGAGCAGGTCCGTGTTGTTCTGCCCTGTCCGCACGGGATCCGGATTGGATCCGTCGTTTCCGCCGTCGCCGACGGCGATCCAAAGCGTGCTATCGTCGCCGGGCTGGAAGCCAAGGAACCCGCCATTGTGATCGTGGAGTGGCTGATCAATTCGCAGAATATCCGAGCTGCTGCTGAGGGTAGGTTGGCCCGACAGGGGATCCGAAAAGACGAACTCTCGAACGTAGGTTCGGTGGTTGACCCCGGCGGAGGGATCTGGGTCATCAGACATATGCGCGTACAGCCGGCCGCTCGTCGCGTAGTCTGGGGCGAATGCGACGCCCAGCAGCCCTGAAAACCCGAAGCTTGTATGCACGTCGGGGATGGTCGCGAAGGTGCTGACAGAGTCGTTGGTCAAGTCGACGCGAAGAATGCGACCGTCAAGCACGCTAACGAATAGATCGTTCGACCTTCCTGGAGCGTGGAAGATTCCCGTGACGCCCTCGCTGGCGTAGTTGAAGAAACTTAGCCCTGTAACATATTGGGCTCCAACTCCTTGTGCGCCGGCGCCTGGCGGTGACACAACGAGCAGCGTCGCCGCGACCGCAACCGCCGCTGGTGTGATCGCAAAGCGACGGTGCACAGACATACTGAAGCAGCTCCATGCGTGGTGGGATCGTTGGCGCGAAAAAAGCACGCGGCCGACGGCGCGTCTGGTGACGCGCCGCCAGCGGACGTGCCATTGGAAAACTCTCGACACCCTATCGTGTGCCGCGCGTCAGCAAGTGAATCGACGCCGGGTCGATCTCGAAGCCATCGCGGCAACACTCACCACCGCCAGCAGCGCGACGCCAAGCGGCTCTGGGACCGTTCCGGTGGTCCCTTCCGGGGCGGAGGATAGACCGTAGTTGTCCCTCCAGGCGTTGTAGTCGTCTGCCCCGACTACGCCACCAAGCCCCGGGTCACGGTTGGGCAACGTTGTGGACGTCCCCAACGCATCACGCCAAACCGTGTAGTCGGCGGCGTCAACCACGCCGTCGTCGTTGTAGTCGCCCACCAACCCGAGGACGGGCTCTGCGGTGAGCGTAAGGAGCAGCGAGTTCGCGGTCGCGGTGAGCGAGTAGAACGATGCATCGCTGCTGTCCAGCTCGATGACGCCCGCGTTATTGACGGAGGAGGCGGTGAGCACCTCCCAGGTCGCCCCGATGTCAGCAGCCGAGGGCACGTAGCCGTTCGCGTACTGAATGTCGAGGACGCCGTCGAGCACGGCCGAGCCAAGCACGTAGAGGACGTCGAACTGCCCGGTCGATTCGCCGGCAAGCTCGATGACCAGCGACGAGGCGCTGTCCTGCGAGTAGTTGCCGTCAATAGTCAGCAACCCAACGCTCTGGCCGGGCGAAACGGCGCCCCCAGTGCTCGTCGCGTTGCCGTTGACACGACCGGTTCCTCCGAGCACGCCGCCGTCCACAATCAGCTCGCCGGACGTTCCGGTATCGATGTTGTTGTTGACGTTCACAACACCGCCGCCCTCGACCCGCAGCGACTTGCCGTTGAGGTTCAGCTGGTTGTTGAAGTCTAGCTGTGTGCCCGGAGCGGCGAAGACGCGGTTGTCATCGGCGGCGGCAGAGCTGATCCCCACGGACACCTGGATCTCGTGGGCGCCAGACTCGACACTAATAAAGGTAGCGTCCGCGTCGGTCTCCGATAGCGCGTCAGGTTCTAGAGTGATGCTGCCAAGCCCAGAGACCGCGTACTTGTCGGCGCTGGTGAAGGAGAGCGAGCGGATTGTTATGTCCTGGTTGTTGTAAACCGTCACTCCGCCGCTACCGGCGTTCGCCGCCCCCAGCACCACATTCACCGAGTTGGCGTTCGGAACCTCGCCGGGAGCGGTTAGAGACGTCCAGTTCCCTCCGGTGTTCCAGTTGCCATTGGCGACCGTTCCCCCGGGCGCCCAGGTGGCGTCCGTAAACCGCAGTTGTTTCTGGACCGTGATCTCAAAGAAGTCCAGCTCCGTCTGCCCGAACTCACCACCCTGGAACATCATGAACGACGGCCCAACCTCGAGCAGGCTGCCGGGGCTGTTAAGCAGCGGGTTCACCACCGAGACCCGTTCCGTGTAGGTCACACCGTCGGTCGAAGTGCTGGTTGTGAACTGCGAAGCCTGCTTGGTGAGCTTCACGTACAGGGGGAAGGCATCCAGCGTGTAGGCGCCCTGACCTTCTTGCTCTTGGAGCCCGCCATCGCCGTTCAAGTCGCCAACGTTCTGGACGAGGGCGGCCATATTCAAGGATTCGTCAACGTCGGGCGTTTCGGGGTCGTCCGCGGTTGTGCGGAAATTACCGGCGGTGATGAACGCCTCGGATGGGTCAAGCGTGTCACCCGTCCCCAGGCCTACAGGAGGTCCAGACAATCGCGCCACGATGGGCGAGTAGGACCAGAAGCCGGAGGTTTGGTCGTCGATCTTGATAGTTGCCTCAAAGTTGTCACCGGCGTCGACGTTGGCGAACAAGAACGGGGCATTGTTCTTGTTGCCCTCGAAGCCGACGCCAAACGCGCCATCGGTATTAACGTGGAAGGCGAGGTCCTCAATCACCAACTTGCCTGGGCGCGAGACCCCCATGCCGTCGGTTCCGCTGGCGACAAACGTCGACGGGAAGCTCCCGTCGGTCCCGTTCTGCGCATTGTGGGTCGCCGTCCAAGAGGCCGTGCCCCCCAAGGACGACGTAAACGTGCCCGAGGGCACGCCGCCGTCGGCGGCGTAATAATCGTAGAAGACGTCGAACTCGTCGCGGTACGTAACGTCCTCGTCCATAGGCCCGAACGTCAACGTGTCCGCCATGGCGGGCGATCCGGCTAGCAGAAGTAGCAACGACATGGACGTCCACAGCCTTGGAGAGCAGCGTCGCCTGCGACTGATGCCGCAGAAACCTGCAATCCCGGCGAGGGTCATAAGCAGCGTGGCGGGCTCGGGCACCGCCTTGGCGATTACGGAAACCGCTGTATCACTAACTAGTAGATCAAACTGACCCGCGTTGGCGCCGGACAACAGCAGCCCGTTGTCAACGACGCTGCTGGCCGTTAGGAGCGTGTAGCTCGCGCCAGGAGCGGCGACAAAACCTTCAGCGACTGACAGTTCCAGGGCGCCGCTCAGCTCAGCGATGCCGGCGATGCCGATTTCAGGGCTCTCGCCGAGTGTGTAGAGCAAGCTCCCTCCGCCGGTTTGCGAGTAGTCGCCGTCGGCCGCCGCAAGCCCCGCGAGAGCGCCGCTGTTGACGATCCCGCCGCCATCGACGAGCACAACGCCGTTGTTGAGGTTGATTGTGCCGGCTCCATCAATGGTAAGCGTGTTGCCGTTTAAAGAAACCAATGCGTTGATGTCGAGGACGGCGCCTGCTGCGGCGGACGCCGTAACATCGGTCATCAGTGAGAGGTCTGCCTGGATCTGATGAGTTCCAGAGACGACATCGATCGACCCTCCGGCGCCGGCTGAGTCGAATGTGATCGACCCGCCACCGCCCAGCACGTAGCTGTTGGTGGCGTTGTCGAACGTCATCTGCTCGACGGTCATGTCTTGGTTGGTAAACACCACCGCTGGTCCGGCGGCTGAGACTGCACCGAAGACCACCTGCGAGATATTCCGGTTGGGAGCAAAGCGGATTGCGCCGCCCAGTTCGTCGAGCCAGTTCGTTGGGTTGGCGAAATCGCCAGAGCCGTTCACGTTCCAATTGCAGACGACGCACTGCCCAATGTCGCCCGTCTGGACGTTGACCCCGCCCGCGGTCCCGTTCAGGACGCCATCCCAGATTCCGGGGCTGGGTAGGCCGTCGGCAACGAAGTCGCGTGTGTAGTCGAAGTCGTCGCGGAACGTATCAACCGAAGTCTCAATCTCCACCCAGTCGAAGAGCGCAACGGCTCCCGGCAAGGCGCCGATGGCGCCGCCGGCGACGCCAACCTGCAGCGTTTGGCCCACCAGGTTAGCGTTGGTTTGGGTGCTTCCGAGAGCGGTCCAGGAGATCGAATCGTCGGTGCCGCTGCCGAAATACGCCTGGAACTCACCCAAGCCCAGGTTGTCGAGCCTGACATACGTAAGGTCAGCGCTATCAAGACCGGTTTGTCCAAGTTCGGTCTCGACGCCCGCAGTAGCCATGTTGTGCTGCAGGTCCCAAGTCCCTTCGTCACCGGGGCGGAAGCTCCACGCGGCCTGCCAGTCCTCTTGATCAGGCAATTGGTCGACCGGATTTGGCAACCGAGCGATGACGCCGGCCTGGGACCAGAAGCCCGCGGTCTGGTTGGAGATCTTGGCCTTCACCGAGACCAGTTCGGACTCGGCGACCTCCTTATAGACCAGTGGACCGGTGTCGTTGGGAGTTTCCCAGGCGACGCCGTCGAGTCCCAGCTCAAGCACCTGTGCATTCACGCCAGATGCAGGCAACCCACCAAGAAAAAGACCCAACACGGCAAATCGGCGCCACATGTTATGCAGTCTCCAGGATTGTATTTCGATGAGGCATGCCGTCGTTCGATGCGGAATCAGGATGCCGATCAACCAAGAAAACGAAGATCGTCCACGTCCGCCAAAACGTGACATTGCGTGCAGAATAAAAACCTCTCCATCAGTAGTCAAGCAGATTTCCATGGAAATGCCGCTTTTGGCTTCCAGCGTCTTGCGTTGGCCGATTGAGAGCCAGGCCCATGCGGTAAGTCTCGCATCGCTAACCTAACGAGCTGGCAGTTACACCATGGGCTGGCGGCTCCCATGCTCGGTCGATCGGCAGGTGACGCTACGCAAAAACCGCAACTCGCTTGTGTGGGTGCGCCTGTTCGTGGACGAACTTGTTCTGCAACGCCACCCAGCTCTAAACCCGGCGGGCGTCGTGTACAACATAGTGTTAGAGGAAACCGGTCCAAAGCTGGGCTGCCTTCCTCTCGAAGTCAGATGACTTGGGTTACCTCTTCTCTGCGTGAGACAGCGTCCAATGAACTCAGTTGCTTCGTTTCAAGCCTGCTGCAGGCTCGTGGCGGTCGTAGTTCTGTTGGCTGGCCTTACTGCCGCCAGTCAAGAAGTATCGGCTGCGGAGGCCGAGTCCGACCTGCTCAGGGCGACGCCGCTCGCCCCGCGGAGCAGTGGGGGCGGCGAGAAACTGTACGAGACCGTCGATCCCGCCGCGATTGGGATCGACTTTTTTCACAAGTGGAGCCGTCGCTCGGGACAACTCCGTAACAACACAACGGGCTGCGGGG
This sequence comes from Posidoniimonas corsicana, assembly GCF_007859765.1. NCBI lineage: Bacteria > Pseudomonadati > Planctomycetota > Planctomycetia > Pirellulales > Lacipirellulaceae > Posidoniimonas > Posidoniimonas corsicana. The sequence continues at coordinate 1,913,369 of NZ_SIHJ01000001.1, forward strand.
TCGCCATCGGCGACTACGATGGCGACGGCCTAGCGGACGTTTTTCTTCCACGCTCAACCGATGGTGGCCGACTCTACCGAAACCTCGGTGGGTTCCGGTTTGAAGACGCAACCTCCAAGGCGGGGATTCTGGCGGTGGGGGATCTGTGGACCACCGGTGCCACCTTCGTTGACATCGACAACGATGGCGACCTCGACCTCTACGTGTGCGGTTTTGACTGCCCGAATACGTTGTACATCAACAACGGCGAGGGCGCCTTCACCGAGAAGGCCAAGGAATTCGGCCTCGCGTTTAGTGGTTCCAGTGCTATGGCCGCATTCGAGGATTTTGATCGAGACGGCGACCTCGATCTCTACCTGCTAACCAACCACATACCCCCTGACAACGAGATTGAGTACCGGGTGACCTACGACCGCAGGGGCGTCCCCCACGTCCCGGACAGGTTCCGTGAGTACCACGACACCATCCGTTTTCCAGACGGGGGCTATGGGATTATCGAGTCCGGCCAGTACGACCGGCTCTACCGGAATGACGGCGAGAAGGGCTTCACGGACGTTTCTGAGGAAGCCGGCATTGAGGGCAACCACAAAGGGCTCGGCGTCGTGTGGTGGGACTACGACAGCGACGGCTGGCCCGACATCTACGTCGCCAATGACTTCTATGGGCCGGATCGCCTTTATCGCAACAACCGTGACGGGACCTTCACCGACACGGCTGCGGAGGTCTTGCCGCACACCCCGTGGTTCTCGATGGGGTGCGACTCGGGAGACCTCAACAACGATGGCCTCTTCGATCTCATCGGCACCGACATGGCCTCCGACACGCACCTCCGCGCCAAGCAGACAATGGGCGACATCCAAGACGACGGCTGGTTCCTGGAGTCCCCGACGCCGCGTCAGTACATGCGGAATGCTGTCTACTTGAACGCCGGGTGCGAGCGTATGCAGGAGGTGGCCTACCTGACCGGCATGGCGAGCACCAATTGGACCTGGTCCGTGCGTATGGACGACCTCGACCAGGACGGGAACGTTGATGTCCACTTCACCAATGGCATGAGTCGTGACTGGGGCAACAGCGACCTCAAGATGTCGGCCATGAAGATGGGGCCGATGAACTCTGACGCCTACAACGATTACTGGGACCGCCAGGACACACTCAGAGAGAAGAACCTGGCGTTTCAGAACCTCGGCGGGCTACGGTTTCGTCGGGTAGAAGCGGATTGGGGACTCGACCAGGAGGGCGTCAGCTTCGGCGCCGCCTTCGGTGACTTGGACAATGATGGCGACCTCGATTTAGTGATTAACAACTTCAACGAGATGGTGACGGTGTGCCGGAATGACGGCCGGCAGGGCGGCGCCCTCCGGGTCAAGCTTATTGGTCGCACAAGCAATCGATCCGGGGTCGGAGCGGTCGTGCGGATCAAGTGCGGAGATGTCGAGATGTCAAGGCGACTATCACTTGCGCGGGGCTTCATGTCTTCGAGCGACCCGACGATTCATTTTGGGGTTGGGCAGGCAACGCTCATCGATGAGCTCAGCGTTGAATGGCCGAGCGGTCACCGGCAGCAGTTTCATCAGATTGGCGCCAACCAGTTGGTGTCAGTCACCGAGCCTGCGAGTCCGCCAGCAGCAGAACGCGAGGCGCCGCAAGAGAAGGCGATGTTCAGCCGATCAGCCGCGATAGGTGGGCTTTTGCACCTGGAGAGTGAGTTCGACGACTTCTCGACACAGCCGCTGCTGCCAGTCGGGCTCTCGCGGCTTGGCCCCGGGCTGGCGTGCGGCGATGTGAGCGGCAACGGCGCAGACGACCTGTTTCTCGGCGGGTGCCGCAACCTTGCAGGCTCGATCCTGCTTAACGAGAAGAATGGAAAGTGGGGAATGCACGGAAGCGGCTTGTTCCCGGTTTGGTCGGACCCCGAGGGCGCCAGAGAGGGTCTGAACGCGTTGTTTTTCGACGCTGACGGCGACGGCGACGTCGACCTCTACATCGTAAGCGGCAGCATCGAGGCGGAGCCGGGAGACGCATCGCTTGCTGATGCGTTATACCTCAACGATGGTTCAGGAGAGTTCTCGCCGGCCCCAGACGGCGCGCTGCCCGACCTCCGCGACAGCAGTGCAGCGATTGCGACGGTCGACTTCGACCGCGACGGCGACCTCGACCTGTTCGTCGGTGGCCGGTGCGTTCCCGGCCAACACCCGACAACGCCGAACAGCCGCCTGCTCCGCAACGATGGGGGACGCTTCGTCGACGCCACGTCCGAGTCGGCGCCACAACTGCTGAGGTCTGGGTTGGTGACTAGCGCATTGTGGACCGACGTCAACAGTGACGGCTGGATTGACCTGCTGGTGACTCATGAGTGGGGGCCGGTCAAGGTGTATGTCAACCAGAAAGGCGCACTACGGGACCGCACCGCTGAGTCCGGTATCGCCGAATCAAAAGGGTGGTGGAACGGCATCGCCGGCCGCGACATAGACGGCGACGGCGACATCGACTACGTGGTGTCGAACGTGGGAGCCAACACCGAGTATCAACCATCTCCCGAGCGTCCTGCTTTCCTCTTCTACGGCGATTTCAACGCCGATGGGAGCAAGCTGGCGGTTGAGGGCGTGCACACCCGTGACGGCCAGCTAGTCCCGACCCGCAGCAAACCGGTGCTGGAACGAGCCATACCGTTTATCGAAGCAGCCTACCCCACCTTCGCCGAGTACGCCGCGGCTCCTCTTTCAGAGATGCTTGGCGACGAGGAGCTTGCCGGCGCGATCAAGGTAGAAGCGAACGCGATGCACAGCGTGGTGCTCCGGAACGACGGGCTGGGACGCTTCAGCATCGAGCCGCTACCGGTGCTCGCTCAGATCGCGCCCGGCATGGGGGTTGTTCTAAATGACTTTAACGGAGATGGGTACACCGACTGCTTTATTGCTCAGAACTGCTTCTCACCCCGCCGTGAGATCGGGCGATGGGACGGCGGCCTTTCCCTGCTGCTATCCGGGGATCGGAAGGGGAATTTCTCTTCGGTCTCGCCCGCAGCCAGCGGCCTCGTGGTCCCGGGTGACGCGAGAGCAGCGGTCGCGACCGATTTCAGCGGCGACGGATGGCCTGACCTGGTAGTGTCTGTGAACAGTGGCGAGGGGCTTGCGTTTGAAAACCGCCCCCCCGAGGGAGGGCGGTTGGCGACTGTGAAGCTGAGTGGCCCCCGCGGGAATCCAACCGCCATTGGGGCGATGGTGACCCTGCGACGTTCAGACGGATGGACGCAGACCGCGGAAGTCTCGGCGGGCGGCGGCTACCTTTCCCAGCAGCCGGCGGCGCTCCACTTCGGACTTGGGGCGAAGGGGCGCGTCGAGGCGATCGAGGTTCGTTGGCCTGATGGCGAGCTGGTGAAGTACCGCCCGCACGCCGATGAACTGCTCTTCGAGCTGAAACGTTAGCCACTCGGCAAAAACTCCTCCCGCAATCGCCAGCCAGCAGCAACGGCTGCGACGCGATTCGCATTAGGCTGGCGTATCGGTTGCACAAAACGTCCCGACCGCCGCGCCGATGAAATGTTTTTGTACACAATCTCTTGCATCCGGGGCTGGCAACGGGTAAACTCGGGCCTTGCGGGGCAGGCGCCCGTTGCTCCGGCAGCGCCGATGCGTGCCGGCTAACTGGACAAGCCAGGAGGCAATCCGTGATCCGCAGTAAGAACACTGCCGCACAGTGTTGTGACTTTTCAATTCTCTATCTCGCTATCCTCGCCGTTTGTGTGGGGTGCGGTGAGAGCGGTGGCGGCGGAAAGGTTCCCGAGGCGAGCGATGGCGACATGCTGCGCGGCGTTGTGACGTCGTACCGCAACGCAACGCGCGAGCTCGGGCGCCCACCGAAGGACTACAGTGAACTCGAAGCAATCTTCGCGCCGGTATCAAACAACCCGGCCGAGTATCTAACTTCTAAGCGAGACGGCGAGAAGTTTGTGGTGGTCTGGGGCCTCAACCTGGCCTCCTCACCGCCCGACACCGTCGTCGCGTACGAGAAGACGGGAGTCGACGGCAAGCGGATGCTGGTCACGATCGACGGCTTCACCCGCGAGGTCACCGACACAGAGATCAGTCAGCTAGAAGCTAAGGCGGGACGTTAAGCGCCGTCTTGCATGGTAGACGGGCGCGAAAACTATCGTAGAACCGCGAATCTTATGGGGAGTGCAATGGGTAGGGATGTCACTTCGAGGCGTGTTTGGGGCGCGAGCCCGCTAAATGGTCGCAGCTCAGGCTTCACGCTGGTCGAGCTGCTCGTCGTGATCGCGATCATAGGCGTCCTCATCGCGCTGCTCCTGCCAGCGGTGCAGGCGGCCCGTGAGTCCGCCCGCCGCACGCAGTGTAAGAACCAGATGAAGCAGTGGGCCCTGGCCTGTCTGCTGCATGTTGACACGCTGAAGCGGTTCCCGACAGGCGGCCACAACCAGATCTATCACGTCGACCGCGTAATGGATAATGGACGACCCGCGACACTCGACAAGCAGTCTTGGGGTTGGATGTATCAAACCATGCCCTACCTGGAGGAGAGTCCGCTGTGGAGCGAGACCAACGACCTCGTTGTGCTCCGCAACGGCCCTACCTCAATCTTCTGCCCCAGCAGGCGGACCCCCACCTTTACGACCGTTTGGTACCCCACCGGTGGACTGCTCAATGACTACGCAGGCAACGGTGGCGACACCAACACTGCCGGCAACACATTCCAAGCCCCTGGCCTCACGCCATACAGGGGTGCGAACCCGTACGATAGGAAGACGATTCACACCGGCGTGATTGTCTCCCAGGACCCCACCGCTAAGGCGGCGGCGTCCAACGCGCTGAAAAACCCACTGATTGCGCCTCGGCACATCACCGACGGCACGTCTAAAACGATGCTGCTCGGTGAGAAGTACGTCCCGCAGAACCTCTACGAGGGTAAGTCTCACGGCGATAACTTTGCGTGGATTCAGGGCGCCCAGTGGGAAGCCGTGCGATTCGCCAACGATCCGCCAAAAAACGACGACCCGATCGAGATCGTTCCGGACGGACGCGGGGGCTATGTCTGCGGCGACTGCGACCAGTTCGGATCCGCCCACGCGGGCGGCTTCAACATCGCGTTGTGCGACGGTTCCGTGACAATGGTCAACTACGACATCGACCCCGAGTTCACATGGCTAGCCCTGTGCAATCGGGCCGACGGCGAGGTCTTTGAGCTGCCGTAAACCACGGGCGGAGAGTCAGGCTGCCCCCTCGCCGTAGTTGAAACGCGTGATCGCACAGCCGCTATAGAACCGTTTGGCGCTGGGTCTAACCCGGCTCGCGCGACCCGTATCTGGATCAGGCGAACGATCTGCAAGCCCAACTAGGAGCGGATGTTGATGTCTAGCCATTGGAGCGGAGTCTACCCGGCCGTCACCACGCAGTTCCGCGAAGACGAGTGGGTGGACGTAGAAGCGACGTTGTCGCACGTCAACGCGCTCATAGACGCCGGCGTTCATGGCCTCATCATGCTGGGCACGGTCGGCGAGAATTGCTCGCTCGACGCCGGAGAGAAGGTCGATGTCCTCAAGGCCACGGTCGACCTGGTCGACGGGCGGATGCCGGTGCTGACCGGCGTCGCAGAGTACACCACGTCACTGGCGTGCAAGTTCTCTCAAGCGGCTCAGGACGCCGGCGTCGACGGGCTGATGCTGTTGCCGGCGATGGTCTACAAGTCCGACGCCAGGGAAACGATCTCCCACTTCCGTACCGTGGCGTCGGCGGTCGACTTGCCGATCATGTGCTACAACAACCCCGTGAGCTACAGCATCGACATCACGCCCGAGATGTTCGATGAGATGTCGGACGAGCCCAAGTTCGTGGCGATCAAGGAGTCGTCCGAGAATCCGCGTCGAATAACGGACATCTTCAACCGATGCGGGCAGCGCTACACGCTCCTGTGTGGCGTGGACGACCTGGTTCTAGAGAGCTTGATACTCGGCGCCCAGGGCTGGGTTTCCGGCCTCGTCAACGCCTTCCCTGCCGAGAACCGTTTGCTCTGGGACCTCGCCCAGGCCGGTCAGTGGGACGAGGCACTAAAGGTCTACCGTTGGTACACCCCGCTGCTGCACCTCGACACCCACCCCAAGCTGGTGCAGTACATCAAGCTAGCAAACGTTGAGTGTGGCTACGGGTCCGAGGTGGTCCGGGCCCCGCGGCTCCCTATCAGCGGGGTAGAACGCGCAGCGGTGCTTAAGACCATCCGGGATGCGATCGCCACCCGCCCAACCGGCCCTCCGGTGCAGTCGGACACGGCGCTGGCATCTTGATGAAAGCTCGGTGGTTGGCGGGCCAAGCATGAAACCGGTGCGAATCCGCAGTCTAAGGGGCGTCGGCACAGAGTGCCGCCGTCAGCTGGCCGCCTGACCGGCGCTATGCGATTCCTGCAGCTGGGCGATCAGCGCCTGAACGATCGGCTTCTGGGCCTGGATGTGCTCTTTCAGTGCGGCGCTCGCCTCGCGGAAATTGCCGTCGATGAGCGCCTCCAGCACGCGGCTGTGCTGGTCGGCCATCTGCTCGACCACCGACGCCTCGGGCGCCGCGTAGTCGAAGAGCGTTCGGTAGTACACCGCCTCGCGCTGGAAGAATCGTTGTATGTAAGGGTTCCCGCAGTTGGAGATCCAGTACTGGTGCAGGTTGTTGTCCAACGACTTTGGGCTCATCAGGTCCGAGGCCTGGTTCGCTTCCAGCAGTTCCTGTAGACGCTCCTCCTGCAGTTCCGGCTGGGCAAGACGCAGCGCTTTGAGTTCCAGGAGTTCGCGGACTTCGATGAAGGCGCACAGGTCGTCTTTGTCGAACGGACGGACCTTCCAGCCACGGCGGGGCACCTGCTCGATCAGCCCCTGGCCGGCCAGCCGGCTTAGGATCGGCCGCAGGGCGGTGCGTCCGATGCCGTAGCGGTCGGCTGCCCAGTTCTCGCGGAGGAAGCCGTCCTCACCCAGAAGACTCTGCCGGATGACGTCCGAGCGAATCACTTCCTCGTGATTCACCGGTGGCCTGACGTTGGTGAGCCTGGCCGCCTTGGGCAGTTTCTTTCGGCTGCCGATAGCAAGCCGCCCGTTGTCGAGCGTCTTCAGCAGCCTGTCCGCAACGAGACGTTCTACCGCTGTGCGGACCGGGCTGAGGCTCACCCCGTAGTGCGATGCGATCGACGAGAGGGTCAAGCGGCACGGCGGCTCGCCGTTCTCCGCCAGATTGGTCGCGATGTCCGAGTAGATGTAGTCGGCGAGGCTGGGTTTGCTCTTCATTCCGCGGTTTGAAGCTTGTTCTCGATCGCCGCCTTGCCAGAACAGATCGCGCCAACGCCACCGGCTTGGGAGGCGCGCAATCCGCCGCCGGCGAGTCCGTCGCCGCACTAGATACGCCGGCGGAGCGAGAGTCCGGGCGCCATCCGGCTGCGGCCCGAGGATCATAGCATGAGGCCAGCGGCGCCGACAACCACGTCCGCGCCGGCCCCTAGGCGTCCCGCGGGGCCAACGGCCTGTCGTCGGGGCGCCGCTGCTTGCCTAAGTCGCCTCGTCCTTGCCGGATGCGGCGCCGGCGGGCTCAGGGCTGTTAGCGCCCGCAGCCCCCTGATCGGCTATGCCGGCTTTCGAAGGGCCAGACGCCGGCTTACTGACTAGCTGCTCCACAAAGAATTCCTGCATCCGCCGGAACCCGTACTGACCGCCCATGCCGTGACCGGCGCCGGGAACGAACACGAACTCGAAGTCCTTGTCAGCCTTCACCAGCGCGTCGACTAGCCGGAAGGTCGACTCCGGCGGGACGTTGTTGTCCATGCCGCCCAGAATCAGCATCAGATCTCCCTGCAGGCGGTGGGCGTTATCAATGTTCGAGGACTCCGCATACTGGGGGCCGACCGGGTACCCCATCCACTGCTCGTTCCACGACGACTTGTCCATGCGGTTGTCGTGGCAGCCGCACCCGGAAACGCCAACCTTGTAGAAGTCTGGGTGGAAAAGAAGAGCGCCGGTGGCGTTCTGCCCGCCCGCGGAGCCCCCGTAGACCCCGACGCGAGTCAGGTCCATGTACGGGCGTTCTTTTGCCGCGGCCTTCATCCAGAGGATGCGGTCCGGGAATCCCGCGTCCTTGAGGTTGTGCCAGCACACGTCGTGGAACGCCTTGCTGCGGTTGGCGGTCCCCATGCCGTCGATCTGCACGACGACGAACCCGAGATCAGCGATCGAAGAGTAGCGGTTGCTGGCCCGGAACGACTTCGGCACGAACGAGCCCTGGGGCCCGGCGTAAATCGACTCGATGACCGGGTAGGTCTTGGCGGGGTCGAAGTCGGAAGGCAGGCTGATCACCCCCCAGATATCGGTCTTGCCGTCGCGTCCCTTCGCGTGGAATACTTCCAGCGGGCGCCACCCCTTGTTCTTCAGCTCCGAGATGTCCGCCTCCTCCAGCTTCCTGATCAGAGCGCCGTCGCGGCAGCTGCGGAGCTCGTGCACGGGGGGCGCGTCGACCCGGCTGGAGGTGTCCACCAAGTAACGTCGGTCCGGTGAGTACTGGACCCGGTGGTCGCCGTTGCCGGACGTCAGCGCCACGAGGTTTTTGCCGTCAAAGTCGACCCGGTAGTGGTGCAAGAAATACGGGTCCTGGTCCGAGTTCTTGCCGCTTGCAGAGAACCACACCTGGCGGTTCTCCTCGTCGATCCGCTCGATCCCCCGCACGACATATTCGCCTTGGGTGATCTGATTCTTTAGCGCGCCCTTGGCCGCATCGTACAGGTAGAGGTGGCGCCACCCGTCTGCTTCCGAGACGTAGATCAACTCCTCGGCGTCTTCCAGCCAGTTCACCAGGTCCAGGCTTAGGTTCTCGGTGTGCTCCGTCCAGATGAACGTGTCCGACGACTCGTCGACAATGGTCGCGGCCTCGCCGGTGCGCGAGTCGATCTTGATCACGCGCAGCCGCTTGTGCCCGCGGTCTACCTGCGTGTAGGCGAGGCTGCGGCCGTCGGGCCGCCAGGCGACTCGGGGCCAGCCGAACTCGATGCGGTCCACGTCCGGCTTCGTGTGGTCGTTGGTCTCGGGGTCGAAGAGGTTCAGCTCATACGACGCCATGCGATCACCGGGCAGCGGGTACACGCGGCTGTGCAGCACGGCCCGGCCGCCGCCCTGCGGAGCGGACTCCAATAGGTGTACCTGCTTGTCGTCGCCGGGCGTAATGCGGAACGCGACCAGGCGCTTTGAGTCCGGCGACCAATCGAGCATGCCGTAGTGGCAGTCGGCGACGCCGTCGTCCGTGAGCGTGACCTCTTCCCCGCCGTCCGCCTCACAGAACACGACATTGTGATCCCTCACAAAGGCCTCCCACTTTCCGTCCGGGGAAACGGCCCGCTCGTTGGGGCCACCACGTCGACCGCGCCATCCGCGCTGGCGGTTGTCTCCCTCGTCGGGCTCCGCCACGTCCGAGCTTGTCAGCTCGTAGGACTGCAGGTCGCACCTGTATCGGTCGCCGCCGAACGAAAACCGCATCGCGTCGAGTTCCGGGGTAAGCTCTACCCCCGCCAAGTCGAGTTTGTCGGGGGTGACCTCCGTTTGGGTTGCTTCGCTGATCGCCGAAGCGAGGCGTTGGTGGTCGAACGCGGGCTGCCGACTGTTCTTTTCAGCATCTATCAGCACGTATTCGCGGACGCCCTCAGGGAGTTCGTTCCGGTACCAGAACATGCTGGAGTCGGCCAACCAGTGCGGCTCGATCGACGCCTTGTAGACCCCGTCCTCGCCGCGGCGGCGCCATCGTCGCTGCTGTGGCGACTTGGGGCGGTCGGCATCCTGCAGAGCGCCTGCGCCGCCTGTCGGCTCAGCGGCGGTGCGATCGACCATGACCGTCGCCACGAAGCAAGCAAGCAGCGTGGCGACGACGAGCAGCGGCGGGCGGCTTGGCATTGATATATTCCTGGGAGCGCTTGGCGGTGCAGGGGGCGTCGGCGTGCATCTAGGCGTGCGGTGACCTACCGCGGCACGCTTCGCCGGACCTTGATTCGCAGGGAGGTGACCCGCTCCGCAACGGCGAATACTCAAGGACAGGTCGCGGCGGCGAGCCCCGGGTATAAGGCACTTTGCACACAATGTCAAGAAAATCCGGCGGCACGTCGGGCCTCCCCATGACGCGGAAGGGCGATCTCGGCCGGGAGTGTTAAGTCCGCCCCCGGCGCATCGCCCTTGGGCGACTCGACTCAGACGCGTTCGTCACAGCCGGTCCTCGCCTTACTCTTGGGCGCCAGAGTGGGAGCGGCTCAAACGCGATCCACGCCCGCCTGGTTCCGTCACACAAGAACATCCTGGTAGAGAAATTAGGTGACTGGTGTACTTATTGGTTGGCGAACCCCCAGCAGCGCATGGAAGTCGCGGCGGCCGACGCGGGCGCGCAGCGCGACCGTCAGCACGCTGTCCGCTACTGCGGGGACTCCGTGCTGGACCGCGCTAAGTGGCCGGAATCGAGTCAAGACTCGCAGTGGGGCAGGGGAGTTGCGCCTACCGGTCGCGGATCCAGACGATCGATCCCCCGCCACCTCCTCGGCGGCGCCGGCGGCGTTCGCCGTCTTCGGGCTCGGGGATGCGGTTGTTGCGGGCGTAGTTGGGGATCGCGAGCAGCGGCGAGCCGTCGGCGAACTCCCCTTTGATCACGACCACGCCATCCAGCAGGTCGGGGCGCCACTCGGTAGTCAGCTCGGCGTCGGGAGGAAGCACCCCATTCAAGTTGTTGCCGTCGACGGCCTCGATGTTATAGACCAGCGGCCCGTACCGCAGCGCGACGCGTCCGCGGTTGGCCTCGACCAGGTCGACGCACTTGACCCGCTGGGGCGTCATCGGCAGGGCAAACTCGATCGTGTCGCCCCGCTTCCAGGCGCGGTCCATCACGAGGTAGCCGTTCTCGATCTTGGTCTCGACCGGCGTTCCGTTGACGGACACGGACTCGATGCCGTCCGCCTCGGGGGCGCTGGTGTAGAGCGTGCTGACGCTCCGCTGCGGCGACCGGATGCGCACGGCGAACGATTTTTCCTGTTCAGGGTTCACGGTGATCTTCACCCCGCCGCTCCAGGGGTAGTCGGTCTCTTGAACCATCTCAACATCGGTCCCGTCGACGTCCTCCACCTGGATCGTGCTGCCGATGAAGAAGTTGACGTAGATGCCGTTGTCGTCCTTCACGTAGGTCCAGGTGGGTAGCATCAGCAGCGTGCGGGGGATGTTGCCCACGCAGCAGGGGCAGCCGTGCCAGGGGTACCGCGGGGCGCCGGACGCCAGGGGATTTTGGTAGTAGAAGTTCTCGCCCGGCAGGTCGAGCGAGCCGAGCAGCGCGTTGTAGAAGGTCTCCTCGTACAGGTCCACGTACTTGGCGTCATGGTAGGACAGGTTCATCTTGTACTGGAAGAAGATCTGCCCGCAGCTGGAGCAGGACTCACAGTACGAATTGTTGCGCAGCGAGTAGTTGGGGCCGAAGCCCTCGGAAGTCTCGCCACTGCCAATGCCGCCGGTCACATAGTACTTCTTGTTGACGATGTTGTCCCACAGCGACATCACCGCCGAACGGTAGTCGAGGTCGCCGGTCTCGGTGGCGACGTCCGCCATGCCGGAGTACGAGTAGACCGCCCGCACCGCGTGGCCGACGGCCTCGTACTGCTGCTGCACGGGGACGTGGCTCTGGTCGTACTCGGCGCCGCCGCCGCGGCAGTCGAGCAGGAACTTGGCGAGCGTGATGTAGTCGTCGCCGGCGCCGTTGCCCTCCATGTCGTTCACAAAGCGGCCGAAGCGGACCAGGCCCTGCTCCATCTGCTGGTGCTCGTCGTACCAGGGCTGCTTGCCCTCCTCGGGGCCGATGTTGGCCACCCAGCAGTCGGCCAGTTTCTTGGCGGCGTCGTACAGCCGGCGGTCGGCGCCGTTGGTGAGCGTGTAGTGGTTGATGGCGGACTCAAGGAAGTAGCCGGCGGTGTACCCCTCGTGGCCGGTGCGGTTCTGCGGGGTCCAGCGGTTCATCCGGTCGTTGAGCGTGAACGCGGTCTGCAGGTAGCCGTCGGGCTCCTGGGCAGCCAGGATCCGCGGGATCCAGTCCTCCAGGGTCTCCTTGAGGTCGGCCTGCGTGGCCGCGATCTCCGCATCGCCCTGCGGGTCGACCATCAGCGCGATGCAGATCGACTCGATGGTCTGGTGCACCCAGGCGTTGGCGAACACGTAGCCGCGGTGCCGCTCGGCAGGCAGGCCAGCCAGCTTCTTGGCGGCCTCGTCGAAGTTGTTGATGCCGCCCTCGGGCAGGTCGTCGCGGTCGATCCGCTCGACGCAGTGAGGGATCCAGTCGCAGATAATCGCCTTGGCGCGATGATTCCACAGCGGGCTGTCGATCTTGTAGCGTTTGGTGTACACCACCCCCAGCGGATCGGTCGGCGGAAGGCTCTCCACGGTCACGTTCACATCCGCCGAGTCGGTCAGGTCGCCCTTGCCGGCGGTCATCCGGAGCACGTAGTCGCCGACTTCGGAGAACGTGGCGGTTGTTTCCGACGCGTTGGCGTCGGCGAACTCGACCTCGCCTGGTCCAGAGACCTTGCTCCAGGCCACCTGCGGGGAGTCGCCCTGGGCGAGGGTCTTCACCTTGGCGTTCAGGTAGGTCTTGCCGCCGAGCATCACGATACGATCGATGTCGCCCTCGACCATCGGCGGAAACTTGGGCGAGGAGCCGCTGTCCAGCACCCGCCACTCGAGGATGCCGGTCGAGTTGCCGGCGTCGTCCGAGTCGATCTCCAGCCGGAGCTTGGTGGTCTCGATCGGGTCGAAGCCGACCATGTTGAAACGGTCGCGCTCGACCCCGACGCGCTCGGCGCCCGGAACCGGGGCGAACTTGTCGCCATCCCAGTAGAGCAGGCGGCTCGCCTTTGGCGGGTGCACTCCCTGGCCGTCCGCCCACCAGTAGACCTCCATCTTGTCGGTGGAGATCGCCTTGGGCCACTCGTACTGCACCCACTGGGTGCCGGTGCGGTTCCAGTTGCCGTAGCTGCCGCGCCGCCGGTCAGCCGACCGCCGCGGGCGAATGCCGTCGTTCAGGGCCGAGACCTTGGTGTCGCCCGATGTGTACGATGCGCTCGGCTCGGCGACCAGCGCCAGGTTAGCGGCGCCCGAGATTGACCCTTCCTGCGCGTCGGCGACGCTCACGGCCAGCACAACCAACGCGGTGATCGTCACGCCGATGAGCGATAAAAGTCGTGCAGTCTTCATCTTTCGTATCCCTTCGCGGGCTGAATGAACCGGGTTAGCGTTGGAAAGCGTTATCCGAAACGGAAGTTTCAAGGGGCGAGCCGACCGGCGGCTTGGCTTCTAGGTAATCTTCGGTGGAGTCGGCCAGCTGCATTGAGGCGCCGCTAAACGGCTCGTGACCCCGCCGCGTCCGCTGGCTCTCGAGTTGCAGTGCGACCAGTTCATCGGCGACCGAATTCTCGAGCGGTGCGATTGGCGTAGCCATCGCCGCGTCAGTCGCCGCGGCGGACGGGCCCGTTTGCGACAAGCCCACCGATGCGAACGCCAACACCCACGGCTCATTCGGTTCTACTTCGCTCTCGCCTGCCGACGTTGCGGGGGCCGAGGCTGCTAAGCCGCCAATCTCGGTGGCGGACAATGCATAGTTGTAGATACGAACTTCGTCGACGCGGCCTTCTAGAAGCGGGTCGGGCCACTGGCTCTCGCCGATGTAGTTGAGCGCCGGCGCGAAGTCGCTAGGGTTGAGGGTGATCGGCTCGGAGTCCGCTACACTTCCGTTCACGTACAGCGTGCCGATGTCGCCGTCGAGCGTCACGGCAACGTGCGTCCACACGCCCGGCGTCATCGCGGCCGTTTCGAGGACCTGTTCGGCGCCGTTGCCGCCGACCGTGATGGCGAACCGCATTACTGCCCCGCCGCCTGCCGAGGGTGTCAGGAACATGTACTCGGTCGTGTTGTTGCCGAAGTCGAACAAGCGTTGCCACGCGTCGCCCCCATCCCAGTACACCCAGGCGGACACGGTTATGTCGTCGTGGCTCGCGACGCCCGGCGGGAGCGTCACGAAGTCGTTGGCGCCGTCCAGGTGGATCGCCAAGCCGTCTACGCCAGTTATGTAGACCGGCTCGCCGGTGGTTTGCGTATCGTACTCCTGGCTGCTGTCCGAGGCGTCGCCGTTGAAGGCGTAGTGTGCGATCAAGAGCTGCTCGTCAGGGTCCGGCATTACATCCTGCCCCTCGGGCGTGACGATGCCGAAGTGCGACCTCCACACGGCGTAGTCCGCGTCGTCGACCACGCCGTTGTAGTCGCCGTCGGCGCCCGCTCCCGGGGTCGCCACTGCAACGCCTACCGTGTCCCGCCAGACGGTGTAGTCGGCCGCGTCGACTTGGCCGTCCCGATTGTAGTCGCCCGGGTCGTGGTCGATCTCCGCTGCGGGGCCGGGCGTGTAGCCGCCTCCGAGCACCTGGCGGACGTCCGAGAGGATCTCCGCAGAGGTGCGCGTGTCGGAGAAGATCAGGAAGTTGTCGATGTCGCCACGGAAGCCACTCTCGTCCCCCACTCCCTTGCCGAGCAGGGCCGACGTCGCCCGTATCTGGTGCGGGTTCATCGTGACGGAAGTCTTGGCGGCGACCGCCGCACCGTCCACCCAAAGAGTGGCTGTATAGTCCTCAAACGTTACGGCCACGTGCTGCCATGCTCCCGCAATGAGCGGTTCGACAGCGTAGAGGGTGCGGGCCACGCCATCGACTGAGATCTCGAACTTCACCCCACCCTGTCTAGAGGTCGGCTGCAGGTAGAGGTAGTTGTCCGCGTCGCGCGAGAACTCGAAAAGCCTCTGGTCAGTGTCGCCGGTTCCATCCCAGCGGGCCCAGAGCTGAAGGGTTTGGTCGCTGAATGCGGCTAGCTCGGTCGAAAGCTCAACGTACTGCTCGTCCGTGCCGAACCCAAGCACGCCCGATAGTCCAGAAACCCCCGACGAGAACGCCCAGTCGGCGGGCGTGTCGCTCATCCAGCCGTAGGTAGTGTTGAAGTCGTCCCAGACGGCGTTGTCGTCGCGGGTGTCGAACGTGTAGCGGGCGAACAGGTTGTTGTACTGCCTCGTCATTAGGGGCGACTCCTGCGGCGAGGGTTCGCCGTTGAACTGCACCCCGCGGTCCGTCACCAGGCCCGTCCCGGCGGCCAGCCCGGACGACATCACGATTGCGTTGCCCTGCATGTCGGCGTTGTCGACCACGCCATACCCCTTCACCACCGTCTGGCCGCCGACGACCGTACTACCGCCGACGATCGTGGCGTAGTCCGTGACTAGGGCCTGGTCCCTGATCTGGCCGCCGGACACCAACGCGTCGCCGGTCACGCGGGCCTCGCCCGAAACCGCTCCCCCGGCGATGGTCGCGTAGTCGCCTACGCTCGCGTCGTCGCGGACGCTGCCCCCCGCGATTATGGCGTGGCCGTACACCACCGCGTTGCCTGCCACCAGGCCGCCGGTGATCGTCGCGTAGCCTTCGATCCGGGCGTTCTCCCGGAGCAGCCCGCCGGTCACCCAGACGTTGGGCCCTAGGTAGACGGACGCGGGCACCGCTACCGTCTTCCAGCCGCCGATCGAACCGTCCGGGTTGATGTGCCTGACCGCGCTGGCGTTCGGCGCCGGCCGGGCGCCAGCCTCCTCCGAACGTGCTGGAACCGCGCCATCGATCGAAACCCGGTATGGAAACCGGTCCAAACCGTAGCCGATGTTGCCAGCCGGATGGAACGGGTGTGACCAAATATAGCTCTTGTGGGCCGACGGGATCGCGGTCACGGCGAGGTAGAGGTCGGTCTCGTCCGGCTGCAGCGTGAAAGTGAGCGTGCCATCCTGCCACGACTCGCTGAACCGTTCCTGGACCGCGGCGCCCGAGCCGCTAATCGCCACCAGAGTTGCATACACGCCGCTCGATTGACCGGGAAGCACGTAGCCGTCCAGGTCAACCTCCACCACGTGCGCCTGCCCGGCGACACGGTCGATCGGCGTCAGCTTGATGAGGTTCGCGCCGTACTGCTCGGGCGTGTCCTGCTCGGGAACCTGGTACCACCCAGGGCTGGACCCCACCGGCTCCAGGTAGGTGCGGAAGTAACGTTGGGTCGTGTCGTGCGCGGGGATCGAAGGCAGCCCTGACAGCAGGTCGCCCCCATACAGCGATTTGTAGGTCACTGTGCTAGCGACGTATTCCGCGTAGACTTGCGCAAATTGCTCGTCTGACGAGAAGTTGTTCCGCAGGACGAGCCACGGGTCCTTGCCCGGCCCCTGGGCGTCGGTGTCCGACCAGAGGCCGGACGTGACGAACGCTGCGCCGTACTCCGGGAGCTCGGTCAGGTAGTTCAGGAAGGGGTGCGCCTGGTAGCGGAAGTCGGTCGCCATTGAGTAGCGATGCCGCCGTTCGCCGTAGCGTCCGTTGATCGAGCTGCGTGCGGTGATCTCGGCCCGGAAGTTGCCGCTGTCGTAGGGGTCGACCAGCGAGGCGCCGAAGTTGGCGTGCGCCTCGTAGAACGGTCCCGAGAAGTCGCTCGCACCGAAGCCGCCGGACTCGCTCTGCAGCACGTGGGTGAACTCGTGCGGCGTGGTGGTGGTGTTTGCAACCTGCCCCCACGGCTCGACGTAGATGCTCCTGGGGCTCTGAAACTGGCCTAGCGCCCATGGCGATACGTACATCGCGGAGAAGCCGGTCGGGTCGGGCCCAGCGAACGCGCCGGAGAACGTCCCGCCGTTTGCGTCCACCCACCACAACCCGGTGTCGAGGATGTACGCGTTGATCTTGTAGTTGACGCCGTTGCGGGCCGAAGGCGGCGCCATGCCCGACTGCTCGACGATGATGTCCCAAGCCATCTCCAGCCGGTTCAGGTTCTGCTGGATGTAGGTCGAGACCGGCTGCATCGCGTTGGTCAGGTCTGGGCCCCACTTGAAGACAAAGTGCTCGCTTGCAAGCTGCCCGGCGAAGCGAAATCTTCCGATCACCGCCGCGCGGCCCGAGTCGCGGATTAGCCACTCCTCCTCAGGCGTGTCAGGCGCGGTAGCCTCGTAGATCTCCACCACATCGGCCGCCGAAAGCGGCTCGTTGTACAACCTCGCCTCGTCGAGGTACCCGGCAAACCCCCGGTTGTTGCTGCTACTCGCGGAGTTGTTGTTCAGTACGGATCCGCCCCCCGTCCCCAGCAAGAATCGCGTCGTGCCGTCAGTCCGGCCTAATGCCATTGACTCCCCCCCAGCTACGGTCGCACCGTTGCCCTCGCCGAACTGAACGCCGTCGAGGTATCCCACCATGCCGCCGGCCTGGGGGGAACTGGAAGGCGTGATAGTCAGCACCACGTGGTGCCACCTCCCGGCGACAACCGCGTGTTGCGACGTGTACAGCCAAGTGCCATTGGTCCAGCCCGGGATGCTCGAGTTCCAAGCGCCGACGTACAGCCGGTCGTTGTAGAGGTAGATGCTGACGCCACTCGAGCCGGACCCGGACTCGAACAGCGGCATCGCCACCGGCGTGCCCGAGGTGTTCCCGCCACCCGACCCGTTGGGGTTGTAGCGGGTAGGACTGGTCGTGTCGGCCTTGAACCATAGGCTGACCGCGGTGAACTGGGGGGCGTCAGACGCGTCGACGATCGCTCCGTCGGTGTCGCTGAACAGGCGTAGGGCGCCGTTCTGAGTCCCGTCGCCCCACTGGGTCGGGTTCGAGGCGGTCCACACGGGCATCACATCGACCAGCCCCGTTCCGGTTGAGTTGTAAACCGACGACCCCGTGACAACGCCGTCGGCCGAGCTGACGGAATCGACCAGAACGGCGCCGGTGGAGGAATCAAATTTCCACTCGGCGACCGGGTCCCCCGCCAACAGCACGCGGTCTTCAAGACGCTCGAACCAGCTACGACGCGACGCCGTCCCCGCCCGTTTATTACCCCCGGCCATGCATTCTCCTGCTGCTCACACACCGGCGGCGGCCCCTGCGGCTCTGGCGCCAGCCCACGGCGGGCGAATGGCTCTGGCGGGTAGGGTTACGGCGTCGGATTCTCTGTCCCCGATCGGCTCTCGGCGGCTAACCGGCACGCCAAAGGCTTAAACTAATCGCACTCTTCCGCAGCTCAGAATAACTAATGTTGTGTACAAGGTCAAATTAATTTGCCCTTGTCAGTTAGCACTCCGACGATGGCATTCGCCTGAATACAAGCGGCACGCGGCCCTTGATTCTGGGATGGGCCGATATCATCATCGCTTAGTCCGGGAGGGCACGGCAGGAGCCGACAGCACGCAAGGTGACGCGGAAGGACGGGTAATGGATGCATCGGAGCTAGCGCGCCAAATCCGCTCACGCAGCATTTCTGCGGTCGAGGCCACGCGCGACGCGATCGACCGAATCGAGCAAGCCAACCCAGCCATCAACGCGGTGGTGAGTCCAGCCTATGAGAAGGCGCTCGATCACGCGTTGGAGTTGGAGCGAAGGGCCCAGGGCGGTGAGTGGCAGGGGCCGCTACACGGCGTGCCGTTGCTAGTGAAGGACCTCTTCGATTTTCAGGCGGGGGTTCGCAACACGTTCGGCTGCCGGGCGATGACGGGGTTCGTCCCTACTGAAACTTGCGCCCATGTTCAACGGTTAGTCGACGCGGGTGCGGTTATCGTCGGCAAGACGAACACCCCCGAATTTGGCCACAAGGGCGTAACCGATAACCTCCTATACGGACCAACCTCTACGCCGTTCGACTTGCTCCGGAATGCGGGCGGCTCATCCGGCGGCAGCGCTGCCGCCGTTTCGGCCGGAATGGTCACGCTCGCGCAGGGCTCTGACGCAGGGGGCTCGATCCGCATCCCCGCTGCTTGGTGCGGTGTGGTAGGCTTCAAAGCGACGTACGGCCGCGTTCCCAACACCGGCGGGCCGAACGCGTTTGGCTGCGCCGCTCCGTTCCTCCACGCCGGCCCGCTGGCCGCCACGGTGCGAGACGCCGCACTCATGGCTCAGGTCATGTCCGGCCCGCACCCGGAGGACCCGTTCAGCCTTCCGGACGATGGAATGAACCTGCCGGCCGCAGTCGATTCCGACCCCGGCGCACTGAGAATCGCCTACAGCCCCGACCTGGGCGTGTTCGCAGTCGACCCCGAGGTCCGGCAGGTCGTGGAGGAGTGCGTTCGCGCGGTGGCGGATTCAGGGCTGCAGGTCGATGCCCCCGAGATTCGCCTGCCGCTCGACCAGGACGAACTGGCGGAGCTGTGGGTCCGGCAGGTCGGCATCGCCTACCTGGAGATGTTCGATGCAATGGCCGCGGCTGGAGCGGATGTCATTAAGGCACACCCTGACGACATCCCCGACCAAATCCAACGCATGGTGGACGCCGCGCGCTTGGCTTCGGCGCTCGACGCTCGCCGCGACGAACAACGGCGCACTCAGGTTTGGCAGTCCGTTCAAGGTATCTTTGCCGACTGTGATATCCTGCTTACCCCAACGGTGGGCTCGTTGCCGGTCGAGAATGCCGCCAACGGCAACACGCTCGGTCCGGCTGCTGTCGATGGCAAACCGGTAGAGCGGTCGATTGGCTGGTGCTTGACCCACCCCTTCAACTTTACCGGACATCCGGCGGCGTCCGTGCCCGCTGGCCTGACAACTGGGGGCCTGCCGGTAGGCATCCAGGTAGTGGGGAAACGTTTTGCCGACGAGCAGGTCGTTAGCATCTGCCGCCGCATCGAGCAGTCGCACCCGTGGTCAGGAGACCTTGTCAGAATGCGGAGTCATCTTCTGAAGGGGCCAGCGCAGGCCGCCAGTGCAACAGGGGCCGGGTCATGAGCAGCCCAAGCACGAACACCCGCAGTCCAGTCTTGGTAGCCTTGGTCGGCTTGTTGCTGGTCGGCAGCATCGTCGCGGCGGTGCTGGTAACGCGGTCACGCGACGCCGGTTTGCGTGAGGCGGCTCCGGCCGCCGAACAAGGGAGCGGCGCACCCGCCGTTGCAACCCCCGAGATCCCATTCACGGACGTTGCAAAGGCTAGCGGCGTTGACTTCGTCCACCACGGCGGCGCGACCGGCGAGAAGATGCTGCCTGAGTCCGGTGGATCGGGCTGCGGGTGGATCGACTACGACAACGACGGCGACACCGACCTGCTGCTGATTAGCGGCAGGTCGTGGCCGTGGGACGCGGCAGACGAGGACGCTACTAGCGGTGGCGCGCTCCGTTTGTACCAGAACGACGGGGGCAAGTTCGCCGACGTCACCCAGGCCGCAAACTTGGCAGCCGACTACTACGGGCAGGGGGTCGCGATTGGCGACTTTGACGCCGATGGCGACGACGACCTCTACATCACCGCCGTTGGTCCGGACCACTTGTACCGCAACGACGGTGGAGTGTTCACCGAGGTTGGCGGCGCCGCGAGCGGCCTAGGCGGGTCGGATGCGTGGACGACGAGCGCTGGATTCTTCGACTACGACAACGACGGCGACCTCGACCTGTTCGTCTGCAACTACGTCGCCTGGGATCGTGCCCGTGACAAGGCCGCCGTGCTGCGTGTGCCGGGAACTGGGTCATCATACGCGCACCCCTCGAACTTCGACGGAACTAACAACTTCCTGTTCCGCAATGACGCCGGCAGGTTTACGGACGTGTCGGCTGAGGCGGGCGTCCATGTGTTCAACGCCGAGGGCGCGCCGCTTGGCAAGGCATTGGCAGTCACTTTTGTCGATTACAACGCCGACGGTTGGATAGACGTGTTTGTCGCCAACGACACCGTCCGACACTTCTTGTTTCAAAACAACCAGGGCGTGTTCGAGGAGGTTGGCGAGGCCCGTGGTTTCGCGCTGAACGCCGCAGGCGCGACAACCAGTGGGATGGGCATCGACGCGGCTTGGCTCTACAACGACGACCGGCTAGCGGTGGCGGTATCGAACTTTGCCGGGGAGATGACCGAGCTCTTCACCACTCCGGCGGAGCGCTCGGATCACTTCTTCGTCGACGAGACCGTCAACGCCGGCGTCGGGGGCCCGACGCTCGACAGCCTCACGTTCGGACTTCAGTTCGACGACTTCGACCTCGACGGCAGGGTCGACATGGTCCACGCCAATGGGCACCTCGAGGAAACGATCCAGTCGGTCCAACCGGAACAGTCGTACCGACAGTCGGCCCAGCTCCTCTGGAACACGGGCGCTACCGAGGGGCCCGTCCTGACGCCTGTGCCCGTCGAGAAGCTCAAAGACCTTGCGAAGCCGATCGTCGGGCGAGCAACCGCGTCGGCCGACTTCGACAACGACGGTGACGTGGACCTGGTGATCACGCAGGCCGGTGGCCCGCCGCTCCTGCTCCGCAACGACCAGCAACTTGGCGGAAACTGGCTGCACATCCGCCTCCGCGGTCCGGAGGGCAATCCGCACGGGATTGGCGCCCGGATCGAGCTACTCTCCGGCGGCGACGCGCAGCAACGCACCCTGATGCCGACGCGCAGCTACCTCGCGCAGTCGGCGCCCATGGCAGTGTTCGGGCTCGGCGAGCACGACGAGGTGGATAGCCTCCGCATCACCTGGGCCGATGGCCGCGAACAGTTTGTCCAGGTCAGCGGAGTCAATCAGGTGGTCACGGTGGCTCGCGAGTCTGCGACTTTCGAGGAACTCGCTAACACCGCGGTGGCCCAGCTGGAGAACTCCGAGTTCGAAGCCGCCATCGACACCCTCGAGCGGGCGGTGCAGCTCAACCCTGAATCGGGCCCGACACTCCGGAACCTCGCTCGCGCGTACCTGCTTGGCGGGCAGCCGGCCGCCGCGGAACGGCAGCTCACCGGACTGCCCAAAAGCGAGGCCCGCCCGCCGGCCGGGATCAGTTACCTGCGCGGTCTGGCCGCAAACCGCCTTTCTGAACCTGAGCGAGCGGTTGAACAATTCCGCGAGGCCGTTCGGCTCGACCCACGCGAGCCCACGCTCCACTTCCAGTTCGCTCTGGCGCTAGCCGCGCTCGGCGACACCGACGCTGCGCAAGCGGAACTCCTTAAGACGGCCGAGCTCGACCCGCTGCACGGCGGCGCCCAGTACCAGCTGGCCGCTTTCGCCCGCAAGTCCGGCGATCGCGACGCGTTCCGCCGTTACATGCGCGACTACCAGCGGATCCGGAAGTTGAAAGACGCAACCGACACGCTCGCATTGGAGGTGTGCCGGTACACCATGCCCGAGGTGATGTTGATAGAGGTCGGCGCCCCGGATACGGCTGTGCCGGTAGAGTTCCAGTGGGAAGCCATCTCGGCGGACGGCGTTCCTGCACTGCTGGCGACCGCGGTGCTGTCCATGAATGACGACGGCCGCTACCAGCTCGTCGGAATCACGACGGCGTCCGTGCCGGTGGTGTTCGAATGGGATGCCGAGAACGGCTATCAAGAGCGGGCGCGGGGCGCTGCGCTATTCGAGCAGGCTCTGCCATCCGCAGTCGTCGCAGTTGGAAACGCTATCGCGGATTCACCGGTACGCTCTGGAATGGGCGCCGAGGTGGGCGACTTCAGCGAGATCGCCGTGGTGACCCCAATGGGCACGCGGTTGATCCGGCACACGCCGGACGTCGGATTCGAGGACCTCACCCAGGCTGCAAGGTTGGGCCAAGCGACCGGCGCTATCGCAAAGTGGGCGGATCTTGACCACGACGGCGACATCGACCTGTGCATCGGCGGCCCCGGGGGCGTCGCGGCGTGGCGGAATAACGGTGACGGCTCGTTTGTCGACGCCACTAGTGAGTTTGGGTTGGCAGACACGGGACCGTGGGTCGACTTCGCGGCGGTCGACCTGGACGGTGTGAACCTTGGCGTCGACCTCGTGCAAACCGGCGGTGTGCGGCCGCGCGTACTACGGAATGCGTTTGGAGGAGCGTTCAAGTCTGATCCCGAAGCGGCTTGGCCACCTGCCGAGCGGGTGCTACTCGACGATCTCAACAACGACGGCGTTCCCGAAATAGTGTGCTTCGCGGCCAACGTGTTGACGGTAGTCGACGCGGCGGGCGAGATCCTCGAAGAGATTGCAACTAAACTCACCGACATCGAAGCGGCTACTGTCATCGATGCGGACAATGACGGCCGCCTGGACATCGCGGCTGCCGGGGCAATTCAAGGCGCGCCGGCGATCGTCGTGTGGCGGAACACGGAAAAGGGATTTGCCGGGCAGGCGAGCCACGCAACCCTGCCGGCGCCATGCCGACCGTCGGGGCTGATTGCGATGGACATCACCGCCGACGGCAAATCCGACATCGTAGCCGTCGGGCGGGACGACGGCGTTTCGATCCTCGCCAACGCGACAATTACAAAGAACCAGCAGCTCAAGCTGGCGATCCGCTCGTACGCGGGGCACCCCAGTTCAATCGGTGTCCGCGTGCAGGTGCGTCGAGAACGCTTCGTCGCGTCGCGCTGGCTGCAGGAAGAACTACCGATCGAGCTCGGCGTCAACTCGCTGTCAGAGGTCGACGCTATCCAGACGCTGTGGCCGAACGGCGTCGCCCGCAACGAGATCGGTAAACAATTCACGGGCGATCCTATCCGGATCACCATCATCGAGTTTGTGCGCACGAGCAGTTGCCCGTTCCTCTACGCGATGGTGGATGGGGCGTGGACGTTCGTCACCGACCTGTTGGGCACAGCGCCGCTGAACGTCTCGGTTGCCCGCGGCGTGCCGATGCCGCCCGACCCAGACGAACTCTACGTGCTAGGCCCCGCGGCTCGGTTCACGGATCAGAATGGCAGAGTGCGACTGCGGGTGACTTCCGAGTTGCGCGAGGCCGTCTACCTCGACTCCGCCTGCCTGTTGGCGGTCGATCACCCGGTGGGCTGTGAGGTTGTTTCGCGCGACCGCGCCACCACGGTTCCGATCTCGGGCGAACGATTCGCCCTAGCACGCGGCCTAATGCCGGTGCGGAGCGCGTTGGATTCCACGGGCGCCGACTGCACCGCGCAGCTCTCAGAGGTTGACGGCGTCTACACTTCCCCCGGCGAGCTGCTGCCGTACCCGGCTGTGGGCTACACACGCCCGCACTCAATCGAGTTCGAGTTCGGCGAGCTTCCTGCCGGCCAGGAGCTGCTGCTGGTGCTTACGGGCTGGTTCCGCTTTGGAGACTCGTCGACCAACATCGCCGCGTCGCAGAGGACCGACTTAGCGCAGGTCTGGCCGGTGTTGGAGGCGGCCGGCGACGACGGCAAGTTCTACGTGGTGGACGACGCCATTGGGTTCCCCGCCGGCAACACAAAAAGCATCGTGTGCGACCTTAGCGGCAAGCTCTCGCCCAACGCTGTCCGGTTCAGACTTACAAGCTCATTTGAGGTGAGGTGGGACCAGATAGCGATGGCTGAATCGGCGCCGTCGGACGCCGCACGAGTGAGTAGGCTGCCGGCTACTTCAGCAGACTTGCAGTGGCACGGCTTTGCCGCGTTGCCGCAGCGGTCGCTGGATCAGCCGCAGGTCCCTGATCTTTCCCGCATACGCGATCGGCCGCAGTGGCTGACATGCCTTGAGGGGTGGTGCACTCGCTACGGTGAGGTCGCCCCGCTGCTCGCGACGGCGGATGAGCGGATCGCCATCCTCAACTCCGGCGACGGGGTCATACTTGAGTTTAACGCCTCTCGGCTTCCTGAGGTGGAGCCAGGCACGCAGCGGACGCTGCTGCTCTACCACCACGGCTGGATCAAGGAAGAGAACCCAAACTCGCTCCCCGACCGCAACGTGGCGCCCTTCCCGGGAAGTGAAGACGCTGCGGAAGATCCGGAGGACGACTGGCAGTTGCTCTACAACACCCGCTGGGTATCACGCAGTCGCTTTGCGGAAGGCCCGCTGGAGGAAGGTGAATAGTAGCCGCGGTAGCCGGGTATGAATTCAACCAAACTGAACCGGATCAGACTGTCGAGATATGCGACGCATTATCGCGGCAAGGTAACGGATCAAGTCTAGCTCAATCCTCGCCTGCCCGCTGCCTCAACGCCGGCTTCTGCTATCAGAACGCGGAGCCGAGCGGGTTTGCGACGCTACTTCGAGCCTCGTCTTCTTCCTGCTCGTCGGCTTCGCTGCGCTCCCCCCCAATCGATAAGGCGTCTACTTCTGTCCGGTAACTGTCGAGTACCACGGAGTCTCGCTGTTGCCGTGCAAGGATCTGCAGCAGCGAATCTGACACGGCAGGCAAGGGGAGCGCAGCATCAATCTCGGGCGGTGCGGACGGAATCTCCAGGTCCGCGATCGAACCGAACACGATGTCCGCAGGTGTCGGATCGCGGTCCGCAGGCAACGGAGATTCAAGTTCTCCTTCGCTATCCTCGATGCGCACTGAAGGGGACACGAACGCCGTTTGTGCTGCCTCAGGCAAGTCAGCATGGGAGGCGCCAAGGTTGTCCCTCCAAACGGTGTAGTCCGCGGAGTCGACTACCCCATCGAAGTTTCCATCGGCGCCGTCGCCGGCTGCCGCAGGAGACTGGCCGTACTGGCTCCTCCACAGCTGATAGTCGAGCTGATCGACCATGCCGCTCCGGTCATAGTCGCCCGCTAGCGTAGGCGTTGAGTTTCCGTCGTCGCCAGGCGATCCGCCGTCATTCGTGCTGGCCCGCCAGTTTGTCGGATCATTGGGGTCTCCGTAGGGATCAATGATCTCAAGCGACGGGCCATTGCCGTCCGGGGCCTCGGGCCAGGGCGCGGCGTCGTCGTACGTGAACGAGAGGATCTGGACGCCGTTAGCGGCGAACAAGGATAGAGTCTCGCCGCCATTGCTGAGGTTGGCGTCCGCGTATCCGCCGGGGGCGAGGTCGATCTCGGTCCCGTAGATCGATTGGAACACGGCAGGGTTGCGCGCGACGATGATGTACTCGTTCGGCTCCAGCGACAGACCGTCGGCCAGCACGTACGGCGTGTTCGAGAAGTCGGTAATCTGGACGCCCGACAGGTCCACCGTCTGTGGGCCCATATTGAGAATCTCGATGAACTCCTGGTCGGACTCGTCAAGGAGGCTTGGGTTGTTCGGGTGGTAATGCAGTTCGGTGATGGCGAGGGTGGGCACGCTGACAGGAGGGCCGGCGATAAATTCGATCGGGTCGGACCAGTGGCTCCACCGGTCGCGGGAGTCCATCATCCTCACGCGCGCCCGGTACGTGCGTCCTTCTTCAAACTGCCCCGCGCCAACCGTGATTGAATCTTGAAACGAGTCGAGTTCCCCACTCTCCCAGACGGCGTCAATTTCGTACTTCCACGGCGAGCTGGGATCGAACCCCGGCGTGTTAGGGTTCGAAACCTCCGCGATCCGCCATTCCATCGCGCCGAACGCTGTCGGAGACCCTGGGAAGTCGGTCGTGGTGAACTCCCACCCGCCCAAGGCGAACCCCGCCTGACCGGTGTAGGTTAGGGTCGGTGTCTCGGGGATGGTTGATTCGTCGGTCAGGATGTTCTGGTCGATCCACGCGCCGCGTGTGATTGAGTAGTCAACGAGCACCTGCTTCATGCCGGCGTAGCTTCCGGCCGGCGGAACGCTCCCCCCGCCAGCGTAGAAGCGGCCGTGCCCGGCCTGTCCAGGGTTCACGTAGCTCGAAACAAGGATGGGGTTGTAGTCCCACATCGCTCGATCCGCGTCGACGAGCGAAGCCTGCCCGTCGGTAAAGACGAAGGACGACGATTCGTCCACGAGCAGGGACACCTGCTCTTCGTTGTAGAGAAGGTCACGGATTTCCCGCATGCGGTTGCGGTAGGCCTGCGCGTAGGATCCGAAGGCGAGCACCCGATCGCGGAAAGGCTCGGCGCCGTTGCCGTACTGATTGTCCGCCCAGGTCAGGTCGAGGTCCCATGGCAGCGTTTCCCACTTTCCCGTTTCTGGGTTGTGGTAGTAGTAGTAGTTCTTGCCGTAACCGGTGTCGTAGTGGTGGATCGCTTCGAGGATCGACCTGTAGCTGTAATAGCTTTCCAGGTTCAGGTTTTGCTCCCACCACTCGGCGGTCTGTGGACCGCTCTCGTAGGTAGTCTTGAATGCTATCAGGTCCGACGAGTCGTTAACCTCGGGGTAGTCACCCTGGTTGCTAAGCTCGCCGCCAATGCCGCCGACGCCTGTCCCGTTCTCCATCTTGTAGAGGTTGCCATCCGGCAAGCCGTGTTGTTCAAGGAAATTGTCGTTCAGCTGCTCCACAGCGAGGTACAGGCCCTGAAAGTCACCGCTGTACTGGTCGGCCCCGGTCTCGTCAGCGCTCTCGATGATGCGGAAGCTGACGTAGTTGGTGTTCGGCGACGCCACCCCCGCCATGTTGAAGAGCTTGAACCCCACCGACTCGAACAGCCCTTGCTCGCCACGGTGCTGAGAGAACCCCTGCGAGATGATTGCGCTTAGGTTTAGCTTGGTCCACGACGAGTCGTACGTTTCACCGTAGTCGTCGCGTGCCTGGAAGTCGTGGCCGCGGTTGAAGTCGAACTTCCACATGTTCTTGCCCATCGCGTAGCGCCACACCCCGCCCCGCGCGCGGTACCGGATGTGGTCGTACACGACGCCGTCGTACACCAGCGCCCCGTTCCACAAGTACTCGCTGCCCCCGTAGCCGCTGAAACGGGACGAATCGGGGATAAACTGCGAATCCTCGTGCGCTTCGCGAGTTGTAATGAGGTGGTACGTGGCGACCGAGTCGAGCAGCTCGCCGTCGTACGTCACCTCTTGGGTTTGGCCCGGTCGGACTGCGCCGGTCCAGTCGGGCGTGTCATCATAGACGAAGTAGGCAAAGTTCCGCTGGCCGTCGTCTGCGTAGGGGACCGTTACGCTCTCGCCGAGGCTGTCGGCGGCGACCACCCGGTACCGGACCAGGCGGCGGTGGAGTTGGAGGTCGCCGGGAAGCACGGCGGTGTAAATGTCATCCCCCGGAGACACGTCGCCACCGGCGCCGTCGTCAGTCATCGGCAGCGTGGTCCAGCTCGTCGCGTAGCGGGGGTCGTCGATCGGGATGTAGTCGCCGGGCTCCACGAGCTGGTACTGCAGCGCAACAGTCGCGACGCCCTCTGGGTCGGTGGCTTTGACCGTGATGGTGACGTCTTCTCCCGAGCGGGGGGAGACCGGGAAGTGGTCTACCTTCCTCGTCTGCGGCGGAGCGTTGATCGCGAACACGGAGTTTGAAGCTCTCGGCGTCGCTGGCGCCGAGCGCCAACTGCCGCCCAAGTCGTTCTCGAGCAGCGGGCTGATCAGCTGGATCGAGTAGCCTTCAATGTCGCCCACTGTGGGCCAAGGGTAGCCGAGCTGGTAGTCGACCTCATCCTGCTTGTCGCCATTGTCGTCCCGGAGCTCAATCGTTTCCCCGCTGTTGCTGAGGCGTCCGTCGAACGGCCCCAGCACCGGCACGCCGAACTGCGATGTAAACTCCGAGGGGTTCTGAGCAATTACAAGGTGCTCACCCGACTGCAGCACTACGCCTGCGGGCAGCGTGTAGCGGACGGCCTCGTCCAGGCTCCAGCCCGAGATGTCGATGGCTTCGTCGCTGACGTTCAGAAGCTCGATGAACTCCCACGGCTTCGAGTCGTCTCCTACGTCGTAACCGATCTCGTTGATGACGATCCCGCCGCCGGACAAGGTCGCGAAGGTTCCGCTGAACGGTGAATTGGGCAAACCCGAGTCGCTGCCCAGCAATGCCCCTTCGGCTATCGTGACTGTATGGAGGCCGTCCCCGGCCACCACCGGGAGAGCGAATTCAATCGAATCTGCATCGATTATTGTCGCCGACACGGCGGGAACGCCATCGACCTCCAGATCCGACGCGTCCAGACTTGCGGCCGCCAGCGGCTCGCTAAGGTGCACAATGTAGCTCGTTGGCGCAGAGGTCAACGCCGCTCCATCGACTGGGTTAGTTCCGACCACGTGGAACGTCGGGTCGCTCTCTACTAACTGAATCGCGGTGAGCGCATAGCCCTTTGACCCTCCCGTCGCGGTTCCTGAACCTACGCCGGGTGTCGCCCCGAGGTACTGCTCCGACACCACTTCAAACTCGCCGTCGGCGCCCGGATCGATGTCGCTCCACCCGACGACGAATCCCTGATCCTCGAGATGATTCTCCCCAGTCCAGAGCGCCACCTGGTTCGCCGGGAGGCCGTCGGTGACGACTCCGATGCCGGTGCTGTGGTCCAGGCTGAACGACTCGGCGCCGACGAGAGTGATCAGCGTCCAGCGATTAGTGTACCCCGCGTTTCCCCTTACACTCGTGCCCGTGAACTCATAGGAGCGATCTGACGACAGCCCGGAAAATGCGTGGACGTAACGGTCCCCGCCCGTCAGTGCGATGCTGGCGCCGGCCGCACTGCTGAAGTCAATCCAACCGTTGAAGGTGTTCGCCGCATCGGTGCCGTTCGCGGGCAGGCCGGTGACGCTCTCATAGGAGGCGCCAAGAGAGGTTGTCGAGAGCGTGATCGAGGTCGCTGCCCCGGATTGGCTGTCGACGAGTTGTCCGGAATTGTTCCCGAATGCAGCGTACCCGGTGACAAATGGGTGCGTTTCGGCGCCTGTCACGTGGTCGTTGTACATCACAACGTCCCCGGCTAGCAGCACCCGAGACTCGAGGACCTCGAACCGACGTGCCCGCCTGACACGGCTCGCTGCGTCTTGTGTTCGGGACCGGGTCGACTTACGCCGCCATTGCCGCATGCCACTTCCCTCTTCGCGTGATCGTGCAGATGAGAAAGACTGCAGGAGAAGGTGTAGGACGATGCCTGCCTACCAACACTTCATACTAGCTGGCTGCGGCCGGCTTGTCACGCGAGATGACTTGCGGTGTCACTGTCTGGTGAGTGGAGTTGAGGTTCGATAGCCCATCCTCCAAGCACGACACGCTGGCATCAGACCGTTCCTTGTGTGAGGGCCAGGATAGCAGCACTATTGTGTAGGAGGGAACGGCGGCTTGCGAAGCTTATACCTTCCGTGGAACGAGTCCCCCACCATATCAAGGTCGAGCTGTGCTGCGTGCGCGGATTCGTGCGAGTGCACTGGCATCGGCATTCGTTGGTTGTGCGACGCTCGGTCGGCTTGACGCCAATGCCCGTGCCCACTCTCCCAAACCGCCAACCGCGGTAGAGCAATGCCCCGGTGGCTTCGGCAGCATTGCTCTAGCGCTACTCGGGTCAGGTGGAGCAGGTCGACCCCCCGGCCAATGCTGCGGATGCGGCTAAGCGACAACCCCCCGGCGGCGGCTTGCTAGTCCGGTCAATGCAAAACAGCCCAGCAGCATGCTCAGTGGTTCCGGAACAGCGCCCGCGCTGCTAACGACCGCTCCGCTGGCGCCGAAGTTGTCCCGCCACCACTCGTAGTCGGCGGTCCCGACCGGCCCGCTCAGCCCGGGGTTGCGGGTGCCGTCGGCGAAGGCGGCTGCGGAACCGCCGAGGCTGTCACGGAAGATGGTGTAGTCTGCCGCGTCGACGATTCCGTTTCCGTTGTAGTCGCCGGAAATTGCGCCAGCGGGCTCTTCGTAGCTTACGACCCCGAAGGAAGGCGCGGCGTCCTCATCGGCAAAGAAGAACTCAAGCGTGAGGTCTTCTTCGCCTGCGGTATTGAATATGGCGCCGAGATTGTAGCTCGTGCCCTGGGTGAGAACCGTTGCCCCCGCCGCCTTCAGTTCACCGAGCTGTCCCGAGTTGGCGCCAATCTCAAGCCAATCCCCTCCGGCAGCGCCTTGATCTTCAAGGCTGGACCACCCGCCTGTGAGAAGGGCGCCGCTGGCGGACTTGACGGCGTAGCCGTCGATCGTGATAGAAAGCGGCGACTCGTTCACCAGCACGGCATCGCCGGTAACGGGGTTGACGTTGAGCACAAGGTTATTGAACTTCTTGTTGCCTTCGTAAACGACAACGCCACCGATGGAGTCGTACTGCTCATTCGTGTAGCTAAAGCTCAGGTCCTCGTAGTCCGTTCCAAGTTCTGTCACGGTCGGGTCGAACACAGCCCCGATTGATCGCGACGCTCCCGGGGCAAGGGACGTGATGCCCTCTCTGCGAAGTTCGCCGATGGACTCGTTGACAAGCTCACCGAACTCTCCCCAGGACCCGCCGTCAAGGCTCTGACTGCTAAAGCTGTTGAA
This sequence comes from Posidoniimonas corsicana, assembly GCF_007859765.1. NCBI lineage: Bacteria > Pseudomonadati > Planctomycetota > Planctomycetia > Pirellulales > Lacipirellulaceae > Posidoniimonas > Posidoniimonas corsicana. The sequence goes on from NZ_SIHJ01000001.1 coordinate 1,944,384, forward strand.
GGCTGCTGGGTTGATTGATCCAAGCCCGGACTCGATGACATACCCGTCCAGGTCGATGGCGCCGCCGGACATGTTGGTGATTGTGCCAACGCCCGTCGAGCGATTGATGGACAGCACTACACGGTCTTCAAGTTGCAGTGTTCCAACTGCGCCATTAGCGCCGCCCGCGCTGGTGCGGATCGCGAACTTCTGCCACGGATCGAGGGTCAGGCCGCTGTTGACCTCGACTTCGGGCATGTTGCCGACTACCGATCCGCCGTCGAAGACGTCCCAAGTGTCGGAAGGAGATGGCGTGTAACCGAAGTCGAGACTAACCGTACCGCCGAGAAGGGTGATCGGACCGGGCGTAGAGATCGCGTTGAATGACGAGCTGGTAAGCTGCGGGCTGAAGGTGCTGCCGCCGTTGAACGTGATCCCCTGGGAAGCAGAGACGTTGGCCGTGGACCCCATCTCCAGGGCGCCATTCACCGTGAGGTTCACCGAGCTGAAGGATCCGCCCGACGCCACCGAAATGCGGCCATTGGCGTTGATAGTTGCACCGCCGCTTCCGCCGACGTTGGGCGACGTGACAACCGAAAGCGAGCCGGTGCTGGCCACCTCGACAGCACCTGAGTTGATCGTCAATCCGATCGGTGTTGGTGGGGTGTCGGTGACCTGCGCGATGCTGCCAGGGTCACCAATCGTCGCCGACTCGTCAAAGTCGATACTCGGCACAAACATGTTGGGAGGGTCGGCGCCGTCAGACCAGTTGGCGTCGACGTTCCAGTCTGCCGCCGTGGTTGGCACGAAGGTGTAGTTAACCTGGGCGTGAGCGGGCGCAACCAACGCGGCGGCTGCGGCGACCGCCACCAGGGATGGAACCGACTTAAAGAGGAGACGCATCATATGTCGAGCCTTTATGATTTAGCCAAGTTGCTGTTTCGCCGATGCGGGTCTCACGTGAGCCTTTGGGTGCGATCCTTGATCGCTCCGGAGCACCCACGTGCCTGGATATGAAATCAAGCCTCGCTAGGCTGACGCGGCCGGCGTCGGCCGAGCTTGTGCAACCCAAGCAGGGAAACTGCACAGAGCGTGAGCGAGTGCGGCTCCGGAACTATGGCGGCGAGAGCCGCAGGCGTCGCGTTTGCTTTCCACAGCTTGAAGTCGGTCCAGTCAACTCTCTTGTCAAGGTTGACGTCTCCATCACCCGGAACGGCGTCCGTCATAAAGAAGTTGGCGCGGATGATATCCAGGTCATCGATATCGACAACCAGGTCCATGTTGACGTCACCGAGGGGGAACGGGTTGTCGATAATCTGGAATCCCGAGACCGGCCCGCGGTCGGCCGATGCCGTGCCGGCGGAGAACTCGATCGAGAGAGAACTCTGCGACAGGGCGCGGGTGACAAAATGCGTGCCCGTGGCGCCGGACTCCGTGATCTCGGTGTACGCAAACGGGTCCGCGGCGATTGTAGTGCCGTCGATGCCTTCCAGCGTGATGAAATCGGTGAACGCTCCGCCGGTCTCGGTGAACACGGTGTCATCGTTCGCCCGGTCATGCCCGACGTAGATGATGAGGTCGTACTTCTCGTAGGGGATCTGATCGATGGTGATGGTGCTCGGTAGGCCGTCTTCTCCGGCGTTTTCCGAGATCCAGCCGTTGAACAGCTTCCCTTCGGTGCCGGCCGGCGTCCCGGCGCCGCTCCAGCTTTCTTCCGACGCCCAGGTCACGTCGATCGTGCTCGCGGCGCCGCTGTCATCAACCGCGTTGGTGATGGTGCCGCTGATCCCTGACGCGTTATTCCAGTTGGTTTGCGGGACCACACCAGCGGTGTCGGCCGGGGCTAGGGTCGAGAGGCCGCCTGTTGAACCGGCGTCGTCGGCGCCGAAGCTGACGCCAACCGAGTCTGCGGATACCTGCTGAGTAGACAGCCCGGTCACCACAAGCGCGGCCAGAACTACACTGCAGGCTGATAAACGACGCTTCGAGCGTGATGCGAAGACTCCCAGACCACCTAGAATCGCCAGGCAGAGCGCGCCGGGCTCCGGAATCGCGACAATCTGGAAGCCTGTGACAGGCGCCCGTTCGCCATTGGCGACCGCGAACTCAATCCCAAGAGAGCTCTGAGTCAATCCCCGAGTAACGAAGTGAGTGCCAATTCCGCCGGACGCGGTGATCTCGGTGAACACGAATGGGTCTCCCACGATGCTAGTTGCGTCAATGCTCTCCAGAGTCAAGAAGTCGGTGAAGGCGCCTCCGGTCTCCGTGAAGCTAGTGTCCTCGTCGCCTCGGTCGTGACCGACGTAAAGGATGAGGTTGTACTTGTCGTAAGGGATCTCCGAAATCGAGATGGTGCTGGGCTCGCTGTCGGCGCCATTCTCGGAAATCCAACCGTTCATCAAAACACCGTCCGGGACAACCGGGGCGGCGCCGGCGCCACTCCAACTCTCCTCGGATGCCCACTCGACATCGAGTGTGGTCGCGGCGCCGCTGCTGTCTACTGCATCGGTGATCGCCCCAGATCCGCCTTCAGCGTTGTTCCAATTGGCCTGCGGCACGACGCCCGCCGTCTCGACGGCCGACAGTGCAGCGGCGCCTGTGGTGCCGGCGTCGTCAGCGCCAAAGTTTACGCCGACAGATTGGGCGTTCGCTCCGGAAGCAGACAAGCCAACCGCGAGAAATGACGCGGCCAGCACTTGGCCTGACATCAAGGACCGCCTGGAACGCGACGCAAGGAGGCCCAGCCCACCGAGCAAGGCGAGGCAGGCCGCGGCGGGCTCAGGCGCGGTTACATCACCTCCGACGACGCCTGCCGCGACATCCGCTTTCCAGATCCGGAAGTCTTCGAAGTCGACCGTCAGGTCATAGTTCAGATCGCCTTCCGATCGCGATCCAACACGTTGGAACATGTTGGATTCGATAATGTCGTAGTCGTCGAAGTCGACCGAACCGTCGCCGTCAACGTCGCCGGCAAGCTGTCCGACCGTGTTAACCAGCTGAAATCCCGAGAACGGCGCCCGGTCATTGGCAGAGCCGAATTCGATGGACAGCGAGCTCTGAGTCAGACCCGTTGCCACGAAGAAATTACCGGTCCCGCCAGAGAATGGCACGGCGTCGAACTGGAACGGGTCAGCCGCCACGGTCGTGCCGGTGACGTTTTCGCGGGCGTTGAAGTCAGCGAACGCCCCGCCGGCTTCGCTGAAGATGGTGTTCTCGCCGGCGCCACCGCGGTCGTGGGCTAGGTAGAAGATCATGTCGTACTGCGAGTACGGGATCTGAGAGATCGTCACGGTGCTGGGCGCCGCGTCGGTAAGGTTCTCGGAAATCCAGCCGTTCAGGAGCTTCCCGTTGGGCGTTGCGGGCGTGCCACCAACGCCGCTCCAGCTCTCTTCCGCGGACCAGGTCACGTCCAGCGTCGAGGCGGCGCCAGCACTATCAACCGCATCGGTGATGGTTGCCGTGATGCCTTCGGCATTGTTCCAGTTGGCTTGCGGGACGACGCCGGCCACTTCCGCAGGAGCCAGAGCGGAATTGCCACCGGTGGAGCCCGCGTCATCGGCTCCAAAGGTGACGCCGATCGACTGCGCCCGCGCTGAGCTGGTCAGCAGTACAGCGGCGAGCGACCACGCCAGCGGGGAAAATCGCGAGGATGTTTTCGGATCCATTAGGGCTACGCCTCCAAAGCGTCAAGCGTGCGAATCATTACGGCGTTGCGTGCACCGCCGAAGAACCAAATGAACTGGGACGAGAAGAGACTTACAGCTGAAGAGGATGTCAAACACGAGAACCCTCAGCGGCCTTTCCGACGGAGAGGTCGACGAGAGTCACCAATTGACCACTGCACCGACCCGATTGGCAACCAAGCAGGCCACCGGTACACAAACGCCTAGCCCGCAATGGCCAGAGACCGGCGATGCCAAGTCCCTGCCATCCGGCTCAGCCGTTGAGTTGAGCTATCAATGTGTAAGTGCGACTTGACCTGGGACTATTGAGCCGAGGAAATCACGACGCTGAAAAGCGAAACGAAGAAAAGAACACAGAGCCGCTAGTAAAACGCGACGCTAAAGACAAGTAAGCGGCTGGTAGTATCACAGAATCTTAATACGAGTTCCACCCTTTTTTCTGCGTTTTTTGATTATTCGGCGAACCTCGCAGTAAGTCGCAATGCTCGCACACTTGCGACGCTTGCGATTGATCTGGCTGAGACCTTGAGAGTGCTTCGACGCACGTATGCCCATGCGCTAACTTCCCGCCGCAGTAACTTAGGAACAGAACGTCATCGGCAACGCCTCTGGCACGCACCGAACGGTGGGTGCGGTTCACTTGGACTGGCGGTCTTCCGCTAAGCATTCGCCGGCATGGCAGTTAGTTGCCAGATCGCGGTTGCAGAACGTAATCTGAAGGTCTAGTCGGCCACGCTCTTCAGATCAATATGCCTCCACGTGGTCGGGCGCTAGAGTGCTTGCCAGATGCTGTGCCTTTACGCGAATCTTTACCCCGACTACGGGCTGGGCCGGTCACGGCGCTGGCGTAGCAAGGTTGGGCGGTGGGCCAACAACGTTGCCATGAGAAAGCTCCCGGAATGCAAAGACGTTGCCTGATGCGTGATGAGTACGTTGGTTTACTGATTTCGATGGCCACGCTGTTCGCGATTCTTAGCATTGCCGGCTGCAGTTCAAACGACTCTGAGCCGACTACAGCGGAGTCGCTCACGAGTTACGAGCGATCCACCTCCAGAAGCAGTCCGAACACGGACCGCGGGTACGCTGGTGTGAACCTTGCCTCACCATCGGTGGGAGAGTCCGAAGGATTCACCCTGTTGTCGCCCGCGGATACAGGCGTGTCCTTCATCAACGAGGTTGACGCGGGGCATCCGCTCAAGCGGCTGTACCATTCCGGGTTTGTCTGCGGTGGTGTTTCAATTGGCGACGTGGATGGCGATGGAACCCCCGACCTATTCCTAACCAGCGGGCCCGGTCAGAACCGCTTGTACCGACAATCGGGCCCTTTCAGGTTCGAGGACATCACCGAGGAGTCCAGGGTTTCGGGCGGCGATTCGTGGGGCGCCGGCGCAGCGATGGCCGACATCGACAACGACGGCGACCTCGACATCTATGTATGCAACTACGATTCACCCAACCAGCTATTTCTCAACAACGGTCGAGGCAGGTTCCGCGAGGCCGCGGATGAGTACGGCCTGGGCATTGTCGACGCGTCCATGACGCCGGCCTTCTGCGACTACGACCGCGACGGCGACCTCGACCTTTACGTCCTCACAAATCGGCTCTACCGGCAGGGCGGGAGGCCCAGCCGCCCGCCATACTCCGTCCGCGACGGCCACCCCTACGTGCTGCCGGAGTACCAGAAGTACTACGTGCTGAAGCACCACGGCGGGTCGAAGTACTCAATTGACAATACCGGCCGGCCGGACCGCTTGCTGCGGAATAACGGCGACGGGACGTTCACCGACGTTTCCGTCAAGACGGGCGTTACCGAAGCCGGTCACGGGTTGAGCATCACTTGGTGGGACTACAACCACGACGGCTGGCCAGATGCCTACGTCGGCAACGACTTCAACGATCCCGACCACCTCTACCGCAACAACGGCGACGGGACGTTCACGGATGTCGCCGTCTCGGCGATCCCGCACTCGAGCTGGTTCTCAATGGGCGCCGACTTTGCCGACCTGAACGACGACTGCCGCTTCGATCTGCTCGTCGCGGATATGTCCGCAACCTCCCACTACGGGCGCATGACTACCATGCTGGTGATGAATGCGGACAAGATTTCTCGCATCACCGCTCGTCCACCACAGGTAATGAAGAACGCGCTGTACATCAATAGTGGCGCCGAACGGTTCTACGAGGCGGCGGAACTGGCCGGGCTGGCGGACTCCGACTGGACCTGGGCGATTAAGCTGGCCGACTTCGACAACGACGGACGCAACGACGCCTATTTCAGCAACGGAACGGTCCGCGAGTTCACCCACGCCGACCATCCCATGGACGCGCAGCAGATGATCGGCCGGACGGAGTGGGACCACTACGAGGGTTCCCCCCCGAAGCCGCAGAAGAATCTGGCGTTTCGCAATCTCGGAGACCTGCGGTTTGAGAATGTCAGCCAGGCCTGGGGGCTCGACAAACTCGCCATGAGCTACGCGGCGGCCTATTCGGATCTGGATCGCGACGGCGATCTCGACCTCGTGGTTGCTAATCTGGACGAGCCTGTCAGCGTGTACCGCAACGACCTGTCAGAAGGCGCGCGTCTGCTCGTTGCGCTCCGCGGCGAGCGCAGCAACCGGCAAGGCATTGGAGCGACCGTATCAATCGAGACGGCTGCCGGTCGTCAGATACGGATGATCTCGCCGCAGACCGGGTTTCTTTCGGGCAACGAGGCTGTGGCCCACTTTGGGCTCGGTACAGAAAAACGCGTCGAACGATTGGTTGTCGACTGGCCCAGCGGCCATAGGCAAGAGGTTCGGGGTATCCAGGCCAACCAGTTGGTAACAATGCAGGAGCCTCCGGCGGAAGAAAGTGACGCAATCGACGAGGTATCCGAGGCCGGGAACCGGAGAACGACATGGTTCAGAGCGATTGGGGCCCCCGGCGGCATCGAGCATGAGGAAACCCCGTTCGACGACTTTGCCGCTCAGCCGCTGTTGCCACGAAGGCTCTCCCAGTTGGGGCCGTCGATCGCGGTAGCCGACTATGACAACGACGGGGACGACGACTTCTACTTCGGTGGCGCCGCCGGGCAAGCCGGGCAGCTCGCTGTTAACGACGGGCGGCGGCGGTTTCGGGTGGTCAGTATCACCGCTTTTGAAGCAGACGCCGCCTGCGAAGACATGGGGGCGGTGTGGTTTGACGTTGAGGGGGATGGCGACCTGGATCTGTATGTCTCTAGCGGCGGCATCGAGTCTCAAGCGGGCGGCGAAGCCTACGCGGACCGCCTCTACCTAAACGACGGCAGCGGCGGGCTGACACCGGCGCTGGCAAACGCTCACCCTGGGCTCCGCGACAGCGGCAGCGGCGTGGCGGCCGCCGATTTCGACCGGGACGGCGATGTCGACCTCGTCGTCGGGGCAAGGGTGATTCCCGGCGAGTACCCAAGAGCCGCGGCCACGAGACTGCTCGAGAACCGCAACGGCAGGCTCGTTGATGCGACGCAACACGTGGCGCCCGAACTTCTTTCCGCCGGGCTCGTCACCAGCGTCATCTGGTCGGACGCAGACGGCGATGGCTGGGTCGACCTGCTGTTAACGACAGAGTGGGGCCCGATCCGCCTGCTCAAGAACTCCCAAGGGAGGCTCGTCGAGTCGACCGACGCCGCCGGTTTGGCGCGTCTGACCGGGTGGTGGAACGGGATCGCCGCGCGAGACCTTGATGGCGACGAAGACATCGACTACGTCGTAACGAATTGGGGGCTGAACAGCCGGTACAAGGCCACCGAGCGGCGGCCGGCGGTGTTGTATTACGGCGACTTCGACGGCCTGGGAGATAAGCAGCTGCTCGAAGCCGAGTACGAGGGCGACACCCTGGTTCCCGTCCGCAACATGAGCAGCGCCTCGCGGGTTATGCCGCATCTCCGGATGATGTACGACTCGCATGATCAGTTCGCTACTTCTTCTCTGGAGGAGCTCTACACGGCGGATGCCCTGGCCGATGCGCAGAAACTCACCGCCACAACGCTCGCATCGGGCGTATTGATCAACGATGGGAGCGGTGCATTTGAGTTCCGCCCATTTCCGCGTATTGCCCAAGTGGCCCCATCTTTCGGCGTGGTGGTCTCTGAATTCAACGGCGACGGGACGGCGGATGTCTACCTCGTGCAGAACTTTGCGGGGGCAGCAGCGGAGTCGGGGCGAATGGATGGCGGCATGAGCACGATGCTCACTGGGCGCGGCGACGCCACCTTTGCGGCGGTTAGCCCGTCGGAGAGTGGCCTAGTGGCGCCCGGCGATGCAACCGCGGTCGTCCAATGTTTCTCCGGCAAGCAGTCCCAAGCTCCGCTGCTATTGGTGGGAGTCAACGACGGGCAACTGCAAGCGTTCGACTGGGCGGAGGAAAAAGGCCCGGCCGGCGAGACGAGCCGGCCATACTTCGTCCGCGTCAAGCTTGATGGGCCTGGCGGCAACCCCCTCGGGTACGGGGCGCGGGTGACGCTGCGGTCCGCCAGCGGTCCACCCCAGACGGCAGAGCTGTGCGCGGGCAGCGGCTACCTCTCTCAGAACTCCAGCGCCCTGGTCTTCGGTACCCCTCATTCCTCAGAGGATGCGGAACTCGAGGTGTGGTGGCCAGACGGCGCACGTTCGTCGCACGCGTTGAGCCCATCCCCCATACAAACGCTTCATTACCCAGAGCAGTAATCACGGCGACGGTCGGCATGCACGAGATGATTTTTCGGCGACGAGTAATGCATCGAGTGCCTGCGGAACCCGCTTATGGAGCCTGAAGGATTCACTTGAGCGATAGAGTAGAGATCCCTTTTGACCCAGATTCACGACGATGTCAGATGCGATCGGTGCCGGTTGAGACGCTCAGTGAGAGCCTGTTGGGTGTAGCGATTGGGCACGACTGTCCACTCGCCGAAACTGGGATCAGGCTTCCTGACAACGGATCGCAAGAGTGCGTTCCGCCGCCCGGATTTATTGCTTTCCGCTTGACTGTGGAGGGCAGATAGAATAGCGTGCAAAAACTCGGCCTATTCGCCGCTGGGTATCGCAGAGCCCAATCTCTTTTCTTATGCGGCAGGGGAGCGTTGTCTGCGGCGCTCGATGGGGAGCTTCTCTATGCGCGATTTCGTCGCACGCTCGCGTCGGTGTGGTGCTGGTTCTGCAAACGCTGTCAGGCGTCTCGCAGCGGCGCCGCGTGGTTTCACCTTGGTCGAGCTGCTGGTGGTAATTGCCATCATCGGCGTCTTGATCGCGTTGCTGCTTCCCGCCGTACAATCGGCGCGAGAAGCCGCCCGACGCACCCAGTGTGTGAACAACCTCAAGAACCTCGCACTCGCTGCGCACAACCACCACGATATCGCGGGGCACTTTCCCACGGGTGGGTGGGGCTGGTGGTGGGTCGGCGACCCCGACCGCGGTTTCGGCCGAGATCAGCCCGGCGGCTACGCATTCAACCTGATGCCGTTCACCGAAGAGAGCGCGCGTTATGAGTTCGCCTCGGACGGGCAACCCGAGGTGATAACCGAGCAACAGAAAGTACGGGTCCGGCAGATCGTGAGGGAGCCTCTGCCTCTGATTGCGTGCCCCTCTCGGCGGTTCGGACAGGTGTTCCCGAAGCCCGTTGACGGAACTTTCGTTGCATACAATGCCGGGAGTAACGCGGCGGATGAGAACGTCGCGGGACGCAGCGACTACGCGATCAACTGTGGAGATACGCAGCTCAATGAGGTTGGGAGCAACGGCTTCCCTGCCGAGGCGGACTTTCCCCCGATCAAACGCAACTTCTGTCTATCGGTCACCGGCGAGCGGCTGACCGGCAGAGGTTTCAACTGCCCCGCGAACTCGGTTGCAAACGCCAATGGCATCAGCTTCCAGCGGAGCGAGATTGCTATCCGCCATGTCAGCGACGGCACCTCGAGCACGTTCTTGATTGGTGAAAAATACATGAACCCCAACAACTACGAAACGGGCGCGGACCCGGGCGACAACGAGACTTGGTGTACCGGCTACAACAACGATAACTTCCGCTCAACCTGGCGCCTGCCGCAGCAGGACCGGCTAGGCTTTAACGACGCATTGATCTTCGGAAGCACGCACCCAGGCGTGATGAACATGTCGTACTGCGACGGCCATGTCGGTCAAATCGAGTACAGCATCGATCACGCCGTGTACCGCGTCATGGGTTCGCGCAACGACGGATTGCTGATTAGCGACATCGAGTAGCGTCGGTTACATGGGCGCCCCGCACCGGAGCCCCGTCGACTCAGGCGGCTGTCTGCATCTTCCTTGACTCGAAGGCCATATGAGAGTGAATCTGAATTCTCGGGCACAGCCCGGGGTCGGGCAGGTGGTAGCCGCTGGGGTGTTGTTGTTGTCGGTGGGGTGTGGAGGGGGAGTCGCCCCCCCCGCGCTCAACCCCGCCGACGCCGCGGCGCAGGCTATCACTGAGTACGACAGTGACGGCAGTGGCAGCCTCAACGAGGAGGAAGCGGCGAAGTGCCCCGCCATCGCCGAGTTGTTCGCCGAGTACGATGCAGATGGTAACGACGAAGTCTCGCCCGAGGAGATCCAAGGTCGCATTGAGCAGCTCAAGAACAGCGGCGTCGGACTGACGTCGTTCGCCTGCTACGTGACCAAAGGCGGACGCGCCCTTTCCAACGCGACGGTTCGCATGTCTCCTGAGCCATTCATGGGAGGCGCGTTGCAAGCCGCGAGCGGTGTAACGGACGCGTCGGGGCGCGCAGAGATGTCCATTCCCCCGGAAGCTCTCCCCAAAGACTGGGCGGGCATCCCTGCGGTGGCCCCCGGAATCTACCGAATCGAGGTCGAGCACCCCGAGGCAGCTGCTGGCGGCGCTGTATTCGGTGTGGAAGTAAACCCAATCCGGCGCGGCGGCGATCAGGCGTCTGTCGACCTGTAGCCGCGGAGTGCGACTGGTAAAGCACGCCACTAGTGGCTCTCGCACAATGAGGACGCGAGAGACCTGGACTTCCCAGCCAACCTACAGATGCAACGCCCGCTGGCGGTAGTGCTCGTCTGTGCGGTTGGCGATTCGGCTGACGTTCTTGTCGGTCAAGTGGGTCGGTCCGCCCAATGCCGTGTTGCCGACGAAGATTTGGCCTGCCTTCTCGGCCATTGGGGAGCACAAGAACTGGTTGGCCGCCACGCGGCGCGCGTGTCCGATGCACTTGATCCCCGGGAGCGACAGCAGAACCGCGTGGAACAGCGTCTCGACCGATGGCTTCTTCGTGGCGGAGTCGACTCGGCTGGCTAGTAGGCATATCTCAATCTCCTGATTGGAGAGGCCGTCCGCGTCCAGAATCGAAAGCATAGAAGAGAGCTGGCACGCCAACACGTCCTCTTCGCTGAGCGTCTGTAGACAGTTGCCGCTGTCCCTTACCAGGAGGCCCATTCGCTCACCGCCGCGAGTATGCTGCGCGTTGTCAGATCTTGCCGAGAGTGCGTGCTCAGCGGAACCGCCCCGCCTCAGTTCTGCATCTACGCGGAGGTGAATCTCAAGAAGGGGCCACCAGCAGCACTGCATGGCTCGGGCAGGCGCCTGCAAGAGCGCGTTGACTCGCCGGGGACGGCTTCGCCCTAGATCCCCATGTTTGCCGCTTGGGCTGGCATAACCCCGGCGCCCGGCGTCATTGCGCGGACTGCTAGCTCCTCAGCCGAACCAACATCACTCCGCAGGAAGGTGTCCGCCACGCGTCCATCGACCAGCACGACCACCCGGTCGGCGTGGGCGGCAATTATGGGGTCGTGGGTGACCATCGCGACGGCTCGTCCGGCCGTGGCGCCCAGTTCACGGAGCAGCCGGCAAACTGTTTCGGCGTTCTTGCGGTCGAGGTTGCCCGTGGGCTCATCCGCGAGCAGGACCTGTGGTTGGCAAACCAACGCGCGGGCAATGGCGACGCGCTGCTGCTCGCCGCCGGACATCTGCGAGGGCCGGCGGTTAGACGCGGCGGCCATGCCGACCAGCGCAAGCATCTCTTGGGCGGCCTGCCTGGCGCTCGCACGGTTGTCGCCGGCGAGCAAGCGCGGCATCGCCACGTTGTCGATCGCCGTGAGGGTTGGCAGCAGGTTGTACGCCTGGAACACAACGCTCACGTGCGAGCGGCGCATCGCAGTGAGTTCGCGGTCCGAGAGTCGAGCCAAGTCGCGGTCACCCAGCATGACGGAGCCACCGTCGGGTCTGAGCAGGCCCGCCAACAGGTGGAGCAGCGTCGTCTTGCCGGATCCGGAGGCGCCCATGATCGCCACCACCTCGTCGGCCATGAACTCGATGTCCACCCCCGCGACAGCGTGCACCAAGGAGTCGCCCTGCCCGAACGACTTCTGCAGCCCCGAAGCGCTGAGCACCGCTGTGGGCGTTGTTGGTCCGCTAGGTTTCACTGGTTAGCCCCGGCTAGAATTGGAGATCAAGGTGGCGGGCGCGACACGGCCAATCCGCCAAGCCGCCCACAGCCCGGCCGCGCTGCAGACGGCGAACGTGGTCACGACGCCCGGCCAGAGCCAGGCCCAGGGCGCGGTGAAATCGGGCTGGATGCCTGCGAAGTCGAGCCGGAACCCCACCACGCTGGCCACTTGAAGCATCAAGGCCGCTCCCACGCCGCCCAGGAGTGCGGAGATCGGGATCGCGGCCAGCCCGAGCAGCAACGCTTCGGCGAGCGCCAGGCGGGCGAGACCAGAGCGTGGCATGCCGCAGCTCCGCAGCACGCCGAGCTCCCGGGAGCGGGACTGGAGCGACGCCATCAACGCGCCGCAGATGCTGAACAAGCTAAGCATCAGGATGGCCAACGGTGCCTGCGCCATGCGCTGGACAGCGGCGCCGCCCCACTCCCCCCGCAGCGACGAGCGTGTGCGGTCGAGATCATCCACCTGGACTACTCGACTCTCCACGACCACATCGTCTTCGCCATTGGGCCGACTGCGCACCGGCTGCGATAGGTCGACCTCTGCGGCAAGCGACGCCTCGACCGACTGCCGAAGCTTTCTTGAGGCCTCGTAGGCCACTTCTTTCGGCAGATCGCTCCGGAAACCGGGGATGGCGCCGTCGGGCGCCGCAGGCGGGTTGCCCAGCAGAAAGTTGACGTGGCCCACGGGAAAATCACGCCGCGCGGCGTCGGTGTCGAGCACCAGCATCACCTTGTGCTTGATGCCGTGGTAGCGGACCTTGTTGAGTTTGGTCGCCATTCGCCAGCCCGTGAGCTCAACAATGCCCGCCACACGGTAGCTCCGCTCGCCACGGCCGTCGGTCGATGGCGCCGCCACGGCAAGCTGGTCACCCGGGTGCACGTGGTGGCTGGCGGCGTACCACGCGCTCACGAGGCACGCGTCGCCGCGTTCGAGGTCCGCGATAGCCTGTTCGCGGTCGCCCTCAACAAACCTGAAGGGCAGCGTGTTATCACTGGACGCCAATGAGCGACCGGGGTCGATCCCCATGACAAGCGTCGGTGTCGGCTCGCCGGTGCTGACGAGGTGCGTGTCGTAGAGGGTGAGCGCGTGGTAGCCGACGAATTCGGGTGAGGCTAGCAGCCTTTCCGATTCCTGCTGGTTAAGGCCGTACGGGTGCACCGACACCAGCCAGCGCGGCAGGCCCTGGTCGATGATAAAGGCGTCAAGCATCGAGGCGCCCCAGCAGATCGTCCAGATGAACCCGCCCAGCCCGACGCTGATGGCGATGATCGATCCCGCGCTCCGGGCGCCGTCGGATGCCACGTGGTCGGCAAGCACGAGTGGTTCGGTGCGTGTCAGCCAGGCTACAGGTCGCGCGAAGATTCGGCACGTGGCTCGCAGGACCAGTGGGGTCAGCAGCACGGCGGTGATCGCTAGGCACGGAACTCCCACCCAAGTGATCGCGTGCGTACGAGGCAGTGACTGGCTCGGCGTGGCGGCGAGTGCCAGAGCGGCCAACGCGGCGACCACAAGAGCGGCGACTGCGGCTTGGCGCGACATGCGTGCGGCGCGGGCTGAGTCCTCGCTCTCCGCGGTGTACTCTCCCGGGAGTCGCCGGGAGGCGAGGTAGGCCGGCCAGACGGCGCCGCAGAGCACTCCGAATAGCGTCACTCCGCCGGCCCATGCGATGCTCGCCGCCGCCGGGCTGGACGGTGTCTTGAGCACCGGCAGATATGCGGCCAACCCGTACATTGCAGCCCACACGAACAGCACCGCGCCCACCAAGCTGGCGAGCGCCAGCAGGACCGCCTCGGCGACGACGAGCAACGGCAGCACCACCCGCGCGGCGCCCAACGAGCGGAGCAGACTAAACTGCGCCGCCCGCTCACGCACCGCGTTGCCCTGCACGCTGTAGGCGATGCACATCACGCAAGCGGTGGCCAGCAGCACGGCCGACTGAACCGCGATGCGCGCGCCCTCGGCCATCGTGCCTTCGAGCGCCGCCCGCTCAAGGGTGTCGGCGTCCCAGAGCTCGATCATACCTGGGTAGTCGACCAGGCGTCCTCGCCACTCCCTGAGAAACGGCTGGAGGTCGTCGGCGTTGTTGAGCGTGATGCGTGCGTCGGAAGTCTGGAGCGTTCCGCCGGCCAGCTTTTCTGCCGCCTTGGGGCTGATCTGCCGCAAGGCGAGCCGGATCCCCGCGGGCGAGGCGACCGTGGCCATGTCGGCCGGGAGGATGCCCACCACCCTGCTGCGGTGGACGCCGGAGTCGCTCTCGAGCCGTCGCCAGGCGCCTACCGGTTGCCCCCAAATCACGGCTGGGACAACGATCTCTACCGGGTCCGGATCTTGGTTGGACGGCCACTGTCCGTCCACGAGCTCGCCTTGGGCGCCACCGTCGTGCCAGGCGATAAAACCCTCGCGACGCCCCGGGATCCAGCCCCCCGAACCGCCACTCGCATGGGCGTAGAACCGCTCGACATCCAGCTCCCCCTTCTCATTGCCTGGCATATCGACGGCGCGCACGATGCTGGCGGTGCGGACGCTCGAGACGCGCGGATCGGCGCGCACCGCAGCCAAGAGTTGTTCGTCGAGGACCGGGTGGATGGTGTCCGTGGCGGCGAGGTGCAGCTCGCCCGCGCCCAGCAGGCCCTGGGCAGCCGTCGGGGCACGCGTGCGGACAACCTGCTGGCCGACCATCGCCGCCAGCAGGATCGCGGTGGTGAAAGAGATCGCCAGGCACGCGGCGATGAACCGGCCGAGGTGCGACCGCACGTTACCGATGAGCAGGAGCCAAACGGCGGACAACGGCATCGCTTGCACTCTGATGAGCATCCTTTACCGAGAAAGGGTATCCGGCAGTCGAGGTCCTGGACTGGAAGTTGCCCGCTATCCGTTCGGGACCTCCCGAGGCTGTAACTACACGCTTCCGCCTCCCCGCAACGGTTGGGGGAGGCGGAAGCAGGGCGCCTTGGCACGCCAAGCCGTTCGGCTGGCGGATGTCTCACACACCGAGGTGTAAGACTACAACCGCCGCCGACGAACGCATGCCAGCGGCGACGCGGCCGGCAGCAGCAGGGTTGCGGTCAACGGCTCGGGCACCGACGCGGTGGCGACAATTGTGCCGCTGTAGACCGTGCTCGAACCGAAGTGCGACTCGGTGAACTCGAGGGGCAGCGTCAGGGTGAGCAGATCGCCAACCCGGGTGAGCGTGCCCTGCCCAGCGGTGTCGACGGTTGGCGTTACATTGATCCCGTCGCCCGACAGGTCCGAGTAAGGCCCGCTGAAGCTGGCGTTCCCGTACGTAAGCCAGACGATCCCGGACTGGAAGTCGGGCTGGATGCCCGCTTCGGAAAACGACCCATCGCCGGCGAGTGTCTTGGGCGAGCTGTCGGAAAGGCTTAGCCTCAGGTCGCGAATCGCCGAATTGGAGGCCGAGGGGGGGGCTACGCCGTTGATTGGCGGGCGGTTGCTGTAGTCGACAACCGTGCCGTAGTTGGCCGGAGCGCTTGAGTTAGCGTAGGCCAAGTCGTTCTCTGCCCTGTCGGATGCCGGATCGGTTGTTGGGTAGATCGGGGCCGGTCCCCAGATGCCGCTATTGCCGGCTACAAGCGTAGTCGTCGGCAGGATCTGGATGGTAGAGCTGGTGACATCGGCGACGATTCCACCGTAGTAGCTCGCTGTCCAGCTTCCGGGGGCTTGCTCCTGTTCGCTATCCGGAACGCCGAAGAGTGAGGTAGGGTCGATGCTCAGGGAGCTTTGACTGGCATCAACGGTAAAAAACAACGGGGCTGCAAACGCTGCGTCTCCGGCAATGGCAATCGCCAGCAACGCAGTACAGAAAGCGGTCTTGTTCATTAGGCAGTCTCTCTTGGGTGAAGGATCAAAGGGTGAGTGGTGTACGGCACTTCTTAAGAATCAAGGCTAATTGGCAACTCCTGTTCCGATTGCGCCGGCCGGAGCGATTAGATTCTCAGAATCGCCATTTGACCGAGCTTACGGCTAAGTCGTTCCGGTAGGTCAATGCAGGGCAAGGTGAGCCGTGTCGAGCGAACCGACCTACGTGTCGCGCCGCGCAGCACGAGATCGCCCAGCGGACCGGTACAAGGCGCCTCCACAAAGCGTCGCTAACAGCAGCGCGGCCGCAGCCGGCTCAGGTGCGGCTGTCTGTTCAAGGGCGCCGACGCCCGCAGAACGCCCATAGTTCTCGTGCCACGCGACATAGTCGGCTTCGTCGACCACCTGATCCTGATTGGCGTCGCCGGCGAGGTCCTCACCGACGCTGCCTGCATTGTCGCGCCACACGGTGTAGTCGGCGGCGTCGACTGCGCCATCCAGGTTAAAGTCGCCTACGAGCGGGACCGTCAGGGCACCGGAGACGTTCCACTCGACGCGCAGGTCGCCGTCGCCGCTAAAGGCCTGATAGGATTGACTGAAGGCGGTATCGTCAACGTCGAGGACGAAGTCGTTGTCGGTGACCATAAAAGATCCCGTGTAGGCAAGGATCCCGTCGCCGGACGCGTCGCCATCGATAGAGAACACAATCTCGCTAATGAGGTTGATGGTGGGCAGCCCAACATCACTGTAGGTGACAGCCCCAGAGAAGGCATTGAACGACGTGGCGTACGCCGAAGCTTGGGTAACCGCCTGGAAGTAGGTGAACTGCCCGGGAGCAACGTGGGGTTCAAAGTCGAACTCCAGGCCGGTGATCTCGCCGGTCGCGTCGTCGTACTCAATCACGCCGAGATCCCAGAAGTCCTGCTTGTTAGGGAACGCGATTCCGCCGCCGCCTTGCGGCACGTAGTTGGGGAGTTCCGAATAGGTGAAGGCGCCGTCCGGATTGTCGACCCGCGTGCTAGGTCGCGTCTGACCCAGCTCCCAGAACGCGCCTTGGCGGTGCTCGATGAAGCGACTGCCATTGTTGGCAACGCCATCAAGGTTGAGCGTCGCACCGCTGCACGAGCCTGCTAGACAAGCAATCAAGATGGAGTACGGAAGTTGTCTGAAGTGCATTCGCTTGAAGTTTCTCGCTGCTGAAAAGCTGCAGTTCGTTGGGATTAGGAACTCGACCTGCCACATGGCTCTAGACAATACCAACAGTCACCTCGGTCGATGCTGTCGAACGCCGATCTCGTCACCGGCGCCGCCCAGGCTGTGGCCGCTCCCCAGATGGTCTCGCCATGTGGTGTAGTCGGCCGCATCGACCGAGCCGTCCTGGTTGAAGTCGCCAACGATGCCAATGGCGCCGCTAACGTCCCACTCCAGCTGGATGTCGCCATCGCCGAACCCAGTTGCGAACGCGTGGCTGAATCCGGTGTCGTGGACGGCTAATGAAAACTTACTGTCCACCACATCGAGGGAACCGGTATAGGTGAGCGTGCCGTCGCCGACGGCTGACCCATCGATGGAGAACACCACCTGGCTCGAGGGATTGACCACGGGCATCCCCGATTCAGCGAAACTGACCGACCCGGAGAACGAATCGAACGAGGTGGTGTAGGCCGGCGCGCCGGAGACTCCCTGGTAGAACGTGAACCTTCCTGGGGCGACATGCTTGGCAAAGTCGGCCTGCAGGTCCGTGATCTGGCCAGTGGCGTCGTCGTACCCGATGGTTCCTAGATCTAGGAAGTTGCTCTTGTTAGGGAAGGCCGTGCCGCCGCCGCCCAGGGGCAGGTAGTCTGGCAACTCGGAATAGAGGAAGGCGCCGTCTGGCTCTTCGACCCGTGTGCTCGCCCGCGTTCTACCGAGTTCGAACAGCCCGTCGAAACTGTGCGAGACGAAACGGCTGCCAGCGTCGGCCACCACGTGCCACCTGATGGCTGCTCCCCACACCGACGACGTCGCGAAGAACAGCATAACGGTAGCAGTCAATCGATGATGCGGCATTCGTCGGCTAGACAGTGGAGGCGATCGCGAACTCGGACAGGCCTACATCTGATCTCAGGGCATTACACAGCAGGCCGGGGTTGACTGCCTTCGAACCAGCGTGGAGCAAACATGGCACGTCGTGTGCCGTTCTCATCGTTTCAGGATCAAAGTCGGTCGTCAACGAGAACCTGCACTGTGGTTGCATATCAGAACCGCCGACATGTGGCGTCAGGCGCGAGGGCGGAGCGCTCCTGCGGGGATAGCGTCGCGCCGTGCGACACGGGCGTCGATTTCCGCGACACCGCGGGACGCGTGACGCCGTCGTCCGCTAGTTCGTGAACCTGCCTGGAGCGGTATCATGAATCTGCAAGCGGGCTGCGATTGGATGCACCGTAGGTCTGCACGCCAATCGTCGACGGCCTAGTGCGTCCTGCCGGCGCATCAACCACCGTATTCACCGAGAATCTCAACTGGAATGGCATCCGAGTCTTCCAAGCGTCCCACCCCCGGAACCCTCTGGGGCCAGCGTTGTCTGTCGCACGACGCTCGTGAGGTAGGCAGGCAGGCATGGCCCCGCGGATTCACCTTGGTCGAGGTGCTGGTCGTGGTGGCGATCATCGGCGTGCTCGTCGCCCTTTTGCTCCCCGCCGTGCAGGCGGCGCGCGAGTCGGCTCGCAAGGCGACCTGCGTCAACAACATGAAGCAGATGGGCCTGGCGGCCAACCTCTACGCGGACTCTTACCGCGTCTTCCCTGTCAGTTGGCCCGAGGGCGATGGGACGATCACTTGGGCCCGCGAACTCCTGCCCTACCTCGACCACCAGCCGCTGTACGACGCGTGGGATGGCGACCTCGGGTTCTTTGAGGGCCCTAACGGCGACCTGGCGGCCACTATCGTCCCCGCGTACAAGTGCCCGACCGCTCCCAGTAAACCCGTATACACCTACGAGAAGGTGGGCCCCCAACCAACGGCGATGGCGAGCATCGACTACAAGAGCTGCCAGGGCGCCAACGGCTTCGACCCGCTTGTCGCCCACTGGGGCAGAAGGGAGTGGGTCGACGGCGTCGTCAGCCGACACCCCACCCGGCCCGCCGAGATCGCCGATGGATTGTCGCAGACCGTCCTGCTCGTCGAGTCCGTCGGCGGGGTCGAGCTCTACGGCCCCGATCGTTTGCCGGGAAGCCCCGACCGGATCTGGTACCCGGAAGACGGGTCTTGGGTTGGCCGCGCTCTGAGCAGCGTCTCGCCGTCCGCCTACGCGCTCTTCCGTCGTGTGAACCGTTGCACGGTCAACTGCTCCAACATGTACGACTACGGCCCGTACTCTTTCCACGTCGGCGGCGCCTATAGCGTTCTTGGCGACGGCAGCGCCCACTTCCTCTCCGAAGGGATCGACCCGGCGGTCCTGATGGGGCTCTACTCGTACGACGATGGCGATGACATCCCAGGGATCTAGCAGTCTCGCGCGTGGCCCGGCGTCTACGCGGCGTGCGGCCGCCGTTGGGAGCGGCTGCCGAGCTCACCAAGCCTGGGTCGCTTCGCCGTCGTCGTACGAGAACAGGCAACCGAGCACGAACACGTCGATCTGCTCGTTGAGGAAGTGAGCACTGCCGTCGCACACCATCACGTGCGCCCCGCCAGGGTGGAAGCTGTAGGGCGGCGAGTCGTACTGGTTGGTGCAGTTGATCGAGCACGCCGGAATCCCGAATCGCTTTCCGTGCTGCGTCGGAGACAGGCCCGCCAGGTTTCGACCAGCCCACGCCCCATCGGTGTGCCACCAGATCTCGCCCACCTTCGTGGACCCTGGGCCGTAGAGGGAGGTGTCGCCGACCGACTCGACGATCGTGACCGTATTCGACATCCCGTCGGTCACCTGGCTGAGGCGAACCTTCTCACGCCCAATGACGCCTGGGACCCAATTCTTGCGGGCCCACCTCGCAAAGATCGGGTCGTCCGCCAAGACTCCCTCGACGCCCTTGTAGTCGCTTGTGCCGTAGGTCCGCACGGAACCGCGGTATGTGTAGTCGTAGGTCGGGCGGCTCGGGGCTGTGGGACACTTGTGCGCCGCGATAGGCTGGGCGAGCACCTGCAGGTTCACGCCCTCAAGCATATCGATCGAATCGTCCCACTGCTGCTCGAGCGCCCCGTCCTCAAGGTAAGGCAGCAGGCTGCGTCCCCACACGATGCTGGTCACGCCGTTGGGCCAGCTGTGCGGGAAGTGCTGCTCCGCCTCCAGATGCAGCTGGATCGCGATTGCGAGTTGGTGCATGTTGTTGGCGCACCCGGTGCGGCGGGCGGACTCGCGCGCCGACTGCACCGCCGGGAGCAGCAGTGCCGCCAGCGCCCCGATGATCGCGATCACGACGAGCAGCTCCACGAGTGTAAAGCCGCGTTCCGGCAGCGGCCTCATCGGCGTCGCCCCAGCGCGGCGGCGGTCCGCCGGTGAACCAACGCCGCCACCACGGAAACGGCGACGGCAGCCAAGGCAGAGGGCTCTGGCGCCGTGCCCGTCACCGCGACCAATGCTGGAGGGGGGGCGCCATACTGCGACTTCCAGACCTCGTAGTCGGTCGTGGTTACTTGGGAGTCGCCATCAGCGTCGCCCAAGGTGTACGCGGGCACGCCCACCGTGCCGAGGTTGTCTCGCCATAAGGTGTAGTCGGCGGCGTCGACGAAGCCATCGCTGTTGAAGTCGGCGTTGTCGACTTGTGGCAGCTCAAGGCCGAGGATCACTCCTGTCCAGTCCCACGCCAGGGAAGGGTTGTAGTCGCCAAAGTTGGGGTTGTACCCCGACGCCATCACCGTAAACCGGTCGCCTGAAACCACGAATGTGCCACTGGCGTCGATAGGCTCCGCCCCGAAGCTGCCGGTCGACGTGTAGGTGGCTGTGAGATTGATCTCGGTCGCCGCACCGTTCACGACCGTCACGCTGCCAGAGTACTCTTGCAGCTCGGTCGAGAAGCTCAGCCAGCTGCCGTTAACGTAGCTCGGGTCCGTGGGATCGAACTCGATCCCGAGAGTGAGCCCCTCGATCTCAACGACACCGCTTCCCGACGCCAGGCCGGCGTCGTCGTAGGTGAGCTCGCCAAACCGCATGGCCCGGTCGTTGGGGAAGAAGTCGAAGTTGGAGTTGTAGGTGCGGCTGGGGTCGGTGGTGCTCCAGAACGGCTGGTTGCTGGTGCCCGGGTACGTCCGATCCAACTGAGCAATCCCCTCCGACCAGTAGGTGACGAAATTGGAAGCCGGGTCGGCCTCCGCATCGAGCCGCACGGTTACGGTCTCCGCCTGAGCGACTGCGCAACAACTCGCAGCGATTAAGGCGGCGCGCACGGCAACCAACCGATGACTTCGATTCGAACAACGACTACGCCAGCTTCGCATACGCTTCCTTCATGTCGCCAGATGCCGCCGCCGCCCATTGATTGAGTCCAGGTGCAGTCGACTTGCCGTTCTACAGCTACTTGAACGTCATCCCAGTATCGGACTCTCGGCAAACCTATAGCGTTAAGCAACAACCGTTCCAAAGTAAGATCATTTCTGCGGCCTAATCCGCCCCGCAGACGACCGACGGCGACGGTGTCTGGGAATGCGACAGCAGTGTCGCTGAAATCGACGCGTCTGTGACTTGGTTGCGGCGTGGCGCCGCCCGAGGCCTGATTGCGTCGCACGCGTCCGCCTAGGGGCGGCGTGAAAGCCGGCACACCGAAGAACTCGATGCCCTCGACGGCACGAACCGAAAGAGCTTTTTGCGACGACCTCGAGGTTACGAGGATACAAAGTCCTCAACTGATAAAGTCAGTCGAGGCAACGGTTTGCGAAGATTGTACTACCCCTTTGTTGCATCGCACATGTTTGCAATCGTTGTCACTTGTTTGCAAACGTAGGCAGCGCGAAGGGGTAGTCGGTTTCGCGGCCGGTAAGTCGCTTGCGGAGGGTGCCCGCACGGCGAGAATCGTGGCAGGGCAGTGCAGGGGGGCGGAAAGGTTGTCCCCCTGCGTTGCTCGTCAGAATGCAGAGATTGGGTCCCGATGCCGCACTGGTTCCCCCGCTCTTTGTCCTTTTCGCACGCTCCAGTGAAGACCAGTTACGTCGGCAGATTCTGTTCCTGAAGACCGAACCCGAGATGACCCGTGCGAGCGTCCCGCAGAGCCGAATCTTTTTCAAGGATGACGAGCGGCAACAGCTGCTAGAGTTGGGCGACGGCATCGGGGCAGACGTGCTGAAGATGGTGTTATTTTTTCATCCACGAAGTTACCGCCGCTGGCAGGAGCGGAGACGCCAGGGCAAGCCGCCGGCGAAGAAGATTGGCCGGAAGGGCACGTCCAAGGCGATCCGCCAGATCGTGGTCCGGCCCGCCAAGCAGAATCGTTGGGGCTACGGGCGGATCGTCGGTGAGTCGCGGGAATTACGCATCCGCTGCGTTGGCCGCACGACGGCCAGCACCATCCTCAAGGAAGAGGGGATTTATCCAGGGCCAAAGCGTGGTCCAGGGACCTGGGACGACTTCATCAAGATTCAGGCCGAGTCGCTTTGGCAGTGTGATTTCTTCAGCAAGATGGCCAGGACGAGCATCGGGCTGCGGCAGGCGTACACGCTCGCCTTCTTGCACGTTAGATCGGTTCAATACGCGGCGAGTGCCTCAATCGCTTCATCGTTTGCAGCCTGGGACACCTCGGCCGTATCACGTCTTGCTACCTCGATTACTATCATCATGCGCGGCCTCACCAGAGGAAGCAGAACAAGCCGCTGCTCGGGTTCTGCCCCAAGGTCGACGATCCGCCAGAGGGCGGCGACGAGATCGTCTGCCGAGAGTGGCTTGGCGGCGTGCTGAAGCACTACGAACGAACGGCGGCCTGACGAGGAAACAGACCCTCGGCGGCTTCGACGCGCGCCAGTTGCAGATCTGCCGCGATTCGTGACAAACGGACCGACGCAATGAGCAGCGGGGGTGCGAAGAATGACCGGCAAACACCGACCATTCTTCTGTGACAACTTTGTTGAACGGGACGAGTGATCGCCTTCAGAAGGTTCCGAGTCTGGCTCTGGAGAGTTTGGAGGATGGGCGCAAATGGAAGAGCTATGATTGACAGCGAGTACAGCGCACAACAAACGTCGGGCGGCGCTGGGCCCCTTGACTCGGGCATTTGTCCCACCAGCCGAACGGAACGCTTGCTAGAGATGCGTGGCTTTGCGGGCCGATGAATGCGTGTTCTTGAGGCACGAGTTTCTATTCATCAAAGGAAAGACGCACCCAATCTAGAATGGGCTTCGATGCGTTCTGGGTGGTGTCTGTCATGCGGATTTCGAAGCTAAACCCAACGCCTGCAGGCAAACTTGACAGGTCCATCTCGGCCGGTGTTTTGGCCACCTGCTTGGCGAAGCCTGGGATATAGTCGTATTTCTCTGCAATCTGTCGCCATTCTGTCCACTGGTCGACAATTCCATCGCCGCTAGTATCCACGCCCACGCGGACATCGACCTTTTCGACCCACGGACCGGGGCTAACAAAGTCAGTGTTTTGCTGGGTGGCCAGGTAGAAGCGGCCCTCGGCGAACATCACATCGGGGTCGGGGTGACCTTTGCCGACATGGCCGCACCACTCAAAGGGTTGATTGATGTCGGGCGAGGTGAAACGCCCCACACTCATGTGATGGCCTTCGGCTGGGTCGAAGTCGCAGAACAGGTAATACCTGCCGCCGACAGAGATGGCCGCCCAGTCGCCGTAGGCGTTCTGCTCCGGCTCGTGAATCTCGAATTCTGCGATGTTCGTCGCGTAGTTGGCTGGGTCTTCCTTCGCCCAGTGGGGGTGGCGATACGTCCCCTTCCTGCCTGTGGGAGTAGTCCGTTCGTCAACCGCGGGGGCAAGGATCTCAAAATCCTTGATCCCGTCCTCGCTTACCGCATGCGTGGCCAGCGGCGAATCCCAGGCGTGTGTACGCGCGTTAATGGGGCTCCAGTCCTCGGCGATCACATGAAAACTCCCCTGAAGGTCGCGGATAAAAGCGCAGTCCGAACCGTGTGACGGGTCTGCAAACGCGAGCCCCATGTTCTTACCCGGTTTCCCGTCCGTCAGGTCTTCATCAATATAGAGATGGGGGTCCTGGTCGTTGGGGAAGTCGTAGTAAAAATACGCCTTGCCATCTGCTATCTCTGCCGTTGTCATCCACTTGCCTACGCTATCAGTGATCGGCCCGTGGTGTACCCAGTTCTTCATGTCGCGGCTCTGCCACGCGTGGTACCCGCCCCGAGGAGGCTGAAGGCCGCCGGGAGCATCGTATTGATTAGCGTAATGCGTGGTCAGGAGCGGTACGTCAAAACCATCAAGCGTGGCCGCAACCTGTGCGCGGTTGGAACCCGCAGTCCCATTTCTCTTCTTCTGCGAGTACCGACCGAACATCCAGTAGTCATCCGGGCCGAGGCTCAGGAACACCGGTGCATCGCCCAGATTTTCCGGTCCGATGTTCTCGATCACCTGCCAGTTGTCCCACGCCGGAGACTGCTCCACAGTAATCGTTCGTGCCTTCCGGCTGTCTGGAAAGGACTTCAGCTTGCTGCGGAAGACCGCTGTCGGCGCCGTCGGCTCAACCATGCCCTGCTGGATAACGAACGAGTCGCGGTCCCCTGCAGCGGCACGCCACTCTTGCTGGCTATTGACCAGCCACGGGTCAGCGGCAAGAGAAGCTGTCGCGCTGGTGAAACCAACTACGAGCGTCGTCAACAGTGTTTGGGGGGGCATGCGTCTTGTTCTTCCATTAGTGGTTAACGAACCGAACGCCTTTTAGCTTCAGCACGACTGCGTTCGGCCAGCGTTTGTTGTTGTAGATCCGTTGGGCGCGGACAACAGAGAGCAAAAGGCCTTCAGGGGTTTGCGTTAGCCGAGATTCGACGTCTTCCTCGGGCCTGTACTCGAGCACCTTGTCGTTCTGGCCTAGCACGCTGACGGTTGCCGCATCGGTGGCTGCCAGTTCGGTAAGTAGGATCTCTTTCCGCTCCCCATGAGGCCAACGCTCCACTGGGCCCGTGTGACCGGTTACTAGCACATAAACCGAACTGCCATCCTTGGACTGGGTGTACCACACGTCCTGCTCGCCGATCACCGGGCACGGGCGGACTCCCCGGATCGCTTCATCGTTGATAAACATCCACAGCCCCAACTCCCGGAAAATTCGCTCCTGCTCAAACGGGAGCTTCCCTGAAGGCTCGGGACCTGCGTTAATCAGCAGGTTGCCGCCTTTTGCACGGGTTTCTATCAGCATATTGATCAGAGTGGTCCCGGTCTTGTACTCCTCGTTCGTCGGCTTGAATTGCCACTGGGTGCCAAGGGTAAAGCAAGATTCCCATGGGCCCGGCAGGGGGTCTTGGGGCAGGCGCTGCTCAGGGGTCTCCATTTCGCCGCGGGTGACAATGCATTGTGGCTGAATTCCGTGGATATACTGGGCAAGTTCTCGGCCCCCTCTGCCATCAAAAAACACCACATCAATGTCACCGTATCGGCCAAAGAGTTCGTCGAGTTGCTTCTTGTTGTAGTCGTGTAGAGCAGGCGCCTCCTTGCCAGACGTGCCCTCTCTCCGCACAACTTCGCCGTGGCGGTGCAAGAAAAGGAAATCCTCTGGTGAAAAATAGAACCCGACTTTGACGCCGTGCTTCCGGCACGCTGCAACGTACTTGCCCACAACATCTTGGCCGTAGGGCGTGTGCATGATGCTGAAGTCCGTCGTTTCGGTGTCCCACATACAGAAGCCACTGTGGTGTTTGGTGGTGAGCACCATGTACTTAACGCCGGCGATCTTCGCGATCTCCATCCACTCGTCGGGATCGTACTGCTTTGGGTTGAAACTCTTAGGCAGTTCATTGATGAAGCGATCCAGGTAAGTCTCAGACGCGCCGACCATCGAGTGACTAATCACCGAACCAAGTTGTGAGTCATGCGACCAATGCACGAACATGCCTAGCCCCCAGTCCATGAATTCGGCTTCGCGGTGGGGATTGTTCAGCAACTCTTTCAGCGGTCGTGAGTCATCGCCGTGGGAAAGCGATGTTAGTGCAGAAGTCCATAAGAATGCAGGCAGGATGTAGGCGCTGGCTCGCACGAGTCACCTTCGGTCGGTTAGGCGGTTAGGATGGGAGCCGTCGGGTAGACGAACGGGCAGGAAGGGCCTCAACGCTCCGGACGGGCAAACCCGCGTTGGTTTCCGCCCGGCAGCCAGATTTTGACGAGAAAATCTCGTAATAATCACCTAAAAAGCATGAGTTACTAGACGGTTTGATTTCTGCGGATCCTAACAGCATACGTAGCTTCACTATGAACTTAATACATGGGAGCCCGGTAGCCGTCTTCTGCTTAACGGCGTGTTTCGCTTGGCTCAACGATGCTTCGTCCGCTGATCTAGCTCAGCGCCCCAGTGTTGTCCTGATCCTTGCAGACGATCTTGGCTACGGCGACGTGCAGTGCCTGAATCCCGAGCGGGGGAAAATCGCAACGCCAAACCTGGATCAGCTCGCGCAACAGGGGATGACGTTTACCGATGCACACACTGCTTCGTCGGTTTGTACGCCTACCCGGTACGCCCTGTTGACCGGGCGATACAACTGGCGAACGCGATTGCAGAGCGGTGTTCTGTGGGGTTACAGCGCTCCCTTGATCGCAGAAGGCCGGCTGACGATCGCTGAGCTGATGAAGCAGAACGGCTATCGCACGGCGTGCTTTGGCAAGTGGCACCTCGGGATGGACCTTCCCACAACCGGTGGTCCGGCGCCAACAGTACGTAAGCCGAAGATTGTCAATATTGACTGGAAGGGCGCCATTCAGAATGGCCCCACCGATGTCGGGTTTGATGCTTTCTACGGGATCACGGCGTCGCTGGACATGGCGCCGTACATCTATATCCAGGACGACCGGTTTGTCGGAGAGTGCGAAGGCGGCAAGGGCAAGTCGGCGATGGTCCGGCAGCATGATTTTAACACGCGGGATGTGCTGCCAGAGATCGGCCGTAAGGCGACAGAGTACATCTCCAGCCAGGACGGAAAGCAGCCTTTTTTCGTATACGTTCCGCTGACCTCCCCTCACACGCCCATCGTGCCCTCCGCAGAATGGGTCGGCAAGAGCGGGCTCGGTAAGTACGGCGACTTCGTGATGCAGACCGATGACGTGATCGGAAAGATCCTTGATGCGGTCGACGCCCGGGGGCTGAGCAAGAACACACTTGTCATCGTAACCAGCGACAACGGTTGCTCCAACGCAGCCAAGATCCCCGAACTACAAGCCAAGGGGCACTACCCGAGCGCGCACCTGCGTGGCTCCAAGGCAGATCTGTGGGACGGTGGTCACCGCGTGCCATTTTTCGTGCGTTGGCCGGGCGTCGTCGAGGAGGGAAGTCGTTGTGATCAAACGATCTGTCAAACGGACCTCATCGCCACGTGCGCGGAAATCCTGGGGAAGGAATTGCCGGAAAACGCTGGTGAAGACAGCGTCAGCTTCCTGCCGGCGTTCTCCGGCCAGACCATCCGATCCAGCCGTGCCGGGATTGTCCACCACTCCATCAGTGGGCACTTTGGGTACCGTCAGGGAAACTGGAAGCTCTTGCTCGCCAGAGGTTCCGGCGGCTGGACGTCGCCGAACGAGAAGGCCGCTGCCAAGGCAGGGGCGCCTTTCGTCCAACTCTATGACATGGAGAACGATCCCGGTGAGTCGGACAACCTCAGCTCTTCCCACCCAGAGGTAGTGGAGCGCTTGCTGGCACAGTTAGAGTCTGATGTGGCTCGCGGACGCAGCACCGATGGCATGGCGTCGCGGAATGACGTTGCGACAATCAAGCTTTGGAAGAGCGGCGAAGAATGAGGAGGCATCTAACAGGACGAATAGCAACAATGGCGGCCGCGATGGTCTTGGCGGCGCCATTGCTGAGTGTAGCGCGGGAACCCAGCCCCTATGACGGCAGTTGGGAGTCGCTGCAGAAGATGCCCGTTCCGGCGTGGTTCGAAGAGGGCAAGATCGGCATCTTTATCCATTGGGGGCCCTACAGCGCGATTGGCTATCGCAAAGGGGGACGCGGCTATGCGGAGCACGTGCCAAAACTTATGTACGCCGATGCGGAGCACTACTACCCCTACCTGCGGGAGCGGTGGGGCGGAAGTCCACCAGAGTTCGGCTATAAGGACATAATCGACGGATTCACGGCAGAGAACTGGGAGCCGGACGAGTGGGCACGGCTTTCTGTGGAGGCGGGCGCCAGGTACGTGGTTCTGACCGCGGAGCACCACGATGGCTGGGCGAACTGGGACTCTGATCTGACGCCGTGGAACGCGGTGAACAAGGGTCCACATCGCGACCTTGTGGGCGACCTGGCAAGGGCGGTACGCAAGCAAGGCCTCAGATTTGCGCCTTCTTATCACCGTGAACGGCACGGTTCGTTCTTCGCCACAAAGCAGTACGTGGTGTCCGCCGAGCCGTGGCCGGACATCATAGAAGAAATCCGGCGTGTGCCGGCGGCAGGGTCGCTGTACGGCCCGTTCGGCTTCTCCAAAGCGTTCGTCGACGACTATGTCGCCCGCTGGAAAGAGATCCAGGCCAAGTACCAACCCGATTTCATGTGGATTGACGACATTCCTATCTACACCCGGGATGGTAATAACGTGCGAAAAGGAAGGGCGAAGCCGGAGATTCAGTACTTTGACGATCAGCTACGTGGCATGATCACGGATTTCATGAACGATGCAGCGGCCCGCGGGCAGGAGGCTTATTGCAACAACAAAGGCGGGAACCGGAACTGGCCGGATGGTGTGGGCTGCCTAGAGAAGGACAACCTGAAACTCAAGAACATCGGGCCTAAATGGCAAAGCTGCACAACTTTCGGCACTTCGTTTGGATACCTGGAGGGGGATCGCTACAAGTCGATCAAGGGGGTGATCCATGAAATGATCGAGGTTGTCAGTCGCAACGGCAACTTCCTGATCAACATTGGGCCGAGGGCGGACGGCACGATTCCAGAACCCCAGATGAACCGATTGCGAGCGATGGGCGATTGGCTCAGGATCAACGGTGACGCTATCTACGGATCACGGTACTGGAAGCAGAATCACCAGGCGGCGGGCAATCTTGCGTTTACAGCCAATGGAGAGAAACTCTACGCCATTGCGATGGACAAGCCCACAAGCCAACTGACCATCAACGAGTGCGCCGGCTGGGAAACCGGCGCCATCAGATCTGTGCGACTGCTGGGATCGGACTCGGTTGTAGAGTGGGAGTTAGCACCATCAGGATTGCAGATCACACCGCCCAAAGACCTTGGAGATAGTAATTACGCCTGGGTCTTTGAGGTGGCAACCGATCGTGAGCAGCACACGCCTGGCGTGAAGGAAGGCGACGCAAACGCGGCCCTCCGTGGCACGAGTGAAGTAGATCTAGAAGGGCGGGCTAGGTGATTTGCGCTGCACATCTTGTCCAGTGAACACATACCGCGCAAACCGGCGCGACTGTACGATGGCTTGTTGCTGTCATCATAGCGTCGCCCTCTCAGAGAGCTGCAAGAGGATCATAGGGGTGATAAGCAACCTTGCGGCGGGCGTTGCTATCGGGGTGGCGCTCATAAGTCCGGCGTGGGCGGCGCCCAGGCCCAATATTATCCTGCTGATGGCGGACGACCTGGGCCGGGGTGACCTGCAGTGCTTCAACCCCAGTTCGCCGATTCAAACGCCTGCGCTGGATGAGATGGCCGGAGCGGGGATGCGATTCGACCGCTTCTACGCATCTTCGCCAGTGTGCAGCCCGACCCGTGGGTCGTGCCTCACGGGTCGGCACCCGTTTAGGTACGGCGTTTACTATGCGAACACGGGGCATCTCAGGCCCGAAGAAATCACGCTGGCCGAACTACTCCAGAGCGAGGGGTACAAGACAGGGCACTTCGGCAAGTGGCACCTCGGAACGATGACGACCGAGGTCTCGGACGCCAACCGCGGGGCGCCTGGCAACACAAGAGACTATAGTCCTCCTTGGAAGCACGGGTTTCAGGTTTGTTTTTCGACGGAGTCGAAAACACCGACCTGGGACCCAATGTTGAAACCCGTACGATCTGGCGGCCGTGGATCCGCGCAAGGCTGGGAACCCATCGAGCAGCGGGCCCTAGCCACTGAGTTTGGCACACGCTACTGGAACGAGCGGGGGCAGGTAGTGCATGATAATCTTGAGGGGGATGACTCTCGTGTCATTATGGACCGAGTTGTGCCGTTCGTCAGGCAAGCTGCTCGTTCCCAGACGCCATTCCTGAGTGTCATCTGGTTCCATACCCCTCATTTGCCGGTGGTGGCTGGACCACAACACGCCGCTATCTACGAAGAGCATAGTAGTTTCAAGAAGAGGTACTATGGCTGCGTCACGGCGATGGACGAGCAGATCGGGCGGCTACGCTCGGAGTTGGCATCGCTGGGCATCACCGAGAATACCATGATCTGGTTCTGCTCCGACAACGGGCCTGAGGGAAATGAGAACAGCCCGGGATCTGCGGCGCATTTCAGGGGTCGCAAGCGCGATCTGTATGAAGGCGGCGTGCGGGTGCCTGGAATCCTCGAGTGGCCCGCGCGAGTAGCTCCCGGTTCCGTAACAGGGTTTCCGGCAGTAACTAGCGATTACCTGGTGACGATCCTCGACGTCCTAGGTCTGAACCTCCCGGATGATCGTCCAGTGGATGGGGTGTCACTCTTGCCGGTGCTTACAGGACGCCCAGCGACGCGGCAAAAGCCGATTGGTTTCCAGTCGAGAAGGCAGTTGGCCTGGACGACCGAGCGATACAAGTTGCTCAGCCGAGACCTTGGTGAGACTTGGGAATTGTACGACCTCCTGAGCGATCCGGCCGAGAGCAGGAACCTGGCGACCGAGTTTCCTGAAAAAATAGAAGCAATGTCGGAAGCGCTGGCCGTGTGGATATCGTCCTGCAAGGCAAGCGACGAAGGGGGAGATTGGTCCAAATGAACTCAGTCCCCTTAGCCATGAAACTTGGTTTCGCCAGACTATCCCTTTCTCAGTGAGCACAGCGGCAGGGGACGGTTTTTCCGGCGACTTTGCCTTCCTAGAGCAGCATACTCAAATCGTATTGCTGACGGATGGCGATGCAGCCGTCGCGATCGCGCCAGACTATCAAGGCCGAGTAAATACCAGCACGTTTGACCGCCACAGTGCCGTTCAAGGGCGGCTGCCCAACTGTGCACAACTCTTTCAACACATCGCACGACCTCAACATAGTACATTCGCTTCGCGGACGGTCAGGAGATGTACATCACCAGTCGTGGAGACAATGGGATTCTGTTCGAAGGCGAGAAGGGTCGCCTTTTCGTCAACTGGGGCGATATCGCCGGCAAGCCGATCGAAGAAGGTTGGGACAACGGAACGTACAGCGACGACGACCTGCGCGTGCTATACAAAGGCAATCCGCACGAGGGCCATAAAGATGACTCCTACCGCTGCGTGCGGGAAGTCGCGCTGCCGGTATCGGACGTCTTCTCTCACGTTCAAACTATGAACTCATGCCACCTGTCCAGCACAGCCGCTCGCTTAGGCCGAAGGATAGAATGGGACCCCGTGAGTGCGCAGATCGTCGGCGACGATCAGTCGGCTGCGCTCGTGGCACGCAAGTCGTTGCCCGGGTTCTCCATTGCGAACACCTAGTTTCCCCCGCCCAGCGTTGCGCGCGGCGAACGAACTCCTTAAGGCTTCCAGCACACGTTTGACAATAGTTTTGGACGTACTCCATAGCTAGGCCTTCCTCGCAGGTCGCTGCGGGGTGTCACGCCTGGCGAGTGCCTCAGAGAAACCGTATGCCCCCATATTCAATCTGCATCGCCGTTGTCGTGGCGACAGCCATGGCCGACACCGCGTTGAGCAAGACGGGAACCATTAGGGTGACGCGTGCAGCCGCAGGAGGCATCGGCGTCGAGCCGGGCGTCATGCGTCGGGATCCTAGTGACATCATCAAAGTCGATGATCGGTACTACGTCTGGTACTCGAAGGGCAAAGGTAGCTCGGGGTATGACGCAACGATCTGGTATGCGAGTTCGCTCGATGGACGCCACTGGACTGAGGAAGGGCAAGCCCTGGGGAGGGGCGGGCCCGACAGCTGGGAGGGGGCAAGCGTCTTTACGCCAAACATTCTTATCGCTGAGGGGCGCTATTGGTTGTTCTACACCGGAACCTCCAAAGCGTTTGTTCGGCCATTCAGACCCGACTCGAAGATTGGCGTGGCGGTCGCCGATTCCCCAGACGGCCCCTGGCAACGAATCCGGAGCAACCCCGTTCTGAGCAACAGCGACAATCGCGAAGAGTTCGATAGCCACTTGGTGGACGACGCATGCCTGATTGTGCGGGATGGCAGATACTGGCTGTACTACAAGGGGCGTCAACTCGGCAAATCACCTCATCAGACCAAGATGGGGCTGGCCATCGCTGATCAGCCACAAGGCCCTTACGTCAAGCACGAGTCGAATCCAGTAATCCCTGGAAACCACGCGGTGCTGGCTTGGCCACAGGAGGGCGGTGTAGCTGCGATGATCGACCGTGTCGGGCCTAGAGAGATCACCAACTCGATCCTGTTTGCAACGGACGGCGTCAACTTCTCGAAGACTCATTCCGTGATTGATGGGCCGGTTGCAGGCGGCGCCTACCGGCCTGAGGCGTTCACAGACTCCGGCGCAGGCGCGCGTCCAGTCTGGGGCGTGGAGATTCGTCACAAGAAGCCGCAGCTCCCGTGCATTGGTCGATTCGATTTGGAAGAAGAATGAAAGCAGTACACTCCCTACTAGTTGGTGTTTTGGCTCTCGCACGGCTATCGTTGGCCGCCGATCCAGCGGAGCTATACCGTGAACTGATTCCGGAAGATAAACGCCTCGACCCCACTTGGATCGAATCGCTGACCGAACGGGGACACGCACTGGATCGGGGGATCTCTGGTTCGAAGAAAGATAACACCCTGAAGTACATTGGTATGCCAGTTGGCGGAATCGCTTGCGGCACGCTAATCATGGACGGGGCTGGCCAGCTCTACTCCTGGGATATCTTTCGCGGGAGACCATTGGGCGTGGTCAAGC
Organism: Posidoniimonas corsicana; assembly: GCF_007859765.1. Taxonomy (NCBI): domain Bacteria; kingdom Pseudomonadati; phylum Planctomycetota; class Planctomycetia; order Pirellulales; family Lacipirellulaceae; genus Posidoniimonas; species Posidoniimonas corsicana. Next base: position 1,977,376 of record NZ_SIHJ01000001.1, read on the forward strand.
AAGAGATCCCACTGCCAGAGGGCTATCAAGGGTTCCGCAACGGGCGGATTAAGAAGATGCGCCCGCTCGACGGGGCGAACTACATGAACCCGCCGACTTTCGATCAGTTTGCTCCGCCCGTACAGCAAGGATTCAAGCTAACGGTTGATGGAGAGAGGGCATTTCTCATCGGTCCCCAGGACTGGGAAACGGTCGAGTTCACAGGGCGGTGGCCTCTTGGGACCGTCCGCTACGCGGACCCGGACTGCCCGGTTGAAGTGCAACTCGACGCTTATTCGCCTTTCATTCCACTCCATGTCGAAGACTCTAAGCTACCAGCTACCATCCTGTGCTTTAGCTTGACAAACCCGACCTCTGAGTCACACACGATAGTTCTCGAAGGGTGGCTGGGCAAAGACGCAAAGGATGTTGCAAGCCATCCCATCGACCGTAGCGAGTTCACAGCGGTGGTGCTTGAATTCGCCGACGCTTCGCAGAAGAAGCGTCGCGGCTCACTTGGGCTAGGCGTGCTTGACACGGCTAAGGCCTTCACTCAAGACAACGTGAGCGGCCTGCGAGTCTCGATCGATCTGGCTCCTGGCGCAAGCCGAGCGGTCCCATTGTTCATAGCTTGGCATTTCGGCCACCACGCTTACACACACAGGTTTGACACCGCGACCGACGTAATTGGCTACATCGCAAGGAGCTATCTTCGGCTGTCGTCGGACACACACTCATGGGTCAACACCTGGAGCGACACAACATTGCCCCATTGGTTCATGGACCGCTCGATGGCGTCGGCCAGCACGATGCAGACCGCCAATCTCCAGTTTGCCGGCGATCGCTTCTGGGCCTGGGAGGGCATTGGCGCTGGTGCCGGGACGTGCACCCACGTCTGGGGATACGCTCAGACGATGGCTCGCCTGTTCCCTTCACTGGAACGGAACCTGCGAGAGAAAACCGACTTTGGGCTGTATCAGTTGCCCGACGGCGGCGTGCCATTCCGCCCCTCTAAGGACAAGCAGAAGGTCGCCATCGATGGCCAGTGTGGCATCGTGTTGCGGTCGTACCGGGAGCATCTTTGCTCAGTGGACGATGCATTCCTTGCACGCAACTGGCCGTCAATCAAGAAGGCGGTCGAGTACCTCATCGCGTTCGACAAGAGCGACGACGCCTACGACGGCCTACTCGACGGACAGCAGCACAACACGCTGGACGCCGAATGGCGACGACCTCAAGGTTATTAGGCGACCACCTAAGAAACCAGAATTCCCGTAATCCCCGTTGTTATCGCGAGTTGGATTGAATTAAAGGCATATCAAACTCTATCAAGTTCTATCGTTTATTGTCGAACCTTAGTAGTACAAGGCGCATTTCGATAGTACACGGTAGTACACGTCTCGGCCCGCTTGCAGGCGGCGGCAAGGCGGCGAGAATAGGGCCTTGCCAGGGGTTCGGAAAGATTGTCACCCATGTTTCCCAGAGAAACTCGCCAGGACGGTTGCTTGATGAAGGGTTAGCTCACGCCGCTGTTGCTTCTGCTGGCGCGTTCGGGGGAGCACCAGCTCCTGCGGCAGATCCTGTTCCTGAAGGCCGAGCTTGAGATGACCCGAGTTCGAGTGCCGCAGAGCCGGATCATTCTTTCGAATGAGGAGCGAGAGCGGCTGTTGGAGCTGGGCGACGGCGTCGGCTCGGACGTGCTGAAGCTGGTTTCGATCGTGCATCTCCGAACGTACCAGCGTTGGCTTGAGCGGAAAAGCCAAGGGCAGCAACGCCGAGACGCTCAACCTAACCGGCCGCGAATCCGCGACCAAGACTGACTTGTGATTATCATCGCAATGGGGTGTACCGTGCGTGGGGTTCGGGTCGGATTGTCGGCTAGCTCAAGAAGCTCCGCATCCAGTGTGTTGGTCGCACCACGGTGCGGACGATCCTCAAAGAAGAGGGCGTCTCTCCGACGAGATGCGACGCGAAACATGGAGGACGCAACAGCGTCAGATCAGGGTCGCAGAGGTTGCCGATTCGCTACCTTGTTCGCGATCAGGACTTCAAATTCAGCAAGCGGTTTGATCGGGCTTTCTCAGACGCGGGCGTTGCCGTTGAGCCAACGGCTCCTCGTGCTCCAAATCAGAATGCCTTTGTGGAGCGTTGGATTCAGAGCGGCAAGTATGAATGCCTGAACCGCTTCATCGCCTTCGGCATGAATTACCTCGACCATCTTGTTTCTGAATTCGTGGACTATTATCACGAACTGCGCCCTCATCAGCGGAAGGACAACAAGCCGCTTCTGGGGGCTGGTCGGATGCCGACGACTCTCCGAGCAGCGAAGACGAAGTGGTCTGCCGAGAGCGGCTCGGTGGGGTCTTGAGGTGCTACGAGCGGAAAGCGGCCTGAGGAAGCTGCTGAGGCAACTCGACTAGCCGGGGCACGAGAATTCGCGACCCGGCAAGAGCCATCTCTGACCTTGAATCAACGGGCCGGCTCGTTGGACAACCTTCCTGAACGGGACGCCACCAAACGATTTTGGGACCGGGTCGGGAGAGGTATTGGCCGAGAGATCATCCGACCTGGATCAAGACTTGCTGCCCCGTTGTTTCGGAGCAACCGGGAGCACCAGCAGCATTGCTGGACATACTGCGTGCGGGAATCCGTATTTATTCGGGGCCGATACTCAGACCTGCAGCCTGATTTCTAAGGGTTCTTGGTGTTGGTTGGCATGACATCCTACCCCAGAAAATCCGCAGAGTCTTGCTGATAACTACTTGCGATTGCGTTTCACCGCGATAGATTGCTGGTCATCTAACACCCCATCTGGGGGGCAATTTCCATCTTGATCCCGCACTCTTCGAGCCAGCACGATGCGCCGATTCCCCTCGTCTTGGGACACTACTCTCGCCACGCTTGGCTTTAAACGGAAACACCGCAAGTCGCGCGACAACCGCTACCGCAGCTCGCGGCTGGAAGCGCTGGAGGTTCGGGCGCTGCTGACGGCGACGCCGTACGATTCCTACGCGGCGACAGACGAAGAGCAGGTTGTTGTTGCGACCGCGGGCAGCGACGCCTTCTCGGTGAAGGTGCTGCCCCAGTTCGTTTTCAGCGACGCGACGGGCGACGCTGATCTGGCCCTGTTCGACATCAGCACCCAGTACGGCCGGAGCGGGCAGCCGGTGGCTGTCATCAGCGTGCGTGAGGACGCGGGGCCAGTGGATTCACGCCTTTACAAACTCCACCTCGAGCTGCGTTCCGGGGAGATCGTCTTCGAACGCCACGAGGTGCTGGTCGATATCGCCGACGAGTTGTTCGTCGAGGACTTTCGCAACGATCGCTTGAAGGGCGTGCCGGAGGACGTCTTGCCGCCGGGGTTGGTGGTGAAGAGCTGGCTGGAGCAAGTGGACGACGCGGGTCGTTTTGCCGACCTGCGAGAGCCAGGACGGGTAACCCCCGATTCCAGAGAGACCCGCACGTCGGTCGAGCGGCTCTCCACCGTTACCCAGCTCATCCAGCAGGAGGAGAAATTCACGAGCACCGACGCCGATCGCGCCGCCCACTACCGGAGCCTCAACGCCGCCGCCAGAAGCCTGCGCAATCATACGGGGATTTCCAAGTCGGAATCCGCCGACCTGCGGCGGAACCTGGGCCAGTCGGCCCTGCGGGTTGCGACGGCGCTGGGCAAGGACCTCAGCAGTGACAACCTCAGCGTTGCCGCCGCCGCCCGCGCGGCGCGGGACGTGCTGATCGACAGTGTCGATCCGTACTTCACGCTGTTCACCGGGCTGGGCAAGAACCAGCTACTCAAGCAGTCGCGAGACAGCCTGGGTCGGGTGACCTCTTCGCTGGCCGCGATCGAAGAGGCGACTCTCGACGCCAACGACCGGGTCCGCGTTGACCTCAAGGGCCGCCAGGGGATGGTCGAGGTCAACTCGACCTGGTCCGGCTTTACAAGCTCCAGCTCAACCTTCACTTATCAGGGGGAATCGGCCAGCACGCTCTTCTCTGCGATTCAGGACGCGTACGTTGACGAGTCCAGCCCTTCGTCAACTAACAACGGCTCTACGCTCGTGGTCGGCAGGGACTCGGGAACCGATGATCACCAGGACGCGCTGCTAGAGATCGACCTCAGCCAGTACGCGGGCAACGTGCCGACCAACGCGTCGCTGTCGCTAACCACTGCTAGCGGTCCGTCGGACCCGATGCAGGTCTACCTCTCGGCGCACAACGACCTGTGGTCGCTCGACTCGGGCGCCGCCTGGGATGAGTCGACGCTAACCTGGAACACCTACGCGTCTTCGCTGCAGTCCGGCTTCGGCGGCACGCTCGACCAGCAGTACATGGAGGATCCGGGGACGGTCGAGTTCGACGTCACCGAAACGGTGCAGCGGGCACTGATGCTGGGCGACGCCAACCTGAGTGGCGGGCTCGACTACGCCGGCGTGCAGGGCGACATTGAGGCCTTTTACTTGGCCGCCGTGGATTTCGCCGAGTACACGTCGCGGTACGGCGGGCAGGAGCTGGTCGCCGCGTCCAACGGCCTTGTCTACCGCAATGACGCGAACGTCGACAATATTGTCGACGCGGCGGACGCGCCGCTCTTCTTCCAGCGGATGGGCGTGCTGCGGAGCGACTTCAACCTCGACGGCGTGGTCGACATCCGCGACTACGCCGCGTGGAGAGAAAACTTTGGCGCGCCGGCCAGCTCGTTCGGCTCGGGCGACGCTAATGTTGATGGCTGGATCGACTCCGCCGACTACACGGTGTGGGCGGACAACAAGGGCGACGTCAACTCGGCCCCCACGGACCCGTCCGCAACCTTCCGGCTAACCACGGACCCGTCCCGCGAAGTCTCGTTCTACTCGTCCGAGTCGGCGGCCTCGCCTCCGGAGCTGTCGGTCGACTTCGCGCCGGTGATCGGCATCTCGGACTTCAGCGCCAGCGGCGGCGATCTGCAGCTCACCTACGATGTCGACTTTGAGGACGCGCAGGGCGTCGAAGTGGAGATCTACCAGGTGGCGAACGGCGTTGAAACGCTGCTTGCCACACAAACCGGGGTAAGCGGCGTTGTCGGCAGTGGGAACGTCACGTCGGTCGTGCCTAATTTTATGATTGCCAACCCGGACGGGGAGTTTGAGCTAATCGCCAAGATCGCCAGCTCCAACGGCCTTACCACCAAACGGGAGTTCGACAGCGGCGCATTCCAAGACGCCTCCGGCGCCTGGTTTGTCTTCGGCAGCGACCAGGGCGACACCCTGTACTATTCTTCTCCGTACCTCTACATCGCCTCCAGCGGCCTGCTCGTCAATATCACGGGCTCGGGAACGACGGGGGTCTACGTAGTCGGCGGCGAGGGGCAGGACTACCTCAACGTCACACCGCAGCCGTCGATGCCAACCGGGATACGCGGCGGAGAGGGGAACGATACTTATGTGCTCGCCAGCTCGACCGCGACGGGCGCTAGCATCTCCATCGTTGACAACTCGGGCCTCGACTACCTGAACCTCGGCGCCTGGAGCGGCGGCCTGTCGGCGAGCACGCCGCTGGACCTTTCCTCAACGTCGGTACAGCCGCTGTCGACTTCGAGTGGTGGCTCTCTGTCTTTCAATCTGAGTGGACTGCACGCGATTGACGTGGTCACCAACGCGGCCGGCGACTACATCCTCGGCCCCGGCTACAGCGAGCCAATCACCGTCACGTCCCTGTACGACTTCGACGACGGCGACCACAGTTTGGGCCAGCTCAGCCTCCGCGAGGCGCTGGCCATCGCCAAGGCGATCACCAACTCGGCCGACCCCGACGGCAAGACGATCGACTTCGCCGACGAGCTGTTCGACTTCGGACCTGGGGTGATCGACCTGGCCGCCGCCGGACCCGTGCTCGGGCAGGGGCGGCTTAATATCCAAACGGACGTCTCGATCGTTGGGCCCGGTGCGGACAAGCTAACCATCTCCGCGGGCGGGCAATCCCGTGTCATGTACCCGTATTCCGGCTACGACGTGTCTGTCAGCGGCGTCACGATCGCTGACGGATATGTGATTGGCGACGGCGGCGGCATCGTCAATCGGGGGAACCTCACGCTTGACCGCGTGGTTCTCCGTGACAACCGCGCCGAGGAATCGAGTGGCTCGTCTGGCGGCAAAGGAGGCGCCCTCCACAACTACCTGGGCGCCTTAAACGTCATCGACAGCGTAATCGAGGGCAGCAAGGCTCGGCTCGGCGCCGGCTTCTGGCTCGACATGGGCCACTCCAACACTCAGGAAGTCGTGATTACCGGATCCACCTTCGTCAACAACGAGGGCGTCGATCTGCGTGACGGAACAGACTACACCGTTGGCGGCGGTTTGGTCGCCCAAAACTCCAAGAGCAGGGTCCTGGTTTCCAACAGCACTTTTGTCGGAAACACGGCGAGGTACGGTGGCGCCCTCCGCTCGCACAACGGGGCAAACCTTGACATCGTTAACACTACGGTCACGGGCAACCACGCCACCGATCAGGGCGGCGGGCTCATTGGTGTGGGAAGTTCCCACGTCACCGTGCAGAACAGCATTATTGCCCAAAACACATCGGGCAATGGCCTCCCAGATGTTAGCTTCCAGTCGGGCATCCTCGACCAAGCCAACAGCACCGACAACCTGATTGGCGTCAACTCTGGCAGCCAGTTTAGCAGCTCCACCAACCTGACCGGCGTCGACCCGCTGCTCGGAACCCTCGGCGACCACGGCGGAGCTACCCAGACCGTGCCGCTGCTGCAGGGCAGCCCGGCTATCGACGCCGGCGACGACACGCTCGCCTCCGCGGTTGGGTTGACCACCGACCAGCGCGGCCACCTGCGTGTCATCGACCTCGGCGATGACGGCACTGCTAGCAGCATCGACATCGGTGCCTTCGAGGTGCAGCCGCCGCCGATTGAGATTGTTGATTTTCGGACGGAGAACGAGCAGCTTGTAGTGGACTACATCGTGCATGGGGTCGGGGCGCGGCCGCTTGTATTGCAACTTGCCGCTCTTCATGACGGCAGCCTGACGTCGCTCCAGACAGACATCGAGATCACTAACTCCGCACTTTGGGCGGGAGGAACAACGCACTCGTTTGCATTCACCCCCAACTTTTCAGCCGCGGGTTTAGACGAGGATTACAGTCTCTCTGTGGGGGTTGCCTACACAGCCGAGACGCTAACTAATTCTGACGCCAAATTGCTCGTTTCGGGACTGTTTGTGGAACTAGACGGCACAGTCCACTTGCACGGCAGTGACTTAGACGAGCAAGTAACAGTGACGTCCACCCAGATCAGCAGCCCGGGGTTACTGACCAGCCCCTATTCCTACACGGCGGGCAACGCTGTGGAGATTCGAACAGGCGGGGGCAATGACTCGATTGCGTTCGTAGCTCTCGGAACTGCTTCGGTCAGAGGATTTGGCGGCGCCGGCGACGACACGCTCTCGGCGACGCAAAGTTCCCAAGCGTTATTAGATGGAAACGATGGGCAGGACAACCTAGCTGCTGAAAGCACCACTGAACCGCTAAGAGGCGGGATGGGGAATGACGTTATTGAGATATCTGGAAGTGGAACGGTCCAAGGCAGCTACGGGAGCGACACCTACCGTTTTCTTGCTAACGGTGCGCAGGCATTAGGCTCTGTCACTATTGTCGAGCCGATCGTGACACTGGATGTTGCCGATGCCGGTCGGTTCGCAGGCGTCGACACGCTGGATTTCTCTCAGCTCCACTACAACGGCACTGGCGTAAATGTCAACCTAGCCAATACCGCGAGTTCCCAAAACGTCTTCGATAATTCGAACTACCTGAGTGTATGGCTGAACGGGGGCGGGGTTGAGAGTATCATCGGCACTGATTACACCGACGCACTTGTCGGTGATAGCGGGGCAAACCGACTCGACGGTCGGGGTGGAATAAATTTCTTAACCGGCGGTGGAGGCAACGACACCTACTCACTGAGCAATCAGCATAGCGGCGCCAATTACTATTTCATCAGCGACGATGGAGGCTTCGACTTTCTGGACTTCAGCGACTGGACGGGAGAGCTCTACGACTTCGCCTCCAATCCATCCTTCGCGCAGCTCGACGCTTCTGGCAACCGGTTCATTGACTTGCAGGATGAGTACTCCATCGAGGCAATCGTCGGTCTCGACAACGTCGATGTCCAAGGCGATGAACCGCATCTTACCGGCTTCGGAGAGCAGCTTCTCGTCAACTCTTTGGGAGACGTATCGACTACTGCGCCGCAGGAAGCTCCTCCAATTGTGGCGGGAAGCCTCACGCTACGAGAAGCGATCGAGATCGCAAACGCTGATGCGGGTCCCAACACGATCGTCTTCGACAAGTCGGTTCTTGCTGCGAGCAGCGGCGTCTTGGAGCTTCTCCCGGGCAGCGACGCGCTGGCAGTTTACGACGGCAACACCACGATCACTGGTCCCGGAGAGGATCAACTGAGGATCCTCCGTAAACAAGACGGGCGGCATTTTGAGGTAGGTGGCGGCGCCGCCTCAACCGAGATTCTTGGGCTGACGCTGAGCGGCGGCGGCGCAAGCGATGGCGGCTCAATCCTCGTAGGAGGGCAACTGGCATTGGACGCTGTGCAGTTGGCTGGCAACGAAGCCGAACGTGGCGGAGCCGCCTATATTGCGAGCAGCGGCGAGTTGCAGTACATCAACGGCGTTCTTGCCGATAACTACGCATCAATCGATGGAGGCGCCATCTGGAGCGAGGGTGCGCTTGTGCTCGATAGTACTGACGTAGTCGAAAACACTGCGGAGGGCGTTGGCGGTGGAATCTACAGCAAAGGAATGGTTGCCGGTGTGGATTCCGTAATTGCCTACAACGATTCCTACCATGCAGGTGGAATCTACCAAGAGAGCGGCTTGATCGACCTGACGGCGTCAGAAGTTATCAGCAACAGGGCTACTGGGACTTACGGCACAAGTGGAGGCATCAACCTCTTCAACGTAAACCGGGCCATGCTCAAGGGAACTCGCATTTCTAACAATGAGAGTAACTTTAGCCGCGGTGGCCTCGGATTCGTTGTTAGCCTCGGTTTTAGCAGCGTGCTCGATATCTCTGACACTGAGATAAGCGGAAACTTTGCGCCACATGTTTCGGGAGGAGTAGGCATTGAAGCCTACGGTCGAGTTGAGGCAGATATCTCAAATACAACTGTATCTGGCAACCGTAGCGACGATGGACCAGCGGGCATCCGGTTTAGTGGTTTCGATGGCGACTTGCTGTTGACGAATGTGACGATCGCGTACAACGAATCGTCGAGTGCAGCCTCTGTAGGCGGGCTTGCAGTCGGAACAACCGTGGGTGGCGCAACGCTGTACAGTACGATTGTTGTCGAAAATACCTCAGGAGGAGTTAACAGCAATTTTTCAGGCGGAATGAGTTCCAGCAGCGGTTACAACCTCTTTGGTGCCGACGTGCAAAGCCTGAATTCAACAGACCTGAGCACGTCTTTCCCCGGCCTTCTGCCGCTAGACTACTATGGCGGGGCAACGCAGACCCACGCACTCGAACCGAGCAGCGTTGCGATTGACCATGCTGACGATCTGATCGCTCCGCCTGCTGACCAGCGTGGTGCAGCCCGCCCCGCCAATGGCGACGGGGATGGCGCAGCGACAGCCGATATCGGCGCGTATGAGCGCTACTCTTCGGGCGTCACTGCTTTTGGCGAATCGTTCATAGCGTATGATCGTCGGAGTGGTCCGCAGGTCATTGATTCCACTGTCACACTGGTCAATGCCGACGAAGCTCTTGTCTACGCGGCATCGATCGAACTGCTTGACACTTTGGATGGATTTGTGAGCGAGGTGTTAGAAGTAGAGACGCCATCAGGCGTGTCTGCCGCCTACACTGGCGGCGTGTTGACGCTCACAGGGGTGGCAACTGCTTCGGAGTATCAGCAGGCACTGCGATCCGTTTCGTATGCCAACTACTCTGCAGCACCAACTGACGGGTTGCGTCGAGTCCGGTACAGCATCAACGACGGCTTGCAGAGCTACACGTCAAATAGCATACGGATTGGTGTCGGGCTCAGCGGAGCGGTGACGCTGATTCCGATTGCGGACGCCCATTGGGGCTTCGGCGACACCGCTAGCGGTGACGATCCTGAGTTCACGCTCGATGGCGGAGCCGGCGAAGCCTTCCTGAGGTTCCACCTTGATCAGCCGCAGCCGGAAACATCGGGGTTAACTGGCAAGATCAGGGTCTGGGTTGAGGTTCCGGGAGGCGGAACGGGCACTGTGAGCCTGTACCGCGTCGATGATGATAGCTGGGGGGAGAGTGGAATTAATTCTTCCAGCCATCCGACAAAAATCGGTGGGGCGATCCAGACGCTCACCGGGCTGACGACGGGATACGTTGAGTTCGACGTGTCCCAGTACTTGATTGACTCCTTGGATGCTGCGGATGACGAGGTTTCGTTTGCGCTCGTCGCCGACAACACAACAGGATCGGCCCCAGTCTTGGTGTCAGCTAGAGAATCGAGCCATCCGGACTACCGGCCTCGCCTGATGATGGAGGGGCACTTCTACAACAACCAAGCCCCATCGACCAAGAACGCCGACGTCGTTGGCGATTGGTATCAAGGCCTGATCCCTGGAAAGGTCTTCCAACCAACCTCAAAGGAAGGCGTGCTGGCGAACGACTCGGATCCTGATGGAAGCGACATTGTGCTCTCGGTCGAGCTAGTGGATGGCCCGCGTTTTGGTTCGCTCTACCTGGCGCCGAATGGGTGGTTCTCCTTCCGGCCACCTAAGGGCGTGAGCGGCCCGGTGAGCTTCACCTACCGCGTCTCGGATGGCCTGGAGTGGAGCGAGCCTCAAACCGTCAAGCTTCAGGTCGAGAAGTCTCAGCTATTCTACTTGCCTGGGATCGCATCACTGAGTGAGTTTGAGGACGCGGAGGTAATCTCCGCCTACGTCGATCTGTTTGTTCACCACTCTCATCCGAAGGTCTCTGGAGCGGGCGACGATTACCTGGATGAGTACGGGCCACTTGGCTCCCCACGGATTATGGCCGGGATTAACGTCGGGGAACTCTCTGAAGAAATGAAGCGTAATCAGGTTGGCCCCCACAACTTCTACTTCTTCCCAGTCATTACAGCGTACCGAAGAGTTGATGTTACCGCCGATGTTAAGCACTACCTGGCGGATCCAAGTGCTACCCACTCATTTCACGTTGAATCGTGGGGCGTGGAGTACTGGGGCACCGAAGCTGATGACTTTTTGGAGCTTTCGGAGGGCCTAAACAGCCCGATAAGCTATGGAGGCCTTGTGAGCCAGCCGGTAGCTTTTTACCCGGCTGACGTAAGCTGGGAGCAAAAGCCCGGACGTAGTGAATGGCTTGAAGCCAACTCGCATGTCCTCTCAAAGGTTGGCGTGGGCGGAAACGTCTTGGTTGTCGAGGCGATTGTGCCTCGTGACCTCACCGACCCGGACGCCAATCACGATCCTTGGTTCACCTCCGAGCGTCCCACGACGATCGCCGTCGGCGAAACACTCGAGTACGTCATGACAGCGACGGACCTCGACCCAGACACCCTGACGTTTTCGCTGCCGACCGACAAGATGGAGTGGCCAGAAGGGTACGACCCCGTGGCGGCCGGCGTACTGCCAGCATTCTCACAAAACTCGTTCGACCCGGGAGACGAGAAGGCGAAGGTTACCTGGACGGCGCCAGCCGAGCTGGCCGGAGAGGAAGTGGTATTCTACGAGTACGTCTACGACGGCGAGGGCGGTTGGGACTGGCGGGACATCCGAGTTAAGGTCATTGGGGAGAATGCGCCCCCGATGGTGACGGCCGACCCGGACGAAAACTACAACATCCCGCCGGACGTCACCCTGCCTCCCAGTGACGCCAACGTCGGCTCCGCGGAGACGCTCGACCTCGAACTCGACCCAGGCGAACAAGTGACCAAGGAGGTCTGGGTGACAACGACGGCATCCGGGGTCGAATCGAAGATTGTGTTCGCGCTGGACGCTACGGGGTCGATGACAGAAGGCTTTAACTGGCTGCAAGACAACCTTTCCGTAATCGATGCCGAGCTGGCCGACGCAGGGGTGGGGGCAAGGAACTACGGTCTGGTCACTTTTGCGGGAACGGTCAACAAGCACACCAATCCCGCCGTCGGTGTGGATTGGTTCAACGCCGATGCGTTGAGCACCTACCTCGCCGACGCTGAGAATTCGGCCGGTACTGAAAATATCCCCGAGCACACTCACAGCCTTGGAAGTGAGGAGCTCTACGCTGGTCCGTATTACTCGGAACCAGGGTACTCGGCGATCGATTGGATCGTGTCCGACCCGGACTCCCTCTATAGCTGGGATCTCAACTCCGAAACGACTTCCTCTCAGATCATTCTCATCTCTGATGAGGAAGAGACCAGCTTCGCTATTGGGCAAGACGACTTCTTGCAGGCCCGAACTGCGGAGCGGGAGCGTCTGCTGGGAATCTTGCAAAACAACCCCGACGACCCCACTGACGACATTCTCCTCACCTCAATCGTCGCGGCGGGCGTGACCGCCGAACCTACACACGAGTCAACACCCGGATTCATTACTCTTTTGGGCGAATGGAGTCGAGGTGCGGGCGGGCTTGTAGGACAAGGCGCGGGAGGAACGGACTGGGCGTTTACGGTAGTTGACGCCGACGCCGACAACAAACAGTACGGTCCTCAAGCGCTCAACGCCAAAATCAACATCTCGACGGATTTTGGTGAGTCCGGGACGAATGTCTTGCTGGCGTTCGATTACGACCCGGCGTCACAGCAGTTCAAGTACCTGTCGCTCAGCGAGCCTACTCCTGGTGAAGCAGAATTTGAGATTGGGGTCGCTACGGTTGATTTGACAGGTCAGAAGGTGGACCTCACGCCGCGCTACACGAGCCCGCTAAACAGCGGCGTGGCACCCGGGGCCCACGACGTGACAGTCACTTTCCGGCGGGTCAGCGACTCCACCTGGGCCGACGGCGCAGCGGGCCCTATCGTCGTATCGATTGATGGAGAGATATTCCTCGATGAATCAACCCTCGATCCGGCCATTCAGCCCTTGTTTGGCGCCAACGATGTACTGGATGGGTTTGTTGGAATCGGCGTTCTCGGCGCCGAAGTGTTAGTTGAGGAGTTTGCGCTGCTTGGGACCCGCGATGGCCCCCGCCACAATCCAGTATCGACCAGCCGGTATTTTGATTTCACTCCGGGCGGCGTTTCTTCTCCGGCGCTTGGTTTTGACCCATCGGGAGTAGCGTATTACGCCGGGGTGGACGGTCAGGTTGAGGTCGGGCAGAACCCTTCCGTCGAGTGGTCCGTTAGCGGGGAAACGGCCGCCGCTGATTATTCTTCGGACGCCGAAACCGACTATGTAAACCTGTCCCTCCAGTCTGGTGGTTCCGTCTGGGACTACAGCATCCTTCGCAGTAACACCTCCGAGGATGACCTGGGCATGTGGGGAGAGTCGTTCGCGAACGCGTTTGTTCACACCGTCTTAGAGCAAGTGCAGCAGAATACGAATGGCATCTTCATTACCGCGCCTGAATCGGATGGTTCGCTGGTCGAGTGGTCCTACAAAGAGCTCATTGATAACGGCGTGGCCCCTCCGACATACGTTTTTGACGTTACGCTGCAGGGAGTAAGCGACTCGCGAGTATTCGACCTCGAATTTCACCGGCACTCCGATACGGGTCCCATCGGCGCGATTCCCGTCGCGATCACAACGCCTTACTTCGTCGACTTTGAGGCGGTCGACCCCGATGGCCCTGGCCCCTACACATTCTCGTTTGTGCCAGGGGCCAGCGACCATGGAGCAAGGCTAGAGAGTTCAGGGAAAGATGGCTACATCAACGACCGTCTGGTGTGGGAAAGCAAGCCTGCCGACGGGGTCTACGAGTTCTTTGTAACGGTGAAGGATGGCCTGGGAGTGTCCGCCCAGACGGCGCTCAAGCCATTCCGGTGGACAGTTACCGTAGACTCTGCGCCCCAAAACCTCCACCGCCCGGTAGTCCGCTCCATCTCGCCGAATGGCGGTCAAGACCTGCTGCAGCCAATCACTGTGAGTGAACGTCGCGGGGTCACTTTCCACGTCGATGCGACCGACGCCGACGACGACACGCCCCGCTACTACTTGGCCGACGACGCGCCGGCAGGTATGAAGATCGATCGGAACAGCGGCGACATCCGCTGGATTCCGACAAGAGCCGCCGCCGAGGCGGGATCGGTCACATTCACCGTCGCCGTCACGGACGGTAATCTGATTGAGGAAGACGGCGCGTACGTTACTTCGCGCACGGAGCATACCTTTACGCTTTATGTGGAACCGCTCGACTTTGGCAATCGCACGCCGTCGCTGGGAGCCATCGAAGACCGTGTGATCCGGGCAGGCGACAGCTTGGTGATGGACACGGACAAGATCAAATGGACGGATCTCGATGGTGACACGCCACGCTTCACGAAGATTGAAGGCCCGGACGACCTGATTGTTGACGGCGAAAGCGGCGCCGTCTTTTGGGCGACGGACGAGACAGACGCCGGTGAGTTCGGCGAAAGCTACGATGTCACGATCGGGATCGACGACGGAAACGAAGGGCACGCCCAGCGGACCTTCAACGTAGTAGTCCGTCCGGCCAATTCTGCTCCGTCACTACTCCTGCCCGAAACATGGGTCCTCTATGGCCCCACGGGAATCGAGCTGCCCTTCGTGGCTTGGGACAAGGACGGAGAGACCATCGACGTCCAGATCATTTCCCGGCCAGACTGGGTCAACCAAGATCTCAGCTTTTCGGAGGGCGTCTACAAGATACAGTCCGACCTTGGCTCCATCGGAACCGCATCCAGCAACGATGTGATCGTCATCCAGGCGGCCGATGGGCTCGAAACTGTCACGAAAAGCGTCCGCGTCAACGCGGGCCTCGTCACCGACTCCCCGCCTATCTTCATTGGCAAAGACAGAATTGTACGCCCATCGCACAGGTCCCTGGAGTACTCCTTCGACGTCCTCGCGAAGAGCCCGTTGCAGGCGGGCGACGTGATGCTCGACGCAGAGGCTCGGGCATTGGGGATGTCACTGGTATTCTCGCAGGATTCGCCGACCTACGACGCCAGCCTAGGTGGGTACCTGTACTCAGGGTTCAAGGTCCTGTGGACTTCTGAGCAGGAAGGATCGTTCGACCTTACACTCACCGCCAATGACGCCAGTGGAGATGGGAGCCATAAAGACGTCTCAATCTCGGTAGGACCGGCAGTGAACCTTGGCGTCCCTCCGACGCTGGCCAATCTTTCGGTAACCGGTCCGGTCGCGGGAGAGATGTGGAACTGGCAGGTCGAGGGGGATGACCCGGACGGCAACAACAACAACATCTCGTTCCGGATTGTAAACGCCCCATCGGGAACCACCGTCAAGGACCCGGGACTGCTGGACGAAGAGGGGTGGGCAGGGATTCAGAACGGCTACGTCTCATGGAGTCCCAGCGCCGAAATTGATCGAACCGTGCCCTATCGTGTCGTGATTGAGTTGATCGATGAGGACGGCGATATCACTCGCTACACGCTGGACGTGATCGTTGCCCCCAGCGGCAACAGCGTGGGGGACGTATTTCCCGCTAAGCCCAGCACGCCTCCCGATAACGAAGGCCCCGATGTCCTGACGGATCTTTCCGGCCCCTACTATGTCGGCCAGAAATTTGATGTCTGGTTGCTGGCCGAAGATGAGAACAGCGACAACTTTACTTTTGCCCTGGACCCCACAACAACGTCGGCGAACCTTGGAATCACCTCCGAGGACCTATCGCCCGAAGGGCGGCTCCTGTGGACGCCGACAGCGGCGGAAGGGAGCGCCTCACTAGGGATCACCGTCACGGACGAATTCGGCGCGGCCAGAACGACCGTCTTCAAGTTTGACGTGCATGGCGCGCCGCCGATCTCGCCAACCTTCACGAATTTTACGGTTCCGGACATCGTCAGCGAGGGAATGCCCTGGACGCACCGCATCACGATCACCGACGACAACCCGGCAGCGCTGGAGGTGTCGCTATCTCCTGAAATGGCCGCCGCTGGAATCGAGTTGGTGCCGCCGGGAGAGGCGAACGACGCCCTGAATTCGATCGCGAACCGCGGGGAAAACGATTGGTACCTCGTGTGGGACGCCCCCGGCCCTGTCGGGCGGCAGGTGTACATCGACGTGGCTGTGGTGGATCGCCAGGCAGGCAAGCAGGTGAACTACAAGTTCAAGGACTTCTCCACGGGCCTTGAGGTGCCGCTAACGGTCTACGCGCAGAATGACCCGTTGGGGGCAAATTCATCGCGAACGCTGACCATCCCGGCGTTGCGTGAGTTCCGTTACAACCTCGTCTTCCCGGAGGCGCTTGCGAGCCGCCTCTCCTTCGAACTCACGAGTTCACTAACCTACAGCGATCCGTTCCCCGAGGAGATCCGGATAGAGGGGAGTCAGATTGTCTGGGCTCCCTCCGGTCATCCAGATTGGTTCGACTATGAAGCAGTCTCGGGGCAGGCGCCTGCGTCGCAGTTGTTCAGCTTCGACTTGCAGGCCACCGATTCTGAGGGGGAGTACGGGCCTTTTGTCGCTGCATTTTCGCTTACTGTTGTGCCGCCCGACGGGTCGGCTGTAGCGCCGCCTGAGATCGAGCGTGCAACCCCGCCGCCTGCAATAGCCCCCGCCGGAAGCCTGTGGGCATTTGCACCCGCGAAAGTCGCCAACGCGAGCCAACTAGTGGATCCCAGCTGGTCGTTAGATGTCGCTCCAGCAGGAGTGATCTTCAACGAGGAAACTGGTGAGATAAAGTGGACGCCCGACGAGTCTCAGATTGGCGAAAAGTCCAAGTTCACACTGCGTCTTGAAGACGTGATCGGCAATGCTGACGTGCTGACGTTCACCGTCGACGTCACCGCAGAGAACCGCAAGCCAATCATGGGAGGCGTGCTGCCCCAGGCTTGGCCCGATGGCTCCGCGATGGTCATCCCGCTATTGCTCCGCGACCCCGAGGGCCGATCGATTACGGCGGAGATCCTCGAGGACGGCGGAAGCGGCGCTCAGATTAGTGGCGGCGACACATTCGAGTGGGCCAGCCCGGCTCACCATGTCAAACCGTATTTGCTTACAATTCGGGTCTTCGAGGACGAAAATCCGCACGTCTACTCCGACTACGACTTTGAAGTATCGGTCTCCGATAGCTTCGCGGGGAATATCTCCCCCACCATCCAAGGCAGCCCGGAGGGAACCCCGGCGTTCATCGGCGCCGCAATCGACACCTATACGTTCACCGTCATCGACCCAGATGGCGGGTCGGGCTCGTACTTCAACGTCGAAAAAGTCAACGGGCAAGACTATCTCGGCGGCGCCGGCCAGGCTCACGAGCACGTACAAATTATCACGACGCCAGGAGGAACCGGCGAGTTCAATTGGACGCCCCAAGAAGGCGAGGAGGGGTCCAACTCGTTCCAGATATCCTACTTTGATGGCTCCGACAGGGTTTACCGCACCTTCCACCTCGTCGCCGAAGCGAACGATGCTCCCGAGATCATCGCTCCTTCTCAGCTAGAAATCACTGAGGGAGTGGAGCTAGTCTACGACTTCACAGCGACGGACCCAGAGGGAGGGCCGGTTTACTACGATTTTGGTGCGAACCAGCCAGCAGGGATGACCATCGACCGCGAGTCGGGCCTCCTGCGTTGGAAGGCGCCCGCTCACAGCGGAACTTCGGCCGACACAAAGCAGGTAGACCTGATCCTCCGAGACAAGCATGGGCGTGAATCGCAGTACACGTTCGATGTGGTTGTGGAAGCCGACACCGTCGCGCCGTCAATTAATTTCTACATCGAGGATACTTCTACCGGAAAAACCGTCCAACCAGGCGGCACAATCGACGCCAACCGCTCATCCGACTACAAGCTTTGGTTCGACATCCGAGACAACGTTGATCCGCTCTCAGATGTGCCATGGGTATTGAAGCTGGAGGACTCGTCGACGCTCAACGAAACGGGGACGCTCCCAGTGTATCTGGACGATACAGCCGGCGGGTTGATCAGCACCTCCTTCACGTCGGGGCTGAACCAGGGATTGCTGCAGTTCACCTTTACCGCGAAGGACAAGGCTGGCGCCACTGGGGCGAATGAGGCCCAGCAGACCTTCACTTACTACGTGGATGACCCGACGAACGGTCGAGTCGGTAAGATCACCAGCATTATTGACGAGGCGATCACTGAGCGGACCGAGATATTTGGCATCGCGGACTATGAAGACGCTAACGGCGTGGGAAGCTACAGCGTCAAGCTGACGTCCCTCGACGATCCGGACGATTTTGTTTGGATCGAGAAAGACAAGGTCGCCAACGTGCCCGCGGTATTCACCGAATCGGAGAACCCCGGCGGCTTCCTCGCAGCGATCGACCCAACGCTGATCCGCTCGGGGCACTATCGGCTGTACCTCGAAGTCAAATGCAGCCAGGATTGCATCCAGGCGATCGACGAGCGTATCATCGAGATCCGCAATGATTCGCGACTGGGCAACCTGGAGCTATCATTCACAGACCTCCAGACCACTCTCGGAGGTGTGCCGGTATCGCTCGTCCGCAGCTATAGCTCGGCGTTGGCTGGTGAGGACACCTCTGCAATCGCCGGTCATTTCGGTCCCGGGTGGATGCTCAACATCCTTGAAGCGGGCGTTTCGGTGTCTCACCCGCGTCAGGTCACACAGGCATTGTCCCACCCGCTGGCGGCCGACTCACGGATTCTAGTAGAGCTCCCGGACGGTTCTATCCAGCGGTTCACTTTCTCACCTACCGCCCTCGCGGGAGGCTCATTCCTGCCGGCTTTCAAGCCCGATTCCGACACGACGGGCTCGCTGGGACTCGTCGGGCAAGATGAGTTGCGGCTGCGACTATCTCCGAATCGCAACGACGGCGTTTATCAGGAGTCCGTTTCAGGCGGCTTATTCACGCTTGGGAGCTTCGCCAACTCGCTTACGCTAACGACGCGGAGCGGGGTCCGCTATCTCTACGATGCGACGTTGGGCCAACTCACAGCTATTGTAGACGCTAACGGGCGGGCCGTCTCGATTGACCGCGCACTCGACTCAAGCGGCCTCCTCTCTCAAGTCGACGTTGTCTCGCTTAAGAATCCAAGCAACTCCGTTGTCGTCCATTTCAGCGACGACGGAAGCGGCGGGAAACGGATCACAAGCATCGTTGATCCCGACGGTCAATCGATCAGCTACGACTACGGCGAATACAACCAATCCGGGACCCTGGTCGATGGCTCGTTTGACGGGCTCGGCAAGGTGACCAATCGCGTCGACGACCCCACCGTCTACCGGTACGAAAGTGACCAGTTCGCCCATCACCTGACCACGATTGTCAATGCCGATGGCGTGCCAGCCGTGACCGCCGTCTACTACTACAAAGGGGACGACCTCACCTCACCCCCGGAGCAATGGGGACGCCTGCGGTCCGTCACGGACGCTGGGCAACAGAATGCGGAGGCCGCGTTCACGCTGGAGGTCCGCCCCGGCCTAACGCTCACCACCACCACACAAGACGGGCAGCAGGTGGAAGAGGTCCGCAACAGCCGCGGCGATCTCAAGCGGCAGATCCTGCGGCTCACGCCCGATTCGGCGACCGACCACAAGTACCTGGTCACCGTTTTCAAGCATGACAACCAGGGCCGCGTGACGCAGCAGAGCACGCCCATCGTCATCGACACGGCGCTCCCTGAGTGGGACGCCGACGACCGAATCGACTACCTGCTGCCGTCACCGGAAGACGACCTGTCCGCATGGCAGTCCCTCACCGAGTACGATTCCGAGGGCCGTGTCAAGAGCACAACCGACGCGACGGGCGCGGTGACCAAGTATGAGTACGACGACGCTGATCGCCCAATCAAGACCACCGGGCCGGACCTCGTCGAGACCCACAACGTTTACGACCCCTACACCGGCAACCTGCGAGAAACCTACGCCTACGATCCGGAAACCGATAGGCGATTTAACCACTCCCGCTTCGAGTACAGCTACGGCCGGGTGACCGCCACGTACCAGGTCGACGGAGACCAAGAAAAGCTCGTCTCGCGAACCAGCTATGGCGATGACGGACAAGTCGAGTGGACCGAAGATGCTAGCGGCGTCCGGCGCTACTTCGGGTACGACAACGTCGGCAACCAGACGCACTCTTGGTCGAGCTGGACCAACGGGACCGAAAGCTACGCGGTTGTCTCGGTGACCGATTACGATTCGGAGGGCCGTGTTGTAGCGACCCACGAGCACGAACTCACGTCGCAGCACACCGACTTCGGTTCGCTGCCAACGCTTACCGTCGCAAACGCCCCGTGGTCAACGTTCACCACCTACGTGAACGGCCGCGTGGACCATACTACCGACCGCTACGGCGCAGAAACCCACTACCTCTACGATATCCGCGGTCAGGTTGTTGAGACCCGCTCCACGGCGCGGAATGAGAACGCTGTTGATGGTTGGCTCGTCACCCGCACCCTGTACGACGAGCAGGGCCGCGTCACTTTCGTGACCGATCCGTACTTCATTGCCGACCCCACTGGAGTTTATGACGCCACGACCTCCAGCCTTGCCTGGTTCGGCACACGCACCACCTACGACCACCTTGGACGCACCGAGAAGACCGAACGTTGGGAAAATGTACCGGTGGTGGTCAGCGACGTTGATGGACACCTAACGACATCGCCCTCGTTCAATTTCGCCTCTGGAACGCCACTCTCAACCAGCTCCACCACCTACAACGACCTCGGCCAGGTAGAGCACACAGAGAGCGAATCGAATGCCCGTACCGACTACTACTACGACAACGCGGGCCGGCAGGTCGCCGTGCTCGGGCCGGAGGCCCTGGTGGACGGTGTCGCGACTCGCCACCTGACAATCAGCGTCTTCGACATTGCCGGCCGGCTCAAGCGGTCCGTCGCCAACGTCGCGGTCACCGGCTACGGCGTCAATCTGCACCCCAACTTCGAATTCGAAGGAACGGCGGTCCGTGGCCTTGACGCCTCGCTCGCCGACTCTGCCAACGAACAGGTCACGAACTACGAGTA
Source organism: Posidoniimonas corsicana (assembly GCF_007859765.1). Classification (NCBI taxonomy): domain Bacteria; kingdom Pseudomonadati; phylum Planctomycetota; class Planctomycetia; order Pirellulales; family Lacipirellulaceae; genus Posidoniimonas; species Posidoniimonas corsicana. The sequence continues at coordinate 1,998,419 of NZ_SIHJ01000001.1, forward strand.
CGACGCCGCGGGGCGGCAGACCGCCGTCATCACGCCCGAGGTTGACCACGATCAGGACCCCGCCACCACGCCGTTGCACCTCCGCAGCGAAACCACCTACGACAACCTCGGCCGCCGCACCGCCAGCACGACCGGGCTCACCCAGGGCAACCCGCTGGATCCGAGCACCGTTGTTCGCGGCGCGGCCCGCACCACAAATTACGAGTACGACGACGCCGGCCGGCTCACTGCGGTGACGCTCCCCACCGTCCTACACCCCACGCTCACCGTAGAACAGGCTCATGGTGAACACGCGCGGGGCGATGAATCTGGCAATCCGCTTCCCGTGCCCGTGTTCGGTCGCCCGAGGTACGAATACTCGTACGACGACTACGGCAACCGCAATCAGGTCCGCGACAACGTCTTCGTGACCGCCGACGGCGTCTTCTACGACCACGACGGCGACGCCGATGACTTCTCCATTGACGCCGACACACAGGTCACCAAGTTCACCTTTGACCACCGCGGCGCACAGCTCACCCGCACACTGCCCGAGGGCGTTGAGAACGGCGGGTTCGTCGAAGAGATGCACTACAGCGATGTGGTCCTCGACACATCGTCCGCCACCCCTGCGCCGGTCGTGGCCGGCCAGCTTGAGTTCACGGTCGACTTCGAGGGCCGCGTCACCGCCTACTCGTACGACAACTCGGCGGCCGGCGGCGGCCGCATGGTTGAGAAGCGGCACTACGAGAGCAGCACTGACTACTCCGGCAACAATGTCAAGGAGACGACTACCTACACCTACGATGAGTTCGGCCGCGAGCTCACCGTCGCCATCAACCGTTCAGGGGCAACCAGCCTGCCCGATTGGTCGCACACCACGACCAACCAATACGATGACCAGGGCCGACTCCTCCGCGTGGAGACCGCGCACGATAGCGTCACCACCGCGGTGAACTACGAGTACGATAACCTCGGCCGTCGAGTGCGGACCTACACGGGCGATAAGGCCACCGGCGGGATCACCGGCAACCCCAGCTACACACCGGCAGCTAGCGATGACTTGGCGGTCACCGACACCCAGTACGTCTACGACGCGCTTGGCCGGCTAACGAGCGTGATCACGCACGAGCGGTTCGATAACCCGCTCGCCACTCCAGAGCAGACCGACTACCAGTACGACCTCGCCGGCAACCTCGCCCGCACCGCCACGGACGATGTCGTGACCGACTACGCGTACGACGAGCTCAACCGGCTGGTGGACCAGAAGAACTACGTCGACGACGGCGGCACGCCAGGCGAGTTCGACGATGCCAACGCAGGCTCGCCGGACACGCTGCTGGGCCGCTACCAGTACGGGCTCGACCTAAACGGCAAGCGGACCTCGCTCGACGAGACCGACGCCAACGGCGGCCACGCCCAGTACGACTGGGTCTTCGACACGCTCGGCCGGCTGGTCGAGGAACGCTTCGACTACGACTCCGACCCGCAGTCTCCTGATCCGAACGACGCGTACGACTACACCACGAGCTTCACGCACGACCTGGTCGGCAATCGGGTCCAGAAGTCGGTCGACTATCGGAGCAACGGGGCCATTGACGCCGCGTTGGGAGATGGATCGGTTGTCTACGACTATGACAAAAACGACCGCCTGCTCAGGGAGCAATCAGGGCATTACGAGTTGGAAGTCTTCGTGGCCGATCAAACTGCGTTCTACCAGTATGATGGCCCGGCTCCGGGCGTGCTCGATGGCACGGTCCAGACCGCCAAGCGGGTGTACGCCGGCGACAAGACCGATGAACCAAGTCTAAGCTTGGCAACCAGCACCACTACCTACGAGTACAACCTCCGCGGACGGATTGCGAAGGTGGATCAGGACGGAGTGGTCTACGAATACGAGTACGACGACTCCGGCTTCCGCGTCGTGCAGTCGGGGCCGAGCGGCAAGGCGATCTACGTCGTCGACGCGAACAACCCGACCGGCTACACGCAGGTGCTGGAGGAGCAAAACGCGTCGGGCAATGTCACCAAGACCTACACCCTGGGGCACGATGTGCTGGTTCAGGCGGCCGCCGGCGCGGTCTACCGCCTGCTGGCCGACGGCCACGGCAGCACCCGCACGCTGCTCAACATCACCGGCGCTGCGCCCGCTGTTTCACAGCTCTACGCGTACACCGCGCACGGCGAGCCGATCGACCTCACCGGCGTTGCGAACTACGTCACGGCCGTGGCCAACGCCACGACCTCGCTGCTCTACTCCGGCGAGCAGACCGACCGCACCGGGCAGCAGTACCTGCGGGCGCGGTACTACGATCCAAGCGTGGGGCGGTTTAATCGGCTAGACCCGTACGCAGGCAACGCTCAAGACCCTCAAACCCTACACAAGTACCTGTATGCTCATGGCGACCCGGTAAATCTGCTTGACCCAACTGGTCTAGCAGCAAGCGATTACAACCTTGTCACCGGGACGCTTGCGCACTTGGTCTTTGGATTGATTTTCCCCAAACATGACTATGGTGGTGATGTGTACGTTGACACGGCGATCACCCGGCTCGCTCAAGGAGACGTAGTTGGCGCAGCAAGATCTTTGTTTCGCCCCGATGCAGTCGTACACGGCGGCCGATTACACGGCTTCTACGAGCTCAAGCCGATTACGCACTCGTCATCTGTCGCACGTGCAGACGCTACGAATGCGCAATTGGCTGCATATGACTTGGCGTTTGCGAATAGCAACGTCCGTCGCGGCAATGCACCGCTTTACATTGGAAAAGAGGCCGGGTACGGCGTCGATGGCGGAGCAATCTGGGCTGGTCGCTGGTATAAGCTCACCTTCTATGCAGCAGGTGCCACGAAGTCTATCGGAGGGGCGCTTTATGACACGCGGGGACTAGTCTACTATTCACTAAAGCAGATACAGGTCCCAGACCCCACGCTGCTGGTAGTTCCGCAACAAGCGCCAGCGGAATATCGAGAGAATATCCGATTACCCATTCAGTACCACGGATCGTTTGCTCTTGAGCCCGTTGCCGCAACTGCCACTGCATACACGGCAGGAGTCGTGGGATACTACAAGCTTCGCGCTCGACTTGGAGGTGGAGGATTCAACCTCGGAGGATTATTCTCTGGCCTTGCTTTTGCTTGATCAACAGTTTCAATGCTTAGACGCTTATCAAAAATCTCGGATAACGAGTCGGTTCCAGTGCTCCTGCAGGGAGCGTTTCACGCTCATAGCGTGACTGAACATCGCCTGCTAGATCTGGCGAAACAACTTGATGAATTGAGCAAGACTTCTCATCAGCTAACCGAGGCTTTTGTTGCCCATCAATCCGACAGTGAGGTCAGATTGTTTGTGTCGTGGATTGACGAAGGTTGTGCAGAACAAGTGTTTGATGTGATTGAAAGAGTCTTTCCCGAGGCAACGGCAGCACACATTGGGGATGATTCGTCTGCGACCAGCCGGACCAATTGCATCACAGCGAGCATGTCCGGCCTTGAGAACTTGGTCGAAGTGAACTCGAAGACGATCGGATTTGAGAACGGGCAGTATGAATTTGTTCGTGGTTTTCGCATTGGTCGAGAATGTGTGCGAGTTGGAGAGTTTCGCGCGTTCGTGGAAGCAACTGGGTACCAAACTACGGCACAGCAGCACGGGGATCAAGAAACATACGAATCAAACAGTGCCATCGATTGCATAGACGAAGAGGAGGTTAACCGGTCTGTGGTTACGATGGTGAGCAAGGTTGATGCATTAGAGTACTGTAATTGGGCAGGCGTGCGCCTGCCATCAGAAGCGGAGTGGTTAGCTGCTTCTGTACTAGACTGGGACCCTCTACCGCCTGGCCAAAGCATTGTCGATGCCCTGAAGAAACTAAGCGAATTCGGCAGGCTAATAAGTTCTGGTCACGCTGAATGGACTGCAACATGCTATTCGGTGCCCGGTACTGCGGTTACTAGGTCTGGCCCACGCTACTTCCTTGAGCATGACTGGCGAGATCGCTGTTGGGCCCAGCACTTTGTCGAAGCTCACTATGACCTCATGCTTTCATTCCGTGTCGTGCATGACAGTTCTTGATCAGGGATATTCTTGTGGACGGTTGAGATTCATAGTTATGTGGGGTGGTACTGCACTGACTCGTCTGTACGGGCGTATGTCTGCTTCCCGCAACCTTCTCGCCCACGGGCGGAGACGACATACGAACACGCCCAGCCGCACAGCTCACTGGAATGAGTAGCTCGGATCAAATTCGCGGGCCGTCGCCTTGTTGAGAGATGGAACTGTTTTTTTGCTAGCAGGCAATAAGCTCGTTAGCTGTTCTTTGTGTTTTTCTATTAGTTGGGCTTGCGGGCGATGGTATACGTGATTCGGTGACGTAGCCATAAGCACTACCGTTAGGCTATTGAGCATCGCTACTAACAGCGTCTGCTAGCGACTCTCGAAATCACCTTTCTTTCTTGCCTGAAGCAACGCGCGCAGCATAAATTGACAATGCGTATTAGCTGGCTTTGCCGCGCCTTTACGTCGCGTTACTTTTGAGTTTCAGGAGCCACTTTCTGCAATGGTGTTACAAAAGCAGGCCGACGTGATTCTGCAGGATACCGGCATTGTGGAGATCCTCCGGAGCTTCGGCACGTCGTTCCTGCACGGCAGCTACGACCTCGACCTGATGGTCTGGCCCGAGCTTGACATCGCGGTTGAGATCCCCGAGTTGGACCACCACACGCCGTACGAGCTGATGGCGGCGCTCAGCCGAGTGGTGACGCCCACGGTCGCGATGGTGGTCGACCAGTTTGGGCAAGAGTCGTTATTCCCTATGCGAGTGGACGACAGCATCCTCGTCGACTTCCGATTTATCCACGCGGGGGTGGAGTGGAAGCTAGACTTGACCCTGCTAGCCGAACATGGTGAGTGGTCCGCGTCGGTCTACAACAATCAGATCAAACAGCGATTAACCCCAGAAACACGGAGGATTATCGCCTCCATCAAGGACCTGGCAGTGCAGTCAGGATGCTACCGGCGAAGCAGGTGGGCCTTCACAGCAGCCGAAGACGCCTTTTGCACGCACGACATCTACAAGGCGGTTTTCGAGTGCGGCGTGACCAACTACGAGCAGTTCGCTAGCTACCTGAAACTGGAACGTGACATTGACCTAGTGGGCGAGAACAGCCCCGGAGATGAGGATCCGCCGATCTGGTCCAACTTCAGCATCATCACGTAGGCCATCGGTTACCCGTGTCCGCTAATTGGCAGCCAGACGCTCGATATGTTCTGCGACTCGGTAAGCCGACGCGGCCGCGTCGTAGCCGCTGTACTTCTCCTGGAATGCGCGGGCGGCCTGCCGGTAGGAAGGCTTCCGCACCAGCGACTTGACCGCGTTGATCAGCCCTACCGGCGACCGTGGGTTGGCTACGATGCCGGCGCCGAGTTCCGCGATGCGGCAGCCGATCACCGCCTGTTCGGTCGTCATCGGCAGGATCAGCAGCGGGACGCCCCGCCGCAGCAGGTGGGTGAGGCTGCCGTTGTTGCCGTGCAGCACGGCGAAGTCGCACTCGTCGGCTACCCGGTCAAGGTCGAGCCGGGCAGGGGCCGCCCACAGGTACTCTGACTCGACGCGCTGAAGTGCAGGATCGCCATCGACCCCGTAGACCGCCAGCCGCAGCCCCATCTTGCAGAACGCCGCCAGCACGGGCGTCAACAGGGGGAACAGGTCCGTGGGCTTGAGGTAGGCGAACACCCGCGGCCCGTCGCCTGCAGGCCAGGAGGGCGGCGCGCCCCCGGCAGGCGACCACATCCCGTAGTAGTCGCCGTTGGGTCGCGCGAAGTGATCCAGCTCTTTGAACGTGAGCAGAAACTGGCGGTCCGCCCGTTGGTGAAGATCGCCGATGCAGGCTATCGGGTCTTGGTTGTTGCGATCTAGGACGGAGTTTACGTTGGCCACCACGACTGAACCGGCCTTGGCGCTCTCGCGCACCGCCTCCGCTGTAGGCAAAAGGAACGAAGGAAGTTGAGCGTTCGGCGGCGGGCTGAAATAGCCGGTTCCTAGCGTGGCCCGCGGAAAGCCCGCCCCACAGCTGGCGAGCAGCGCGAAGGGAGAGTAGTCGAACACGCCCGCGTCCGTGGCGACTTCTGCGAAGAGCTCTCGCCACCTACACGTAATCATCCACAGGTACTCAGCATTTCCAAACCCAACTCGAGCGAGCACTTCCGCGAACGTTGCCGGCCGTTCTTTGTACCGCTCGAGCGTGCGCGAGCGAGCGGGGGGTTGCAGGTATGTAAACCCATCATCTCCGATGATATCTTTGGCCTTCAGCTTGTCCTTCACCGCCAGAAAGACCGAGTGGCCACGGTCGCGAAGCATTTGAGCAATCGGCGCCAAGTTCACGCAATGCCCCGCACCGCCGCCTAGTTCCCAGGTCAAAAGATATCTTGCCATGTGGTGTAACAAACTTGCGGGAATCGACTAATTCTGTCCAGTATACACCAGGGTGTGAGTGGCATTTGAAAAGTGCAGCGCCCGGCGCCGAGTAGGTGCGGCGCTGGGTGGTTGCGGGGAGGCGACGACCTCGAGGTTTTGAGACAGCCCCCGACTAATCCAAATCTGTCTTGCTAGAACCTGTTTGATCGCATCGTACACCCTTCTAATTCTCTTCGCAATCACTCGCAAATCCTCGCGAGTTGAAGCAAGTACTCGCACGATTGCGAACGCAAAAAGGGTAGTAGAAAAACGACCACGTTTAGGCTGCTCTTGAGTATTGCTTTCAATCGCTTGATGCACTGTCAGACGCACGCAGCACACTGACGGTTAATCAGGAATTGACAAACAGCAAGCCCATCCGCGTTACATGAGAAGAACGTCTCGCGCAACGCATCGTAGGCAGCAAGCATAAGAAGGATTCTGATGCAAAGAAGAAGCACCCCGCTAAGAACTAGCGAGGCGCAAAGAAGCAGCTACTTCCGATCAAAGGCTGCCGCGTTCGAACACGAGGCACTGGTCATGGAGACCAGGGATGAACGTCGAGCGGTAGACCCGCCGCGACGAAGTGTTGCCGTACTGCAACCGGATGATCTCGGTGCCCGCCATCCGGAGCCCTTCTTTCGCAGCCGCGGCAACCGTCAGGTGTGGAAGGGGCTGAAAGACGCCGCGTTCACTGTAGCCGCCGATCAGAATCGCGATCTTTCCGCGACGGGTCAGCACACCCTGGCAGTTTCGTAGAACCAGCCGTAGCCGGGCGAAGAACGCTTCGAGCGTCGGCGCCGCGGACAGGCACCGCGGATCGTCGTTGTAAACGATCTGTCGCCAGTAGGGCGGGTGCATCCAGGCAAAGTCGATTGGCCCCACCGCACCGTAGAGGTTGGGATCGGCAGCGTCCTGGTCGAAGCGTATGTCCATCGAAACGCACGGGATCGATAGCTCGCGGCAGACGTCGCGGCAGGTTCCGCTGCCCGTCATCGGGTCGAGCACCCGCTTCGGCTGGTAGTAGCAGAGCAAGTCTCGGATCAGGTAGCCGCCGCAGTTGCCGCGGTACTTCGGGGAACCATAGGGACCACGCCGGCGGGCGGCGTGGATGCTGTTGAGTTCGGGCACTGGGCTAGCGTTACGCGGAGCGGCCGGCACCTCGATGAACTTAGGAAGGACGGTTTTCATGGCGTATCCTCCGGTTCGGGGTACAAGGCCTCGGCTGCTGCTGACAGTGTCTCCCAGTTGACGCCCACTGACGCGTTGTGATGGAGCCGAGCCCGCTCTAGCACCTGCCATGCCTGCTCGTCGTTGAGATCGGGGCGAACCCTCCGAACTTCAATGACGGACCAAATGATAGCCAAGCGATGGTGGCGGCGAAGTAGCCGTTGGACCACCTCGACCGCATCGGCCCAGGAGTTGTCTCCCGGGCCTTCGAAGATATAGTCGAAGCGGCTCATCGGGCGCCTCCCGGCACCAGTCGCATCGTCGGGTTCCGCTGCGTACGCTTCACCGACGGCGTCGAATGCCTTGCTTGCTAGATGGGCTACCCGCAGCAGCTCACTGCGGTTGAGGTAGTTGGTGTCGTGCCAGTTCCCATCGGCGTCGGTGTAGGACCGGGTCAGCGTAATCGAGTAGCGAGTTCGACCTTCGTCTGTCGTGTTGGCCCAGATGGTCGCCTTGAGCGCTCCGTCGCGAAGCGTGGCGAAGGGTTGGTTTATTGGTGTTGTCATGAGACTTCTCCTTTTCTGTTTGAGTTAACGATGCCAAGCAACTGGCGACCGCTAAGAGCGGGTCGCTCAAGGGTCTGCCTTCGGCCGGGGTGAAATGGGGAGGGGGCCCCGCTGCAACCCCGCCCTTGAACGCCCGCTCGCGGGCACCAGGCTGCATCGACGCTTAATCTCATACAGAAAGGAGTCGATGGCTGACCGACACCTAAAAGCGCGAACCCTAGGCCGGGACGGTCGGTCCGTCAGTGCGAGGTCGTCACCGTCGTCAATTGTGTCAGGAGGTGCATCATGAGCCGCCCAGCCAACGAAGAGCCGTCTTTTCGAGCCGATGAGCAAGCGCCGTCGTGGCTACCCGTCCGAGACGCAGGTCAAGATCGGCGTCAGGGTCGTTCACGGCGATAAGCTGATGGAAGAGAAGCTCGGCCGCAACGACCTGTGCCCGTGTGGCAGCGGTACGCGGTTCAAGCGTTGCTGCCTGAAGCGGGGTCGGTTTTGACGGGGTGAACCGGGACCACTACTTTTAGGGAAGCTTAGAATGCTCCCTCGCGAGGCCCGCACCGGTTTTGGTGTTGGGCCCCGTTTGTATTGCAGGACGCCAGAAGCACGCATGCGAAAGTTGTCGGACAAAGCCCGCCAAGCGGCCCAAGAACTCTACGAAATCGACCAGCAGAAAAGCTGGTTTGGCAGTCCACGTCGGGGTGGCGATATCGTTGCGCGGATCGTGGAATTAGCCGCTTACGGGGAGCCTGCGTCGATCCCTTGCGTCTGCCGCTTTCTCTGCGCCAAGGAACCAGCCGTCAGGGAAACGTCCGTTGAGGCGATCGCGGCGATCCTCTCAACGCTGGCGCCACTGGAATTGCTTCAACTGGCTGACGCCTTCAACTGGGAGTATGGCTGGCATGCCGGCCAAGAGTGGAGCCAGCTCCGGAAGAAGTCGGTGCGCAAGCTTGCTCAGACGAGGGACGGAGAGCCTTCGGCGGCGGTGCTGGGCATGCTCAGCTTCCACCGAAACGGGTACGTGCGTGAAGAGGCGGTGAAGCTGTTGGCCGAGATATCAGACGGCGGCGAAGTGCCGTTCTTGCTGATCCGTCAGAACGACTGGGTTGCGGCGATCAGCCGTCGAGCGCAGGACGCCGTGAAGCAGCGTCTGGAATACTCTTATTCCCAGTACTGGTTCCACAACCTCGACCTGATTGCTCACCTGCCTGAGTTTGGTCGCAACGACCTGTCGCACATCACCGACGCGGCGTTCGCACAACTTCTGGAACCCGAGCATGCCGAGCGTCTCGCTACGCTGCTCTCGTCCGGCGATCGCAAAACGGTCCGGCGGTTTGTGAAGCGGGGTTTCGAGCTGCCTGGCTCGCACGCTGAGCGCGTCGCCCGACTAGGCATCGACTTGGAAGATGCGGTCGTGCGGCTCTGGTCCGCTCGCCGCCAGTTGTCGCTGGCCACTGACGACCTGCTCGTCGATCGCCTGCTCCGCGATGGTTTCGCTCCTATACGCCGCGAGGCCTACATCGCCCGTGCCGAGGCAAGTCGTGGGGAGGAGGCCAAGGTCTGGAGGCAAGCGGCCTTCGATCGGAGCGCTGGGATACGCGACTTGGCTCGATTTCAACTGAGGAAGCTTGGCTACACGAATCTCCGCCAGGAGTACCTGGCCCGTTTGAACCACAATTCGGAGGATCTGGCCGCCCTAATGGGCCTAGCGGAATGCGCCGAGGCGCCAGACGCACAGCGGCTCAGAGAATATTGTACGCACGAACGTCCGCGGTTCCGCCGCGTAGCGATTGCTGGGCTAACTCGCCTCATGGGAGCGTCGATCGCTGATGATCTGGTGGGATGGCTGGACGACCCGAGCCCGGCGGTCGCCAAGCAAGCAGCTCGTTCGCTTCAAGAGTTCGCCACCGTCTTGGCGGCGGAGAAGCTCTGAGGCGTGCTGGAGCGGTCGCCGACCGTGCGCGGCAAGAGCCTCTGCCTGCGGCTGCTGTTCGAGATGGGGAAGTGGAAGAGCCTCCCGTGGCTGATCCGGGCCTTCAAGCTCGAAGACCCGTCCTTGCGCGAGCTGGCAGAGCAACTGGCGCTGACTTGGCTCAATAGCAATCGCGTTTTCACTAAGCCTTCCCGTTTAGAGCGTGAGGCGATCATCGACGCCTACGCAGCCGCTGAAGCAATCATGCCCAAAACCTTCGCCGAAGAGCTACAATCGAGGTTGTCGTTTCGCCTAACGGACGGGCCAGAAGAGCCCAGCTAACGGCTGCTGGGCAGCGAACTGGCTGAGAGCGCCCCCGGCCAGGGCAAAAGGAAACAAGACGCTATGTCCGCAAGCGACCTCACGCAGGAGTCAGGCCCCGACCTCGTCGAGCTGGCTCGCGCGATTGCTACTAGCGCCGACGAGGGTCAGTTCCGCCGAGACAGCGTTACGCCATACATCGAGCACCCCGCCGCGGTCGCGTCGCGTGCCCCCAAGTCGCCAGAATCCCAGGCTGCCGCGTGGCTGCACGACGTGCTGGAAGACACCGACCTCTCCGCCGCCGACCTGCTGGCGCAGGGGATCCCTGCTAGGGTCGTCGATGCTGTCGAAGCGCTCACCAAGCAAGAGGGCTTGTCGTACGAAGAGAACCTCGAACGGGTGGATGCGAACGAACTGGCCAAGGGCGTCAAGATCGCCGACATGCTGAGCAACCTCGCGGACAGCCCCACCAAGAGCCAGATTTGCAAGTACGCCCGCGGCCTGCTGAAGCTGCTGGTCGAATAGACCACGGCTGTGTCTCGCCCCGAACGCCTCAGCGTCCGTCCCTGAGAACTGGGCCGGCAGGAAATACCAGGTTTCTGGAAAAAGCGGGCGAACCTCTGGCTTGTTTCCGACATCTATAGTTACCGAACGCGACCCGCGGTGTTTAAAGCGGGTAGACTAGAACTGGAAGCACTTCTTCTCCGGAGACGGAATCATGTTACGGCTGAGTCTCATACGCTCATCGCTCCCGGCGAATACCGCCGGCTTGCCGTTTGCCTATAGGGCGAGCGATAAGCCCGGTTATGCGCCCGCCGGCGAACAATGGCGTTTATGACACTCGGCCAATCTCTTTGATGAGCCCGAGGCCCGGTGTCAGAGCGACATCGGGCTTTTTCTTTGGCTCCTGCCGATCGAAGAGGCCGACCCCACGACAACTTGGGCTGGTAGCTGAGACGGTATAGCGGCGGTCTGAAGAACCGCAGACGAGGATTCGAGCGTCTCCCGGCCCACTCTGCGCACCCGGTGCGCGCACAACGAGACACGACACGCCCCGTTGGTCTAACGGCGAGGATAGCGGGCTTTCAATCCGCAGATGAGGGTTCGATTCCCTCACGGGGTGCTGAGTAATCAGAACGTAGCGAAGTTTGGCATCGCGCTTGGCTTGGGGCCAAGAGCCGCGTTGCCGAGGAGACAGAGCGGTTCGAGTCCGCCCGTTCTGACTGACAATTCGGGCGGAGGTGCAGATGAGAGCACGCCTGCTTTGGGAGCAGGAGGGTTTCGGTTCGACTCCGAGGCGCCCGACTTACACGGTAGTCGAGGGCTGGTTGCCCGAACCCGGCTGATAACCGGGTGGCGCTGAGTTCGATTCCCAGGGCTACCACTTACTTGGAACTTCGCGAACCACGAGGAGATACACAATGTCGATCGTCCTGCGATGCAAACGGATACGCCCAACCATCATTCGGGTTGTGGTGTAACGGCAGCATCCCTGGCTTATAACCAGGTGGGTGTGGGTTCGAATCCTACCGGCCCGACTCAAAGCACTGGCGCGTAGCTCAGTGGTGAGAGCGACGACCTTATAAGTCGTGGGTCGGAGGTTCAATTCCTCCCGCGCCAATTGAACAACATGGGACTGAGGTGTTAGCGGCAGCATCCCCGGCTCTTAACCGGCGGGGTGAGGGTTCGAGTCCCTCTGGTCCCACTGATTTTGATGGCGGATGGCAAGCATGAGTCGTGTCGCAGCATTGCTCGGCATGGAGAGCTCGTCATGCGTTCGACATGAAAGGCACTGGTCGTCTAGCGGCGAAGACTCCGCTCTCGTACAGCGGCGACGCCGGTTCGAGTCCGGCCCGGTGCTCTGATGTTCTTTGACAACTTACTTTCCATTGCTTTGCGCCCATGATGTAGTGGCAGCCTTCCTGCTTGCCATGCAGGGTGTGTCGGTTCGATTCCGGCTGGGCGCATTGAGTTTCAGGGCGTGGGAAAGCCTGGCCAGTGTCTCTGGAGACGGGGCGCGTACCTCGGGCGCACGAGATCGCTGGTTCAAATCCAGCCGTCCTGACTCACTTGATCCGGTGTAGCCAAACGGTAAGGCGGCGGCCTGTTAAGTCGACGAGTGGAGGTTCGATTCCTCCCACCGGAGCTACAGATGGAAGGGCAAGCCAACGGGCGATGGCAGCTGCCTCGAAAGCAGTCGAGCGCCGAGCGCGCCTTGTGAGTTCGACTCTCACTCCTTCCGCTTCACGTGTCCTTGGCCGAGCGGCAGAGGCTCCGGGCTTCCAACCCGGCCAGGCGGGTTCGACTCCCGCAGGGCACACTTTCGATGCAAGCAATTTTTCCGGCGTCGTCGCTGTTGGTAGTGATGCCTGGCTTTGAACCAGGAGTCCGTAGGTTCGATTCCTACCCCCGGAACTAACGAGACAACCTCTGCGGGGTCGTCTAAAGGCAGGACGGGGCGCTCTGAACGCCTTGGTGTTGGTTCGATTCCAGCCCCCGCAGCTTACGGAAGCCATCCGGCTGGATGAGGACGCTGTCTTGAAAACAGTTGGTCGCACCGGCGACTTGGGGGTTCGAGTCCCTCGGCTTCCGCTCAACTCAACACGGTCCTGTGGCCTAGCGGCAAAGGCAGCTTCCTTACAAGAAGATGATCGGTGGTTCGAGTCCACCCAGGACTACTCGTTACGTTTTTAAACGCACTTGGGAACAAGGAGGCTCAGATGAGCAAAAGCGTCCGCTACCGACAATGCACGATGCGTCGTCCCATAAGCAGGGGCTCGGTCGTTACGACCTCCTACATCCCTCACCAGTACGCGAAGCTTGGCAGAGTGCTCAAGCTGAAAGACGCCGACGATTCGTGGGTCGATGGTTGGGTCGTCGAGAAAGTTGGCGACGCCGTTATCGAAGCCAGCGAACTGCCTGACTACCGCAAGGCTATCAAAAACCACCGCAAGTCGACCGGCGACAGCACTCGTCGCAGTAAGAACTGACGAACGACTCTGTGCTGCCGGGGAACGCTCCCCGGCGCGCAGAGCAGCTGACATGCCCAGATACGCCAACGGCGAGCGGCCTGGCTTAGGATCAGGTGTTTGCAGGTTCGACTCCTGCCCGGCGCACTGAGACAACATGGCCCGCTCTTTTAATGGCAGGATGCGAGACCCTCATTCTCGTGACGCGGGTTCGACTCCCGCACGGGCTACTGATATGGCCAAGTGGTGGAATAGGTAGACACGCGACACTCAGAATGTCGTGCCACTCGTGGCGTGGGAGTTCGCGCCGTCTACCGAAGAAAGGGCCCCTTGGCTACTGACTGATGCGGGTGAGCCAGGCTCAGCCGGGCCTCATAAGCCTGGACCGTCGGGTGCGACTCCCGGACCCGCTACTTACCGATGACTGGGTACGCAAATCGGCAAAGCGACCAGGTCGAGAGCCTGGTGATTTTGTGGGTTCGACTCCCACCCTGGTCACTCAATGATCCCGTGGTCCAACGGCTACGACGCCTGGATGACACCCGGGAGAGTGATGGTTCGACTCCATACGGGATCACTTTGGTCTGTAAGTGTTTCGGCCGCACGCGTCCGTGGTAAGGACGAGGGCCGGGTTCAATTCCCGGACGGACCTCTTGAAAGATGGGCTGGCATGTTCCAAGGGGGCGACTGACTCTTGCAAAGTCGGTGCGAAGGGTTCGATTCCCTTCCGGTCCACTCACAACGAGGGCTCATGGTCCAACGGGACGACACCGGCTCGGCAGGCCGGGAATCTGGGTTCGATTCCCAGTGGGTCCACTGACAATTTCGGAAGGTAGCCGGATACGGCTCGCCGGGCCGCACTGCTAATGCGGAGCCGCTTCGCGCGGCATGTGGGTTCGAATCCCACGCCTTCCGCTCACATTGGCGAATGAGGTTTGGCTCGATGGTGAAACGGACAATCATCCCTCGGTTCTAACGAGCGGTTCCAGATTCGAATCCTGGTCGAGCTGCTGAAGAAAACGGAAGGGCAACCCGATTGGCGACGGGACCCGGTTGGAAGCCGGCTGAGCTTCATAGCCTTGAGGGTTCGACTCCCTCTCCTTCCGCTGCAACGATTCCACTGAAGAAAGGGAGACTAAAGATGACCAACGATACCCTACAAGCATTCGAAGCACTTGGCGCCGAAGCTGCGATTGAGACGCGCGGAAATCGATTCGAAATCGACGTACGTGAGATCTCTGGTGCAGAGGGATTCGCTCTGACTTACCCATGGTCGGACGTGATCACAACGGAAGTGATGGACATCAAGCCGCGGTTGCGTCACCTCGTGCTCGACGTGACGGGCTGGCGACTCCCGATCAGCGGACGCTACCTATGCGGCCACGATGAGCAGCACTGGTTCGTGGCTTCCTTGCCGTTTAATCGGCGGACAGCGACGGTTCGTGGCGCAATGGAGGCCCTCAAGCCGGATATTGTGCGGCGTGAACAGCGACGCAAGGGTGTGAAGCACCGCCGCCACCGTCGGCGAACCGCTGCGTACGTCCGGCAGGGCGAGTGGTTCTTCCTGCCGCGACCGAGCATGCACGTCGGTGACCTCGCAGAACGAAACGGACAGTTGGTGCGAGAGGGTGGCAAGCCCCACCGCGTCGAGTGGGTCTATCGCCCTGCAGGGCGCGACGAGACTTTCGTTCGCGGTGCGGTCTCACACCCGGACCACGAGACGATCCGTCTGCAAGCTTGGCACCGAGTCGTGCTGAACAACGAATCGACGCCAAGCGCTGAAGCTCAGCCATTCACCCGGATGGCTTACCTAGATTGACCGTTGGGCCGTCGGCGACGGCGGTCCAACTTATGGTGTCTGTGGTGTACACGGTACGCACGCCTGCCTGTGAAGCAGGAGGTACGGGTTCGATTCCCGTCGGATACCCTCCACGCGAGTGTGCTCCTGGGAGAGTAGTCAGCCTCCAAAACTGACGGACAGGGTTCGAATCCTTGCGCTCGTGCTTTGCCGAGGTGGCGGACCGCACGGGGCCCTCCTAAGGCCCAAGTCCTGGTTCGATTCCAGGTCGAGATGCTGACCATGCCGTGTGGGTGTGCTGGATAGCATCGCAGTCTTCGAAACTGCGGGACGGGGTTCGATTCCCTGACACGGTGCTTGCAGCCTGTGAGTGTGTTGGATTGCACGCGACCCCGCGAAGGTCGTAGGCCAGGTTCGATTCCTGGGCGGGTTACTGCTGCTTCAATATGAAGACAACGACGCTGGAGCCAGATGGCCAGGCAGCCGGTTGCAACCCGGTCAAAGTGGGTTCGACTCCCACCGGCGTCTCTTTGTAAGCGAGGTTTGTCGTCGCTGGGCCAGCGGCGCCCTGCGCCCCGTTCAGACGGTTGGCTCAGTGTGTTCCGTGCATGGATTACTCGAAAGCGACACGTACCACCATTAGGTTAGCTCAGTCAGGCAGAGCACCAGGCTGTTAACCTGGGAGTCACGGGTTCGAATCCCGTACCGCTAAAAGCGCGGTGGCGTGAAAACGCCTCACTAGAAGCCCGAGGGTGGCGGACGGCCGCTTGGTCGGCTGCGCGTTGCGGACTCACTCATGACAGGACTTCGGTCTTGTCAAAGTGTCGAGGCAGCGTAGCAGCAACGCGACTCGTCGCCTTGCAGCACGCAGATACCGCTTTCACGCGGCGCGGCATGCCAAGGGAAGAACAAGCCGATGGTCGCTCGCACGGACAGGTTCCGTGCAAGTCACCGCGGCGGACGCTCCCCAAAGCCGCCACGCTAACGACCGCTCAAGCGTGCTCCGCGTAGCGAACGCGTGACCAAGGGGATCGTTTCGCCGCCCAAGGGTTTACTTTTACCAATCCATGAACCAATCGTTATCAATAGGCGTCTTCCACTTGCTGTACACGCTGTTAAAAAGCACGGGGCGGGTGGCCGGCCGCAACCACTTCTGGCCATAGAAAGGAGGCCTCCGAGATGTTCTACAAGCGAATCAAGATCCGAAGCTACGAGGTAGGCCTCTACTTCCGTGACGGTGAGTTCAAGGGCCTGTTGACCGAAGGTCGGCACTGGCTAATGGGACCGTCCTGGAAGGTCCAGGTTGACGTCGTGTCACGCCGCGACCCGTGGCTGCAGCACGATGAACTCGACGCGATCGTTAAGAGCGGCGCGCTGACCGACGAGGCGGTTGTCGTTGACCTGAAGGACAACGACCGCGGTCTGGTCTGGATCGAGGGCCGTTTCAGTCACATCCTGCCGCCGGGCCTGTACGCGTACTGGACTGGTCAGAAGGGCGTGCGTGTCGAAGTCGTCGACGCCAGTGAGGTCCGCTTCAAGCACGCCGAGCTGAAGCGCATCCTTGGCAGCCCGTACGCCGGTCAGGTGCTCGACATCTGCACGGTCGAGCGTAGCGCGGTCGGTGTTGTGTTCTACGACGGCGAGTACGTCGAGACGCTGCCGCCCGGTCAGTACGCGTACTGGCGCCGCACGGCCGATGCGAAGGTGGTTGAGGTCGACCTCCGCGAGCAGACCTTGGACGTGGCGGGTCAGGAAATCATGACTGCCGACAAGGTCACGCTGCGGATGAACGCGGTCGTCACGTACCGCGTCGTCGACGCCCGCCAGGCGGTCACCGTGGCCGACGGCGCGAAGCAGTCGCTGTACCGCGAGGCGCAGCTGGCTCTGCGTGCGGTCGTCGCGACGCGCGACCTCGACGCGTTCCTGACGGACAAGGACGCCGTCACGGACGAGTTCGCCGAGTCGGTCCGTCGCCGTTCGGGTGAGTTGGGTCTGGAGGTTGTTTCGGTAGGCGTCAGGGACGTCATCCTGCCGGGCGACATGAAGGACCTGCTCAACAAGGTCACGGAGGCCAAGAAGGCCGCCGAGGCGAACCTGATCTCGCGACGCGAGGAGACGGCCGCCATGCGGTCGCAGGCCAACACGGCCCGCCTGCTCGCCGACAACCCGACGCTGATGCGTCTCCGGGAACTGGAGGTCCTGGAGAAGGTCGCCACGGCCGGTGACCTGAAGGTTGTCCTCGGTGAGAAGGGACTCGCGGACCGCGTGGTCAACCTGCTGTAGTGAACGACCGGAGCCTGGGCGAAATCTCGGGCTCCGGTTCAATTCTCACTGCCAGATAGTAGCTGAGCGAAGCGCCGGAATGTGAGTGTCAATGCGCTACGGCCTATCAGAATTGTCATGACCTTGACTACTTATCCACTTCAACATCTGCACTAATTGTCTGTCCTGAGATAATTCTGCAAGCATCAGCACGTCGGCTTCCGGCTTTCCTGCATCCAGTGAGGCGAGCAGGCAAGCACGAAATGAGCAAGGGTGCATAGTCGACGAATTCTTGTTGAGGTAATCTTCAAAAAGCCCAATCGAGCTATCGCCATTCCAAACTGCGAGACGCTGTGCGGCGAGCGGCACAAATGAGCGTTGGATCGACGTTTCAAAACGTCCCTGAAAGATCTCGCGAGCGCGCAGGTGTTCCGTGCAGTCAACTCTTTCTTCTGGAAACATGCGGGCCCATGAGGGAACTGTCCATGTCTCGGAAGCGATCAACTGACTTGCGGTCTTGCCAAACCATTCGACGTGTTTTTTCCATTCAGTCGTTCTTCGAAGCAGACTTGCTATAAGATCTGCCGAGTGATCGTATTCATCGAGATCGTCGCCGATCTTCTCGAGCAATCCGGCGGCGTACACGTCTGCGTGCGACCCCTGATGTCTTGCCAAGAAGCTAATCGTTGATCGCGGAGCTTCGTCCAAATCATCCAGGATGTCATCAACTGCCGACTTCTTCTCGATATCCGTCTCCTCATCCTCGCCTCCACTCGCGTACAGAAACACCTCCTCTGTGCCATCATGAGAGTCGACAAGCATAGTCTTCTGAGGATTCAGCCCCGACGACCTCGAGGTTATGAGACTATTTCTAACCGACCGCGGAACTGCCCATTTCTCGGTAAAACCAGGGGAAAACCTGCTCTCGCATCAAGTGAGAGTCTATCAAACCCTATCAAGGATTGTCAGGTATTTCGGTACAGGCGGCCTTAAAACGGTACAAGCGGTACGCGGAGTCAGACCCAAGCTTGGTTACTCCGGCCGTTGCGATTTCTTTGAAAGCCATACCTGGAATGATGCTTGAGGCCAGCGTCATTGCTGCGAGAATCAAGCGACATCAGGGGTTCGGAAAGATTGTCAGCCCTGTTTCCCGGAGAAAAACGCCAGGACGGTTGCTTGATGAAGGGTTGGTTTACCCCGCTGTTGTTCCTGTTGGCGCGTTCAAAGGAAGACCAACTCAGGCGGCAGATCCTATTCTTGAAAGCGGAGCTTGAGATGACTCGGGCGCGCGTCCCCCAAAGCCGGATCTTCCTCTCGAATGAGGAGAGAGAGCGGCTGTTGGAGCTGGGCGACGGCATCGGCTCGGACGTGCTGAAGCTGGTTTCGATTGTGCACCCCCGAACGTACCAGCGCTGGCGTGAGCGGAAAAGCCAAGGGCAGCCTCCCGCCAAGAAGATGGGCCGCAAGGGCACTCCAGAGAGCCTGCGGCAGATCGTTGTTCGACTTGCCACCCAAGCTGGCTGGGGCTACGGTCGGATTGTTGGCGAGCTCAAAAAGCTTCGCATCCAGTGCGTTGGTCGCACGACGGTCCGGACGATCCTCAAGGAAGAGGGCGTCTTGCCCAGCCCGAAGCGGGGCAGGGGGACGTGGGACGAGTTCATCAAGATCCACGCTCACACGCTTTGGCAGTGCGACTTCTTCTCGAAGATGGTCCTGGCGAAGACCGGGTTAACGCAGGCCTACGCGCTGGTGTTTTTGCACGTCAAATCGAGGCGAGTCATCTGCTCGCCCGCCACTTTCAAGGCGGACGACCAATGGATGGTCCAGCAGGCCGAATCGATGCTGGAGCAAGCCAAGGGAATGGAGTTGCCCGTTGCCTACCTCGTGCGTGATCAGGACTTCAAGTACAGCAAGCGGTTCGACCGAGTCTTCTCAGACGCAGGCGTTGCCGTTGAGCCAACCGCTCCTCGGGCTCCGAATCAAAATGCATTCGTGGAGCGTTGGATCCAGAGCGTGAAGTATGAATGCCTGAATCGCTTCATCGCCTGCGGCTTCAATCACCTTGATTACTTGGTTTCTGAATTCGTGGACTATTATCACGAACTACGCCCTCATCAGCGCAAGGACAACAAGCCGCTTCTTGGGGTCTGGTCGGATACGGATGACCCTCCGAGCAGCGGAGACGAAGTGGTCTGCCGAGAGCGGCTCGGCGGGGTCTTGAAGTGCTACGAAAGGAAAGCCGTCTGACGAAGCTGCTGAGGCAACTCGACTAGCCGGGCGCGAGAATTCGCGACCCGACTCCATGCGCCGTTGATAGATCGGAGCGATTCGTGACAATTGACGTCACGCCAAGAGCCGTTCAACGCAGCTCCCGACCCTGAATCAACGGGCTGGCTCGTTGGACAACCTTCTTGAACACGACGCACCCCGCTGACCAGCTCCCGCCAATCGAGGCACGCAAAAGGCACCCAACGTAACCCCTTCGACCTAGGAGAGAACCATGCCCAAAGAGCCCTCCAGAGATGCCCGCTGGTCACTTGAAAAAAGGGTTCACGAGGAGATCCTGATTGCCTTACCTGATGTGCCCGAATGGCTCCCCAGCCGGCGGGGACGGAAGGTGCACAAGTCGACGATCTACCGATGGGTGCAGCGCGGCGTCCGTGGAAAAGTACTCGAATCCTATGAGATCGGTGGCGTCCGGTACACTAGCGTCGAAGCGCTGCAGCGGTTCATGGGCACGGGGCCGGCTGACCCTATGGAGCATCGCCGATCGGCTGTGTTGCGCAACGCTCTCGCGGCGCGCGGTCTGCTGGGCAGGGACGCCAACAAAAGGCAGTCCTAGCTGGCTGCGCCAGGGTGTTCGCGTTCGCGGGCAGGTCCGAAGCGGCATGCATGGCGATGGACGCGACATTCGCGGCGAACTGCTGCGAAAGCCGGAGCTCCGTGGTCATAACGATTGCACAGCCTCGGAGGTCTTGAACACCTCGTCGGATTGGTGCAGCGCTAGGTCGGGGCGAGTGGTCCAACCTCGGCACCCTGCCTGATTCGATGCATCCTTAGTTGCGGTCCGCAATCGGGATTCAAGCACTACCGTTCGGCGATCCGCTTGTGCTCCGCGAGGAATCACGGTAGTGGTTCACTTTGAAATCTAGCCGCCCGTCGCAGAACGGGACGCCCCTGCTAGAATGGGGGCATGGCACGAGACAAGCAACACAATCCCGACCCCAACGAGAACGCGTCCCGCATTGTGGCCGAGTCTGTCGGGGATTCTGACGCCCTGCCGGCAGACGCGGAGGCAGCGTGGCAGGAGTGGTCCGCCCAGATTCAGAATGTGGACGAACGCGGCATGACGCTGCTTCGGGCGGCGTTTGAGGCGGGGCATGATGCGGCGGCCCAGGGGGCAGCGGCGTCGCTCGGGCGGGCTGGCGGGCTTAAGGGCGG
Organism: Posidoniimonas corsicana; assembly: GCF_007859765.1. Classification (NCBI taxonomy): domain Bacteria; kingdom Pseudomonadati; phylum Planctomycetota; class Planctomycetia; order Pirellulales; family Lacipirellulaceae; genus Posidoniimonas; species Posidoniimonas corsicana. The sequence goes on from NZ_SIHJ01000001.1 coordinate 2,019,283, forward strand.
CAAGGCACGCGCGGAAAGCCTAAGCGCCACCAAAAGATCTGAGATTGCCAGGAAGGCCGCCGCGGCACGATGGAACACGGACAATCGCTAGCGAGGTTGTGGGGGGCGATAGTCCCCGGAGAACTTGCCCTCCTCCACATCATCAGTGAAATCAAAGACCATCTGAATAGGCAGCTCGTCGGCGTGCTTGCAGTTGTAGTACTCGACATCGCGGTCTAGCTGGCGGCAATCGCCTACGATCTGCTCCCGCCTCTGGTTAAATGCGCGTTCCATAAAGGAGCGCGGGGCGGTTTGAATGTCAGCCCACAAGTGCTGCTGAACATCACCCCTGGTGTATCTGGCGACATGCTTCGCCCGTACGGGCTTGCCGTCGTCATCCTTGATATACTGCTCCCGCATTGCGTCCGCGAAGTCTTCCCTGCACTTTCGCAGAACCAAGTCGGCCGGCGGCTCCCAGTGCCCGTGTGACAACGCCCACGCAGCAATCTCCTTGGCGGTGGCGGTTTCTTGGCCCGCCTCCGCAAAGTAGCGATCAGCAAGTTCCTGCAACTGCTCGCTATAGCTCCTTGAGGCGGCGCGGTGCTTGGTAGTGCTCATAATTAGTGCTCCAGTGCAATGAAGTCTCCCCAGCCCTCAGTAAGTGCTTGACCTTTAATATGTGACGCAACCTTTTCATTCAGCTTCGTAAGCTGGTAGTGCTTAATTACGTCACGATGCCGAAGCTGCCCTGCCACGATATGTGGGTGAATGCCCTGCGACCTCGCGAACTGAACCACTCGGGTCATCTGAAATCCCGGTCCGCATCTCCGTATGAATGATTCCAGCTTTTCTGGCGCAACCAGCGTGGCAGATGCTTCGCTATTGGCCGTTACTTCAATATCGTCCAAGCCCTCCTTGGGGCCGATCTCTTCATCTACGGGGCTGGCATGTTTGTGCTTGATGTGTACTAGCTCATGCAGCAGCGAGAACCAGAAGTTGTCTAGGCGGTCGTATCGCAGCGACAACCCAACTACTGGAGAGTCGTCGTCAAGCCACATGGCGACTCCATCGATCTTGCTTCGCTGAATATGCTGAAGCAGCACGAATCTAATACCCATGTCAGCCAGAACCCTAGGAACGCGCCTAGCATCTTCGGCATTTGCAGCGAGCTTCAGGAGGTCTTCAACTCCCGGCGCCCAGTTGGAGTCGCTGTACTTACCTTCAACGGGCGCTGCGGGGGCGACCTTCTTGATACGGTAGTACCACGCTAGCTGAGCGGGATTATTGAATGTGTAGTCGTCGGACTTTCGCGCAGCAACGCACAACTTGGGCCGCTCGCTTAAATCTCCGATCTCCAAGAACGAGCATACGGCGTCTTCGAGTTTTTCGGTCGAGCACTTCTTTGGCAGCCAATTGCGTCGTCGCATCTCGCGAATGGGTAGCATTTCGTGGAGGCGCGCTAACTTCCTGATCTCACGTTCTTCTACTGCTGCATTGGCCAACTCAAATGCGACTTGAAAGTTCATCCAAGTTGCTGGCTCTTGGTCGAAAGCCGCCGCGATCGCTTTCGCAGACTCGGGGGTAACGCCAGACTTGCCCTTTACGATGTTCGCAATCTGCCGGCGAGTGATCCCGGTAACCTCGCTAAGGTCTTCGTGAGTCCAGCCTCTAGCGTCCAACTCGTCCTGTAGGTATTCGCCAGGAGGAATTGGTTCTGCGGGTACGAAAGTATCCATCAGTCCCTCCTTGTTGTGTTAGTGGTAATCTTCGATGCCCTTGATGACCAAAACGTTATTGTTCGGCCCACCCCGCTTCTCGATCTCAAAGATCAGGCGCCATTGTTTGTTGGTGCGAACTGAATGCTCGTGCTTCCGCTTGCCCTTCAGTCGTTCGTAATTGAGGCTGCGGAAACGCAGCAACTCCGTTTCATTGCTGACCTGCCGAAGCACATTCATCACTTTTCGGAAATCGCGCAGGCGCTTGCGATCGAGGGCGCCCCGGTACTCTGGGTTGCGCTCGGCGTCTTCTAAATCGCTGTCAACATGCCTTACTTCCATGGCGTGCGATGGGGTGTTGATGCCTTTCAACCCCAATTCTAGCGAACCTTATCGGCCTGTCAATATGCAATTGTGAAATGGTGTTTCACAATTTCACATATTGACAATGCCTGACCGCTCAAGCATGCTGACGCCATGAGAAAGTTAAGCACTGAAAAGCGAGCCATGATCCTCTCCGCCCTGGTCGAGGGGAGTTCCATCAACGCCACGGCCCGCATGGTCGGTGCGTCGAAGGTGACGGTGCTCCGGCTGCTGGCCGACGCGGGCACGTTCTGCGAGCAGTACCACAACATCACCGTCCGGGATCTGCAATCGAAACGGGTTCAGGTGGACGAGATTTGGTCGTTCTGCGGCTGCAAGGACAAGGCGGTCGAGCGTGGCGCCGGCGGGCTGGGCAGCGTTTGGACCTGGACGGCTATCGACGCCGACAGCAAGCTCTGTGTGAGCTTCCTGGTGGGACTGCGGGACCAGCAAGACGCTATTGCGTTCTGCAAGGACGTTGCGGCTCGGCTGGCGAATCGCGTCCAGTTAACCAGCGATGGCCTTAATGCCTATCTGACGGCCGTTGACTTGGCTTTCGGCGGCAACATCGACTACGCCCGTTTGGTCAAGATGTACGGCCAGACCCCGGACGGCGAGAAGCGTTACAGCCCGGCTGAGTGCATCGGATGCAGGCGCGAGGTTGCCGCAGGCCAGCCCGACCCGGAGCACATCAGCACCAGCTATGTCGAGCGGCAGAATCTGACGATGAGAATGAGCATTCGCAGATTTACGAGGCTGACCAATGCGTTCTCGAAGAAGATCGAGAACCACGCCCATGCGGTCGCCCTCCACTTTTTCCACTACAACTTCATCCGCAAGCACCAGACGCTAAAGACGACCCCCGCCGTGGCTGCGGGAATCGCCAATAAGGCTCTGACGGTGCTGGATTTGGTCAAGATGATCGAGGAAGAGGAGTCCAAGGTGGGCGGCCGGCTGACCGACTACCTGCCGGCGGCCTCAAAAGGCTCGGATTCAAAGTGAACCACTACCGGAATCACTGAAATTTGACATCGCGGGCCTCATCAGGTAGGGTGTCCCGCTGCGGATGGAATCGTTCGACTCCCGCGAGACGCCCGTGGCCGTCTCGCCAGCCTCTGGGAGATGTTCGAAGTGCGATCCCACCCACTGTTGGCCCGCCTGCACCCACTCTGCTGGGCGGCCGCGGTTCTTCTCGCATCGGCCCCCTCTCCCTCGGGGGCGGAAGACTTCCTCTGGGACCCGGGCGTCGGCCTCAGTGATTTCGACGATCCGGTCAGTTGGTTCGACTCCCTAACCGCGCCGACCGTGGGCGATGACGCCACGTTTGGCAATTCTTCTAGCGCGAACTTCGCGGTCGATGGCGCCGTCGACTCGGTCACGATCGACGAGAGCGTCGCGTTCGTCTTCCAAGCCAACAGCGGCGTCCGTACCCTCACGTTGGACGATTTCTTCCTGGAAGCGTCGTCCAGCCTACAGCTCAACGACGTGGGCCTCGTCGTCTCGGGAACCGTCCTCGGGATGGGGGTGGAGGACGCCAAGCTTGAGCTCCGCGAGCAGGCCAGCGTCACCGGCGGTGTGATCGAAGGCGTGCAGGTGCTCATGAGCGACGCGACCGCCCTTCTGGACGGCGTCGAGCTGCAGAACTCGCAAGTTCAGCGGACCGAAAACGGGGCGCCGTCGATCTTGGATGGCGTCACGATCGGGCCGAACGTCACGCTCTCGGGCAACTCCGGGACCACGCTGCAACTCGACGGCACGACTACCTTCGTTGGCGACGCGGAGCTGACGACCTCGCCCAGCTTGACCGCGGTCCTCAACGGGCCGCTGGAGGGCGCCGGCGACAGCCACCTGATCACCAACTTCGGAGAGCTCCAAACCGCACCGCTGACTAGCCCAAACATCAGCTTTGACGACTCCCCGGGGGTCAGTCAGTCGCTCACAATCGACAACGTGTCGGGCGTGATAGACATCATCCCCGCGTCGTCGCTCGTCGTCGGTGACGGCGAGCTGGTTATCCAGGGGGGCGTGATCGAGGGTGGCGGGAATCTGCGTGCGGCCAGCGCCGGCGCCGACCTGGTCGTCGACGGCGCGGCCGTGATCGACGGCGTGTCGGTCCAAGTGTTCAATGGCGCGTCGCTGTCGCTTGGCGTCGGCGTGACGCTGCAGTCGGCCGATGTCGAGGTTCGAGACGGGTCCACCGGCGACGTCCCCTCCGGCTTTACGATCGGCGCGGGGTCGTCGTACCGGTCGACCCGAGGCGGCGTTGTCGCGATCGGCCCCACGATCACCAACGACGGCTCGCTGAACGCCGAACGGGCGACGCTTCGCGTGGTCGGTGACACGACGATCGACGGCGTAGGAACGACCACGCTGACGTCCGCCGGCGTTCTCGGCGTCGCGCCACGCATCGAGCTCGCGGGCGGCGGATCGTTGACCGTGGGCGCCGACCAGACGCTGCTCTTCAACACCCCCGACGACGGTTACCTGTACGGGACCGGTTCGGGGGGCCTGACCTTGACAAACGATGGCCTCGTGCAAGTCGGAGTGAACGGGCGAGCCACCGTGCTGCTGTCGGACAACGCGGCTTCGCCGATCCCCGCGGCGACCTTGCAAGACTTCACGCTGGAGAACCGGGGCGAGTTGCTGCTGGAGAGCGATTCGCGACTCACGCTGCAGAGCGACTCGTCGACCGCGTCGACGCCGGTCACCACGGTCGACAACGTAGGGGGCGTCATCACGCTCAGTCCCGGCGCGGAGTTGGTCTTCGACCAACCCAACTTCACGAGCGAGGTCGTGCTGCAAGGAGGGCTGATCACCGGCGGCGGCGCCGCGCGTTCCTCGGGGGGGGACTTGCTGATCAACGGTGCCGCGGTGGTCGACGGCGCGACGATCGCGGTGGAGTACGGCGCAGCGCTGACCCTCGGCCCCGGCGTGACGCTCCAAGCGGCCGACATCGCGATCGGCCAGGACTCGACCTACGCGCTACAGGACGGTCTCGTGGTCGATGCCGGAACGACCTACCGGTCGTACGACAGCGGTGAACTAACAGTTGGCCCAAGCCTGACGAACAACGGCACGGTGCTCGCCGACCGAGCCTTGCTCCGTTTCGTAGGCGATTCGGCGATCAACGGAACCGGTACGACCACGGTGTCGGGGACGGTGGGCCCATCTGGCCAGGCCTTTCAACCACGGATCGAGATCGCCGGTGGCGGCTCGCTAACGATCGGCGCGGACCAGACGCTGCAGTTCGGCGAGTTCGGGCAGCAGTACGTGTACGGCTCCGGCTCGGGGGGGGTGACGCTGGTGAACGACGGCCTGGTGCAGCTCGACCAGTTCGCCACCGTGACGCTCTTGCAAAGTGACACGAGCTTCTTCGCCCCGGACGCCACCCTCCAAGATTTCACGCTGGTAAACAACGGGGAGGTGATGATCGGGAGCAGCTCGCGGCTGGTGTTTCATGCCGAAGACGTCGACGGCCTGACGCCGGTCGCGACCACGATCGACAACCGCAACGGCGTGATATCGCTGGAGTTCTCGGAGCTGCGTTTCGAGCAATCGGGGTTCCCGACCGACGTGACGCTCCGCGGCGGGCAGATCGTCGGCTCGACCACAGAACCCGTGACGTTCGAGCAAGTTATCGTCGCGGAAGACTCCTCGCTGCTACTGACCGACTCGCCGACGCTCACCAACGTCTTGCTCCAAGTGCAGGACGATGGAACCCTATCGATCGACGGCGACCTGACCAACGACGGCGTCGTGCGGGTCGACAGCGGATTACTCCGCTTCGTGAATGACTCGGCCCTGAACGGGACCGGGACTGCCGAGCTGAATTCGAATTCGAGTCTAGAGCTCTCGGGTGGCGGCTCGCTAACGATCGGCGCGGACCAGACGCTGCAGTTCGGCGAGTTCGGGCAGCAGTACGTGTACGGCTCCGGCTCGGGGGGGGTGACGCTGGTGAACGACGGCCTGGTGCAGCTCGACCAGTTCGCCACCGTGACGCTCTTGCAAAGTGACACGAGCTTCTTCGCCCCGGACGCCACCCTCCAAGATTTCACGCTGGTAAACAACGGGGAGGTGATGATCGGGAGCAGCTCGCGGCTGGTGTTTCATGCCGAAGACGTCGACGGCCTGACGCCGGTCGCGACCACGATCGACAACCGCAACGGCGTGATATCGCTGGAGTTCTCGGAGCTGCGTTTCGAGCAATCGGGGTTCCCGACCGACGTGACGCTCCGCGGCGGGCAGATCGTCGGCTCGACCACAGAACCCGTGACGTTCGAGCAAGTTATCGTCGCGGAAGACTCCTCGCTGCTACTGACCGACTCGCCGACGCTCACCAACGTCTTGCTCCAAGTGCGGAACGATGGAACCCTCTCGATCGATGGCTCGTTCACTGCCAACGCCAACGCGCGGTTCACCGGAGGTCGCCTCAACGCGGTCGGCGGCGAGTGGCTCGGGACCGGTGAGGTTCTCTTCGAGGAGGCCGGGCTCTTCGCGCCGGCGCGGATCTTCTCTACCACCGGCGGCGCGATCCGGTTCGGAGCCGGGCAACAGGTCCGCATCACCAACGGGACCACCGAGCTCTCGGGCGCGACAATCGCGGGCTCCCTTGCCAACAGCGCCGGGTCGCTCACCGTCGAGTCGGGCGGAACGCTGCGGGTCGAATCCGCGCCCGCAGCGATCGACGACGTCGCCCTGAACGTGGCCGGCGTGCTCGACGCCCAAGCCATCCTGACCGCCACCGTGCCTATCCCGGTCGCCGCAGGCGGCGAGCTGCGCGTTGACACGGGGGCGACGGTCACGGCCCCCAGCGTGACAATCGACTCGGGCGGCGTGCTCACGCTCGCGGGCGGCGTGCTCGACACGCCGTCGTTTGTGCTGGGCGGCTCCGCGGCCGGATCTGGCACGATCGTTACGCCGAACAGTTCTGCTACTCCGGCCCAGATCGCGGCGCCGATCACGGGGACGAGCGCCGCCGAGCCGATCACCCTCACGGGCTGGATCGAGGGAGACGGCCTCCTCGACAACGTGCTTTTCGAGGGGACCCACTCGCCGGGCGACGGGACCGCGTTCACCACGGCCGGCTCGCTGGCCTACGCGCCTGGATCGGACTTGCGGATTGAGATCACCAACCAGAACGTGCTCAACCCCGGGTTCGACCGCCTGGTCTCGACCGGCAGCGTTTCGCTCGGCGGCGACCTCGACCTTCAACTAGTCGACTACGTCGAGAACACGCTCAGCATCAACGATCAACTTGTGCTGCTCACGTCCGACGGCCTGAGCGGCACGTTTGCCAACGTGGCTCCGGGCGATCGCGTGCTGTTCGATGGCGGCCTCGCGTCGGCCCAAATCGACTACGGCCCGACCAGCCCGTTCAACCCCGACCACGTGGTCTTCTCTGAGTTCGTCCGCGAGCCGCAGCAAATCTTCTGGGTAGGGGGGAGCTCGAATTGGAACTCGGTCCTGAACTGGGACCTGCTCCGTGTTCCCAACAACGACGGTTCGCTGAAGTACCACGCGATCATCAATGCCGGAACCGTCGACGTCGATGTGCCGGTCACGCTTAGTCGCCTGACGCTGAACAACGTTGGCAGCACATTGACGCTCAACCAGACGATGACCGTCGAGGACTTCACCTGGACCGCGGCCCACCTCGGCGGGACGAATGCGCTGACCATCACCGGCCAGAGCACCTTCGACACGACAAGCCAGTTGAACACCGGTCCGGGGCTCATCAACCAAGGGACCGCGACCTGGGTCGACGGCGACTTCACCGGCACGTTCAACCAGCAGTACTTCGTCAACCAGGGCGAGTTCGTTATCGAACTCGTTGACGATCACAGCTTCCAGTACTTCCGGAACACCGCGACCGGCCTGATCCGCCACACGGGGACCGCTCGGGCGACGCTTGGCGCGAACACCGGCTTCGAGAACGACGGCCAAGTCGAGATCACCGGCGGGGGCACGCTTCGAGTCGGCCGAGACTTCGACAACGGCAGCGACGGCGACTTCGTGATCACGGACGGGGTGCTGGAGTCGAGCGTCGGTTTCGGCGCCGACCACAAGTACAACGGCAGCGTCACGGGCGAGGAGTTCCGCGCGTTGGCGGGGACCACTTCGTTCAACGGCGCGTACGACGTCGACACCACGGAGATCAACAGCGCGACCACCTTCAACACCCCGACGCCGGCCGTGACCGACACGCTGACGATCAACGCGGGGACCGTCATGGTTGGAACGACGCTCACCGTGGACCAGCTCACCTGGAACGGCGGCGGCTTCGCCACGGCGGCCGGCGAGACGGTGCTCACCACCTCGGGCGTGATCGACACCCCCGTTGGCAAGACCCTGACCGGCCGGGTCGTGAACCAGGGCGCACTGACTTGGCTAGACGGGGGCTTCTCCGACAACCAGAACGGCGTCATCCAGAACGAGGGTACGTTCTCGATCGGCTTGGCTACCGAGAGGTCGCTCCGCTACGTCTACAACACCGCAACCGGGGTTGTCCGCCACACGAATGGCGTGCGAGCGAACGTGGGCGTCAACGGCGGCTTCGAGAACGACGGCCAAGTCGAGATCACCGGCGGGGGAGCGCTGCGGATCGGTCGCGACCGCACCAACGGCAGCGACGGCGATTTCGTGATCACGGACGGGGTGCTGGAGTCGAGCGTCGGTTTCGGCGCCGACCACAAGTACAACGGCAGCGTCACGGGCGAGGAGTTCCGCGCGTTGGCGGGGACCACTTCGTTCAACGGCGCGTACGACGTCGACACCACGGAGATCAACAGCGCGACCACCTTCAACACCCCGACGCCGGCCGTGACCGACACGCTGACCCTCAACGCGGGCGAGATCAAGGTCGAGACCGAGTTCGTGGCCGACCAGATCAACTGGACCGGCGGCGGTTTCGGCACATCAACGGGGCAGCCGGTCCTGACCGGGCAAGGCGTCATCAGCGGCCCCGACGGCAAGGTCATCAAGTCAACGCTGATCAACCAAGGCGCCCTGACCTGGACCGACGGCGCGCTCGGCTCGGGAGCCTACACCGCAGCTCGGCTCCGCAACGAGGGCCTCTTCACGATGGACCTCGTCACGCCTCGGAGCATCGTCCGGCTGGAGAATCCGGGCGGCGGCGAAGTCCAGAACACCGGCGCCGCCGCGACGATCAACTGGTTCGCCAACGGCGGCACGCTCGACGTGATCGCGTCGTCGGTGACTGTTGGCGGAAACTTCGATAACCACTCGGGGACCACCCTCACCGGTGGCGAGTGGATCGTTCGTGACGGCGCAGCGATCAACCTGGGCGCGCGGACGATCACTATCAACAACTCCGCGGTCCGCTTGCACGGCCCCGGGTCGGTGCTGACCGCGATCGATCCCTTGGCCGAGAACCTCGGCGTGTTCGAGATCGCCGAGGGCCGCGACTTCACCACCGTGGGCGACCTGGCCAACAGCGGCGCCGTTGTCATCGGAGCCGGCAGCACGCTGACGGTCTCGGGCGTGTACACCCAAACGGGCGCCGGCAGCTCGCTGCAGGTCGACGGCGAGTTCATCTCGCCGGGCGGCCCGGCGACGTTCGCGGGCGGCGCCGAGCTGGGTGGCGGCGGGTTCGTGCCGGGCGACGTGGTGATCGGCGTCGATGGCGTGGTGACGCCCGGGTCGAGCCCCGGGACGCTGACGGTCGAGAGCCTCCAATTCGGCGACGACGCCGTGTACGAGTGGGAGTACGACGGAACCGAGTCCGATTCGATCGTGGCTAGCAACAGCCTGACGCTCGGCGCCTCCGCGACGCTACGCATCGTGCAACTCGGCGGGGCGCCGAGTTTGTCGGACGAGTTCGTTCTTTTTGAGTACCCCGAGTCGCAGGCCGATCCGACGAACCCCGCTTGGACGATCGACGGCTCGCTCGCGCCCGACTGGGACGTGTCGTCGGCCACCGTGACGCTCGACCCGATTGCGAACCAGGTCTTGGTCAGCGGGCTCGTAACCGTGCTCAACCCGGCCGACTTCAATGCCGATGGGTTAGTCGACGCGGCCGACTACACCCTCTGGCGGGACAGCCTCGATCAACAGGTCGCCCCATTCACGTCGGCCGACGCGGACGGCGACGGCCACGTCACCCAATCGGACTACCTGGTTTGGCGCACGAACTACGGCGCCACCGGCGTATTGGCTTCCCCCGCTGCAGTCCCGGAGCCAGGGGGCCTCGCCCTCTCCTGCTTGCTTTGCCTCTCCGCGCAGTTGCGGTCGCGGAGCTCCCGGTGAGCTGCCAGTCACTCTTCCGTCACGGCGGAGCACTCCACGGATGCCGTATGGTCCAATAACTCCAACGAGCTATCGTTCTAGATCATTCGCTGCTGTTGGTTTCGCTTGTTCCGCGTGACAGGGTAGCCTCGGGACCGTACGCCGAGATCCTGTCAAGCGTCTCCCTGTCCATCCCTTCCGCCAGCCGCTCCAGCTTGGCTCGTTCCTCTTCCGAGAGCCGGATCGGCTCTCCGGTCTCACGCTCGATCTGCTCCTTCAGACGCCGCGTCTCTTCGATGCGTCGAGCGATCTCACGCTCGATCATTCTTTCCGCCCAACGTCTCAACCAACCGATCATGGCGATTCTCCTCAGGCGGCCATCCAGTGGTAGTGCTTGAGCATCCCGCCAAGCCGCTCGCGACACTGGACTACACCGTCCGGCGGCTGCTCGTCAGGCTCTTCGATCAACCGGTTCTCGATTCCCTGGTTATTGCGTTCGGTGTGGTAGTGCTCCAGGTATTGCCGAATCGCGTTTCGAAGCGAGCCCTCGCCGAAGAAGATCATCCGGTCGAGACACTCCTCCTTGAGGCTCCGCATGAATCGCTCGACGTAGGCGTTCAGGTTCGGCGTCTTCGGCGGCAGCCGCAGTGCATGCACGCCGCCCAGGCTCAGCGTGTGGCGGAACGCGGCGGAGAACTTCGTGTCCCGGTCCATTAGCAGCAACTTGGAGTCCTTGAGGAAGCCGTCCTCGTCATCGATCAGGTTCCTCGCGACCTGCTGCATCCAGGCGTCGTTCGGGGAAGTCGTCAGGCCGGCGAAGGTGACCCGACGCGACTTCAGCTCGATCACGAACAAGGCGTAGAACGTGATCAGGCCTCTTGGAGTCCATACTTCAACGCTAGTGAAATCGACCGCTGAGAGCTGGTCCCAATGCGCCTTCAAGAACTCCTTCCAAGGCGTTCGTTTCCTACGGATCGGAGCCGGCTCTAAGCCGTTGGCCTTCATGACATTGGCGACCGTCGATTCCGAGACGTCGTGGCCCAGGTTGGCTAGCGCTCCCTGAATCCGCCGGTAGCCCCACGACCGATTCTGCTTCGCGAACCGCACGATCAACTTCGTCACTTCTTCGGATACCGGCGGCCGCCCGGCCCTCATGCGTCGCTGGCTGTAGTCCCACTTCTGAGCCACCAGTTGGCGGTGCCAACGCAGAATGGTGTCAGGCGTGAAGAGGGTCGTGATTGACTCGAGGCCCTTCCTCCCCAGCTCCTTCCCCTTCACGGCCAGCCTTCTTCGCTGGTCATCCGTCAGCAGGATGCGTTTCTTGTGAACCTGCTCTCGCAAAACCCGATTCTCGGCACAGAGGTACTCGATCACCAACTGCTGCTGACGATTCACCCAGCCAACCGCCCAGATGAAGGCGACATGCCAAGGTTGCAGAGACGTGGTCATGCGGGCTCCTGGCGAAACGTGCTCGGAGCCCCCAATCTACCCGATTCTCGACCGGGATTCTCGGTCGAGATCGCTGGACTCGGCGGTCCACAAAGCCTGCAAATCAAGGCGTTTCGCGTCGGCTGAGTTTTTGGACCATACGCCCTGCTGCAGGCGGCGACGCAGCTGCTTGACGGTGAGCAGGGACTCAGGGTCGGCCTCGGCCAGGTCGGGCCGCTCCTCGTCGCGTCGGCGACATCAGCTCCTCGTACCGCTCGTGGCTCTCGCCGGAGCCGTAGGGGCCGAGCTGATGCACCTTGCCGCCGATCGAGACGACGGCCTGGCCGGTGCTTTTGTGGAGACGGTACTTCGGGGGGCGCTTGAGTAGCTTGGGCACGGCGGCTCTCCCGCTACGAGTCACCAAAAGAGGTACTTTTACCTCTTTTGGGCCCTAGCAAGCCGCTCGGCCTCACAAGTGGCCGGTAACCTAAAGCACGGTTTCAGCAGGACTTAGAAAAAGTGGCGGGGGCCGGATTCGAACCGACGACCTCGAGGTTATGAGGCGATTTCTAACCAGCCTTGGAACTGCTCATTTCTCGGCAAAACCAGGGGGAAACCTGCTATCGCAGACAAGTGAGAGTCTATCAAACCGTATCAAGGATTGTCAGGTATTTCGGTACAGTCGGCCTAAATCCGGTACAAACGGTACGCGGAGTCAGGCCCCAAGCATGGCTATTCCGGCCGTTGCGAATTCTTTGAAAGCCATACCGGGAATGATGCTTGAAGCCAGCGTCATTGCTGAGAGAATCAACCGACACCAGGGGCTCAGAAAGATTGTCACCCCAGTTTCCCGGAGAATCTCGCCAGGGCGGTTGCTTGATGAAGGGTTGGTTTACCCCGCTGATGTTTCTGCTGGCGCGTTCAAGAGAAGACCAGCTCAGGCGGCAGATCCTGTTCTTGAAGGCCGAGCTCGAGATGACCCGAGTTCGGGTGCCCCAAAGCCGGATCTTCCTTTCGAACGAGGAACGCGAACGACTGCTGGAACTGGGTGATGGCATCGGGTCGGACGTGCTGAAGCTGGTTTCAATCGTGCATCCCCGAACGTACCAGCGTTGGCGTGAGCGGAAAAGCCAAGGGCAGCCTCCCGCCAAGAAGATGGGGCGGAAAGGCACGCCGGAGACTCTACGTCAGATTGTGATTCGACTGGCGAAACAAACGGGCTGGGGCTACGGCCGGATTGTGGGCGAGCTCAAAAAGCTCCGGATCCAGTGCGTTGGACGCACCACGGTGCGGACAATTCTCAAAGAAGAGGGCGTATCGCCGAGCCCGAAGCGGGGCAGGGGGACTTGGGACGAGTTCATCAAGATCCACGCTGACACGCTTTGGCAGTGTGATTTCTTCTCGAAGATGGTCGTGACGAAGACCGGTTTGCGGCAGGCCTACGTGCTGGCGTTCCTGCACGTCAACTCGCGGCGGGTGATCTGCTCGCCGGCGACGCTCACGCCGGACGACGGTTGGGTTACTGTTCAGGCCGAGTCAATGCTGCAGCAGGCTCGGTCGATGGAGTTGCCCGTTCGTTACGTGGTCCGCGACCTCGACTTCAAGTACTCCAAGCGGTTCGACCAGACCTTCGCCGAAGCAGGTGTATCCGTCGAGCCGACAGCGCCGCGGGCGCCGAACCAGAACGCCTTTGTTGAGCGCTGGATCGGCTCGATCCGAGGTGAGTGCCTCAACCGGTTCATCGCCTTCGGCCTCGGCCACCTCGATCACCTCGTTGAGTCGTACCTGGATTACTACCACGCGTCTCGCCCTCACCAGCGGAAGGAGAACAAGCCGTTACTCGGCGTCTGGCCCGAGGTCGATGACCCGCCAGCTGACGGGGAGGAAGTCGTTTGCCGAGAGTGGCTCGGCGGGGCGCTAAAGCACTACGAACGCAAAGCCGCCTGATGCGAAGCGGGACAATCGCTCGCCTCGGATCCGTAACCGATTCTCCAGCCCTGCCCCATCGGCCGTACGACCGCGATTCTTGACAATCCGACCAGCGAAAGTTTGCGGAGTGACCGGCGTCTAAACCTTTCATCAACGGAGGTTCTTCAGCGGACAACCTTGTTGAACACGACGCTTGAACACAACGGACGGCTCTAGACTGACGCGGCGGCGCTGTTGGCCAAGACCTCGGTCACGACCCGGGCCTCCTTCACGCCGGTCAGCTTTTGGTTGAGGCCTTGGAAAGGGATTGAGAGACGCCGGTGGTCAAGCCCCAGTAAGTGCAGTAGTGTGGCGTGAAAGTCGCGTATGTGAACCGGGTCGCGGACAATGGAAAAGCCCATGGGGTCGGTCTCGCCGTGGGTGTAACCGGCGCGGACGCCGGCGCCCGCCATCCAAAGGGTGAACGCGTGCGGGTTATGATCGCGTCCAACAAACCTCATCTCGGCACCGCCGCGGTTCTCTCGCATCGATGTGCGGCCGAACTCGCCGCTCCAAACGACCAGAGTGTCCTCCATCATACCGCGTTGTTTGAGGTCGGTGAGCAGGGCCGATATAGGCTGGTCTATCTGCTTGCACTTGCGTCGGAACCCAACGTTGAGGGCCTCTGACTCGTTTGAGCCGTGCGTGTCCCAACCCCAATCGAAGAGTTGAATGAACCGTACGCCACGTTCCGCAAGGCGGCGGGCCAGAAGGCAGTTGTTGGCGAACGATTCGGCGCCAGGGTTAGCGCCGTACGAGTCGCGGACCTGTTGCGGCTCCTGGGTGATGTCCATCGCCTCTGGCGCCGCAGACTGCATGCGGAAGGCGAGTTCGTATTGCGCAATCCGCGCAAGGGTCTCTTCATCACCGAAGGTGTTGTACGACTGCTGGTTGAGCTTCGTGAGCGCATCAAGTAGCACGCGACGCTCTTGCCGAGACTCCCCGCTCGGGTTTGAGATATTTAGCACCGGATCACCCTGCGAGCGGCACTGGACGCCCTGGTACACCGAGGGCAGAAAACCGCCGCTCCAGAGGGCTTTACCGACCCGCGGCTGCCGACCGCCAGAGAGCAGCACAATAAAGCCGGGGAGGTCCTCGTTTTCGGTGCCGAGTCCCCAGGTCACCCAGGAACCAATAGAAGGATAACCAAGGCGGGGCTGCCCGGTGTGAACCATCAGCTGGGCAGGGCCGTGGTTGAATTGATCGGTCTGCATTGACTTTATAAAGCAGACGTCGTCAACGTGCTTGGCGAACATCGGCAGGCGGTCGCTTACCCAGGCGCCCGATTCTCCATACTGAGCAAATGGGTACTGTGGCCCAAGCATCTTGGGGATGCCCTGGATAAACGCAAATCGCTTTCCCTTCAAGAATTCATTGGGGCAATCTTTGCCGTCATAGGCTATTAGTTCGGGCTTGTTCTCAAAGAGCTCCAACTGGCTGGGCGCGCCAATCATGTGCAGAAAGATGACCCGCTTCACCTTTGGCGTATGGTGGGGCAATCCTAGAGGTCCTGACTCCGACCGGCTGCTGGCCGCTGCGGTCGCCTGCTGAGACGCCAGCCACAATGCACCGAGTCCCGTGGTGCAGTCCTTTAAGAACGTTCGGCGAGTCGCCAACTCTAGATGGCGGCGGCCGATTTCACACTGTAACGTATCGAGTTTCATGGCAGTTCTGCCTGCTGACTCAAGCCCGCAATCACGGGCTATTTCATCAGTACTTCGTCGAGGTTCAATAGGACTTTCGCCACGGCCTGAGCCCCCCCGCCGGGATGTTCCAGCAGCTCGGTGAGAACCGTCAGCTCTTCTCCCTTGGGTGGGCGGCAGGTAACAAGCTTGAAGCCCCACGCGATTTGTTCTTCTGGCGTGCCGGTGGTCTGCGTGATCCGCTCCGCCAGCGCCTCGGTGCACTCATCAAACGATTCACTATTGAGAGTCTGCAGCGCTTGGAGCGGGGTATTGGAGCGCAGGCGACGCGGCGAGCAAAACTCCCGTGAGGGTTGATCAAAGGTTGCGAACATCGGGTACGGGATGCTCCGTTTGGTGTAGGTGTAAATGGACCGCCGGTAGCGATCGGCGTCGCCCCGAGGCGCCGCTGGCCACCTATCGTAGGCCGCGAAGGGCTGCCACACGCCGTCCGGGATCGGTGGCTTCACAGGGGGGCCATAGAGATCGCGGACCAGCAACCCCGACAGCGCCAATGCCTGGTCTCGCACCATCTCGGACGAGAGACGATGCCTGGGGCCGCGGCTCAGCAGCCGATTGTTGGGGTCAGATGTCTTAGCAGTGCTTGATGCGACTTCGCTTTGGCGATAAGTGCTAGAGAGAACCAACTCACGGAGCAGCGGCTTGAAGCGCCAATCATGCTGATTCTGAAGTCGGAGTGCAAGGTGATCCAGCAGCCCCGGGTGCGAGGGAGGCTCTCCCGAAGAACCGAAGTCCTCTTCTGTTTCGACAAGGCCGACGCCAAAGAGCTGCGCCCAAACCCGATTCACGGCGACACGTGCGGTTAACGGATTCTTTTCGGACGCCAGCCACTCGGCCATTGCAAGTCGATCGGCTGGCTGGTTTCTTGAGAGCGGCGGCATCGTACTTGGTACGCCCGCCGAGACCTGCTTGCCCTTGTCCAGGAAGAGCCCACGCTCAAACACGTTCGTTTGACGCGCTAGGTGAGTTGGTCGCTCCTGCATGACGGGTGTCGGCGTAGATCGAATCTCTCGACGCTGTTCTTGTAATTTGGCGAGTTGCTCCCGCTGCTTCGCAATAGTAGGAGAGTTGGCGAAGTCGGTGAAGTCTGGGTTGCCTGAGACCGCCAGCCACCCCCGCCGACTCGTGAGGCTGAAGGCGCCGACCATCTGGACTCGATGGGCAATGGTCAGGCGGAGTTTGGCGCCCCGTGGGATCACGACCGGCGAACTAAGGACCAGCGCGACGCGCCTCGGGTAGTAGATACGCGAGAGCGCAGCAAACCCGCGTCCCGACTTACTGTCGAGGCTCATCTGGGGATCATAGATTGGGTGCGGTTCGTCGCCGATGACGCGGACAAGGTCGAGCGGCTTGGCCTCTGACTGCGACGGCAGCAGCAGCTCCGCAGAGACGTGAGACCAAACGAAGCCCCACTCAGAATCTCCCTTAGCCGCCTCTGGATCCAACGGCAGCACGACTCCTTTAATCGCGGTAAGCGACTCGAGCCCCGCTGGGAGCGGGGCTTCGAGCGTGAACGTGGCCCCGTGCTGGATGGTGCCGACTGTTGTGAATTCGTCGTGGGCGGACTGCTCTTCGACATCGAGCACCGTGGCGTTGCTGGTCTTGGCTGACAAGCCTTGCAGCGGCGTCCATGAGCCGTCGTCCTCTAGCATGCCAAAACCCTTTGCCCAGAGCGATTCTTGCAGTGACTGGATCTGCTCATCCAATTGCTCTGCCACTTTGTAGTCAGCGGTTTGAAGCGGCGCAGCGAAGAGCGGCGCGTCGTCCCCCAGGTCGGTGTCGACAGTGCTATTGAAGAAGGCCGCGAAGCGGTAATAGTCTTCGTGGCGGAACGGTTCGTAGGGATGATCATGGCACTGCACGCAGCCGAATGTCATTCCTTGCCAGGTCTGCCAGGTGGTGTTGACCCTGTCGAGCACTGCAGCGATGCGGAATTCTTCGTCATCGGTGCCGCCCTCCTCGTTGGTTTGTGTGAGGCGGTGGCACGCGGTCGCTATCAGGTTTTCCGGGTCTCGACCAGGGAGTAGGTCGCCAGCAATCTGCTTGATTGTGAACTGGTCGTAGGGCATGTCGGCGTTGAGAGATCGGATCACCCAGTCGCGATACTTCCAGATGGAGCGGGGACCATCTAAGCCAAGCCCCTTGGAGTCGGCGTAGCGGACTTGATCTAGCCAGACGCTAGCCCAACGCTCCCCATAATGGGGCGACGCGAGCAGCCGGTCGACTACACGGCCGTAGGCCCCGTCGCCCAGCGAGTCGAGCTCAGCAAGAAAACGCTCCAGTTCCTCTGGCGAAGGAGGCAGGCCGGTGATGTCGAGGCTGACGCGACGCAGCCAACGGTGGGGGGCTGAATCTGGCGGAGCATCTAGCCCTACCTGCTCTCTACGGGCTTGGACGAATCGATCGATATCGGACCTAGCCCAGGCATGGTTCTTTACGGTCGGCACTTCTGGTTCAGGGGGAGGCTCGAACGCCCAGTGCTCTTTCCAGGTGGCGCCTTCGGCGATCCATTGCCGCAGCAGGTCGATTTCACGGCTGCTAAGCGGGGGGCCATGCTCTGCAGGCGGCATCCGCAGGGAAGGATCGTCTTCGATCACTCGGTCAATAATAATCGAACTGCCGGGGTCTCCTGGCTCGACGATCCAACCCTCCGGAGGAAGCACCTGATCGCGATAGACGAATGAGATTCCCGCCTGCTGCTTCACCCCGCCGTGGCAGCTCAGGCAATGAGAAACGAAAACTGGGCGGATGTGTTGATTGAAATCGACGCGCGTAGGGGGCTCTGATTCTGGACCGCCAGCCTCGGAGTGGTTCGCTTCTGCAGGCTCTGCAGCGGGTGAGTCAGACGCCGGCACGCATAGCGGGGCTGCCAGCAAGAAGCTTACGTGCGCCAGACGAGCAGCATAGGCTCTGGCACGGAGGCTTCGCCGTGGTTGAGGTAGTCGTCGAGGCAGTTTGAGAAGCATCGTAGGATTGAAGGCATTCGTGCCGGGCAGGTGGAATGTGTAAATGACGGCTGCCACCAATCCTGCCGGGACGATTGGAGCTTGCCAGGAAAGACGAACCTTACTCCCAAGTAGCGAAGCCCATGGTAAAGGCCCACCTTACTTCAAACTCCTTGTGAGTCGGAATCTGTTGGGCGTGAGTGAGCTGCGGCCACGCCCTGACCGGATCTTCGTTCAGGCGATTGGCGACGACGCTTGCAGCCCCGACCGGCATCCGAATCTAATCGGGGCGTCATCCCGTACTGTCGCCATTTGTTCGGTGTCGTCGACGCCACACTAGCCAATGCAGAGGGCAGGCGCCCACGTGCCCAGAATGCCGGCTGAATTCACTGGCAAGAAGGGCGTTGCCGGTCTATGACGCTGGGCTGAACTTGTAGACGCTTTTGACGCTCTTTCTCGGTAACAGATCGGGGCATCAGGTCTTTGAGGTGAAGAAGCCCAACGCGCATTGGCTCTCCGCCTGGCGGCATTCAGCCCCATGCCCTAGCTATATTCAACACAGGCGTGCCGATATTCACGCAGAAAGTCTCCATTTAAAGAAGAATCGCACGTTGCTCGGCGACAGACTCGGCGGGCAACTCAGCAGCACATGCATGCGGTCGCACGACACTGCCCCCTGCAGAATGTCGATCTCGTGCGATCGGCAGGCCTGGCGGACCAGGTCTCGAAAGCGAATGCCTACCTCCCCGCTCAACGCCTGCTTGCGAGAATTCGTCACCCACTCAGAATGGCACTACAGATCAAATCGCGTATGCGATCCCGTGCGTTAGCGCCCAATCCCACAAGGGTACCGAGAAAATGCTCCAAGGAGCCGCTTGACGGCGAGGACTTCTGGCCCCTCACAAGGGCAATGATCACTGGCGCTGCCTGAAACCTCGGCCTTGGTTCGCTGGAGGCATTACGAAACTCTAGCGGGGCGACACCCTGGCAGCCATTCCTGCCTAGATGCCGTCTCGGGGTTGCGCATATAAGATGTCCTGGAATAGGGGCAGATCTTGCGAAAACGATGGTCCGCTTGCGCGAACAGGAGCGACAGCGCCTGGAGAAACGCCTGGAGAATGGTGTGCGGACAACTGCGGTTACCTCCTGAACATGCTGTCGAGCTCACAGAGTGTGCTCAGCGGGGAGCGCGATGGGCACTGTAGCACGCGTTAGCGAACCGCCCATCGACCGAATCAAAGTTTCTCGGATATTTTCAACGAATTTGTGCAAAACCGGCGGCACTTTCCGGGAATACATACAGCGGTAGTTGTCACTCGACCTCTACTGGATTGACTCATCTCATCTTCTCCAACAATGCCACCTTCCAGGGCAGCGGGTGGCAACGCAACTTTTCCTTATGGCCGTAAGTGACGAGGCGAATGAGCGGTTTGTTGAACTGCTTGCAGCTCACACAAAACGCCTATACGCGTTTATTCGCACATTGATGCTCAATGGTGAGAATGACGCCGAAGAAGTGTTCCAAGCCACCTGCTTAGTCCTGTGGAGGAAATTCGGCGAGTACGATCCCGCAAAAGACTTTGGCGCCTGGGCCTGCCGGATGGCCTACTTCGAGGCGTTGCGACAAAAGCATAAATCCCAGCGAATTCAGCACATGAGCGAGGCTGCCCTTGAGGCCCTTGCCGTGGCGGCCGAGCCAATCGCCCAACAGATCGACCGCCGTCGGGAGGCTCTGGCGGATTGCCTGGCCAAATTGAATGTTCCTGATCGAGAGACTGTTCAATTGCGGTATTTCACGGGGCTTCGCCCGAAAGAGATGGCAGCCCGCAAAGGTCGGCCCAGGCACACTGTGTACCGAGAGCTAAGCCGCATCCATTCTCTGCTGATGCGATGCGTGCAAAGGAAACTGGAATCGGAATAGATCGTCCATGAGCGAATCCACCAGAAGTGAGCAACGACTCCGTGCCATTATACTGAAGATCTCGGCTGGGGATGCATCGTCGGCTGAGTCTCGAGAACTGAGTAAATTATTCGAGAGCCCAGCCAACGCCGCCCATGGGTCGGAACTCTTAGATCAGATGGCAGCCCTCAGCGACGCGGAGCGGAGTAAGAGTACGCTCGCGTCGGAAACGCAGTTCGCAACGCCTGGGGGGGCGTCTTGCCGGCCCCGCCGAGCCGGAACCTGGTGGGATTGCGCCTCACGCTATGGCTGGCAAGCCGCAGCCGCCGCTGTTCTGATTGTTAGCCATTGGGCCGTCGCTCAATTGGCAATCGGAACCGTCGCTGGTGCGAACTCTTCGTCGCCGTCTGGGCCGCCGCTAGCAGCCAGCCACTCCGCGAGTGCCTTCGCTGCCACGCCGCAGCTAGTTGGGATGACGGCCTGCGTCTGGGAGTCCGAAACAACCGCCGAACCTGCTGTGGGAAACTCGCTTCGCTTGGGCGAAGTGTTGACCCTGCTCGAAGGGATTGCTGAACTCGATTTCGAGAACGCCCAGGGCGGAAGTATGCGGGTCCGGATCGAAGGGCCGGCTAGCGTCTTCTTGCGAGCCGATGGGAAGATCGGCGTTCGCCATGGAACCGTCACCGCGGACGCGAGACCGAAGGGCGGAGAGTTTTCGTTAGAAACGCCGGCTGGCGCCATTCAGGTGCTGGCCGACGCATCCTTCGGTATTCGAGCAACGGAGGATTCTCATGAGATCCACGCCTTCGATGGCGAACTGATCGTGACGCCAGGTCGAGGAACGCTTTCGACTGAAGGCATGCGTGTCTCTCGCGGCAACGCCTTACGGCTGCAGCTTCGGTTTAAGGAGATTGTAGGTGCAGAACACATTGCCGCCTCGCCCGCGGCGTTTGCATCATCGCGTTCCATGCTTTCGGACCGAGTGAGGTTCGGCAAAGCGTACCAAGATATCGTGCTGCGGAGTGAGCCAGTCGTCTACCTGCGATTCGCTCAAGCGAGCAGGGTGGTGCCAAACCTTGGCTCAGCTGAGGGCCTTGATCTCCATCAGGTTGGAGAAGTCCATTGGCGGACCGCCACCGACCAAGCGACCGTCGAATTTGGCTTGAATCCGAACCCCGGATGTTTCGTGAGCCAAGACTACTGGCCGAATGAACCGCTAGGCAGCTATTCGATCGAATTTTGGATGAAGCCGAGCCAATACCGTAACGGATCGTTGGTCTCGCTGGTTGGCAAAGATCCTCAAGGGACGATGTATCCTCACGGACTGCTGGTTGAGCTTGGTGGACCAGTCGTTTCCGCCGACCGAGGAGTCCCGTCTAGCGCCATTCGCTTTCTTCATCGGAATCCACTCTCTCTGCGCGGTGATGTAGGGACGTCGTGCATTTCAAGTTCAAACTACCGTGTCAGGCAATGGCAGCACATTGCTGTTACCAAAGACGGGCAGAAGATGACGCTCTATCTGGATGGAAAGGTGATGGCTGAAGCACACGAATTGAGAAACCTGCCTGGGCAGCTCCGACTCGTGGTAGGTCAGATCTACCCATTGGATGGTTCAGAGAATTACAACACGAAGGGAATCCGTCCGTACATCGGGCAGGTTAGAGAGCTGGCGGCTTATGAACGACCGTTAGAAGCTAGCGAGATTCGCGCACGGCTCCGCAGTGCTCGCCCCGACACTAAGGGTCTCACGGAGACCTAGTACGCATACTTGCAACGGTTGAGCTACAAAAATCAAAGAACTGCTGTTCGAGAGCAGGCAACTCAATCGTGAAATCTTATCTGAAGGATATGGGGAAGACGACAAGGAAAACCTATGCAAACTGACAAAGAAGATCGACGCTCGGCTTTAGGATTCACCCTGGTCGAACTGCTGGTGGTCATTGCGATCATCGGCGTTCTCATTGCGTTGCTGCTGCCAGCCGTCCAATCGGCTCGCGAGTCGGCCCGCAGGATGCAGTGCCTGAACAACTTGAAACAGCTCGGCCTGGCGTGCCATAACTACGAGAGCGCCAATGGAACTCTGCCGCCGGGGTCCCACTACAACGGTGGCCCCCCACCAGGCGGAAACTGGATCACCAATACATTTGACTACATGGAGCTCGGGACTGTCCTCGACTCCCTGGACAGAACCGAGTACTTCACAAACGGTGGGGCGACAGATACTCCCAATGAACAAGTCATCGCGCAGCTACGGTTCGAGCAGTTGATCTGCCCGAGCGATGAAACTGCTAGCCAACCGATGGCAGACGACGTTGAGTCTTCAGGCCGGAATCCTAGAGTCTGCCAGATGCTTTGGTACACCGGCTCTATGGGTACCACCATTCCTGACTTCGTTTCCACATTGACGGGAACCGTCCCAGCCGGTGCATCGGGCGGCGTCGATCCTGTTATACAAGTCGCAACTGGTTGCAACTTTGGGTCGGGCGGTAAGTTCAACTGCGCCCCATGCTTTGGGAATGCTCGGCTGCCTTGTATGGGGCCAGAAGGCGCTCTTTGCGGTGGGCTGATATGCCGCTCCATCGACGGCGTGGCGTTCAAGAAAGCCCCGGATGGGCTCTCTAAGACATTCTTGGCTGGTGAGCACATTCCGTCGCATAACTATTTCAACTCGGTGTTCTCTGAGAACTTTGTCGTCTCGTCAACGGTGACACCTATCAATCTCTTCAACGACGCAGAGGAAATCGGGCGAGACGGTCCAAGGCAACCTCGCACCTACCCTCGCACCTCTGGCTTCAAGAGCTGGCACCCTGGCGGCGCCAACATGCTTTTTGGCGATGGAAGCGCTCGCTTGATCCAAGAATCGATCGATTACTTTGCCTGGAATGCGTTCGGTTCGCGAGCGGGTGAGGAAAACGTGAATGACGACGCCTAGTCCTTGTTCGTGCGGGCACTCCCCCCCCGGCTTATGGTGGCGTGCTAGCTAGGTTTGGAAAGCTTGTCAAAGTCGAAAACTGTTGAAAGGTTGTAAGTGTCTAGAAATAGTCGAAGTACTAATGCACTGCTGTTGCTAAGCGTTAGCGTGTTTATCGCATCGCCGTTAGGCTGCGGCGGCGATCCATTGGCTAAGGTCCCTGTCACAGGCACCGTCACGTTCGACGGCAAAGAGTGCCCCGCGTCTGGTCGCGTTACATTGTCTCCGCTGAGTATCGCTGAAGGTGTGCCCCGGCGTCTCGCTTCGGGTTCGTTTGGAACGGATGGGAAGTTTGAAGCATACTCCTTCAGGCCAGGCGACGGGGTCGTGCCGGGTGAGTACCGCTTCGCGGTTTCCTGTTTCGATCCGAGAAAAGTGAGCAGCGCTCCTAGTGACGCCGAGGTAAACGCCGCATCTTACGTCGCCAAGGATTATGAAGGGCTTATCCTAACGGTTGAGCCGGGCAAAGGATTGGCGGATTTGAATATCGACGTCCCGCTCCGCAAACCAGGGGAGGGCAAGCGTTAAGTTTCACCGGTTCAAGCTTGAGAGTGTCGGCAAAGGCAAAGCTAGTATGCCTTCGATTCCAGCCAAGATGCTCACAAGTTACTACCGCAGTTCGAGGCAACGAGGCAACGATGCAGCTTGAAGGTTATGCCACAGCCTTTGAGTTGGCGCATGGTCGCTAGGGACGCATCTAACAGTGCGATTGAGTAATCTACCTGTCTTATTTGTAAGAAGAGCAGCCTTGATAATCGAGAACTCGTTCCTTAGCGAGTGTGGGATTGTGCTGCCAAGCTATTCAACTTTTCGTCCGGTAAGTGATCGATTAGAAACCGCCCACAAGGGTGGACCTCACCTTGTCTTATTTGAATGTGGAGCAATCACGTGATTGAGCAACTCAAGCTCTTAGAACGCGGCCGCCAATCTTGGCAAGCAGTCACCCTGATCTCGGTCGCTCTTGTTTGCGCCAGCAATTCCCAAGCGCAGGGCCTGACGTACGTCGACGCGGATGACTTCGTCAATGTAAATTTGAGCACCAGTTCGGGGGAACCGCTGGGAAATGCAATCGATATATTCGGCACCTCTACTGATAACGGCGGCGACGGCCTATGGCGTATTCGTGGCACTGCTACCGGTAATATGTTCGGCGCGTCGGGCATCGTGTACGAGGCAGACCCTGGCGAAGATGTTCCCGAGTTGATTCAGACCGTTTCTGGACTCGCTTCGGGAACAAGCTACGACATGTACGCCGTCTGGTGGTCGGCCACTGGTGGCGAGAATTGGAATATTCGGGGCGCGCTGACTTCAAATCCGAATAGCAACACGCTGTATGACCGGACAGGCGGCCTTGGGATCCCTGGTAGCTTGGCCGTGTTTGCTAACTGGCAGTCGCTCCCCGGTGACAACCCCGATATCGAAGATGGCTTTCCCGGCGTTGAGGGAGCCACGCTTGAAGGTAATCGCGTAATGTTGGTTTCCAAGGTAGGAACTGCGATCGCGGATGGCAGTGGCGAAGTTCAGGTATTTATAGACGATCTTTTTGACGAGTCATTGGGGATCGCTCAGCGCACATGGTTCGACGGAGTTGCCTATGCTCCGGCCGGGGCAACGGCGAATACCGTTACGGCGACCATTGATCGAACTACTGGGAATCTGACGGTATCGTCAATGACTTCTGACTTTTCGATCAACGCCATTAATATTGCGTCGGGAGCTGGCTCCTTGGCCTCTTCCGAATGGTCGTCTATTACGGGGAATCTGGATTCCGCTGGCGACAGCACTTTTGATGGTGACGCTTGGGAGGTGACCTCTTCGACCTCCTTCAGCCTGGCCGAGAGTGAAGTCGATCGAGACCCTAGCGAGGAGGTGGTTCTTGTCGACGGCGGAACCTTCGGCCCCGGCGGAGCATCGACCATCGACTTTGGCAATGTATGGCTGGCCTCGCCATTTGAGGACGTGAGCGTCAATTTAACGCTGAACGATTCTGGCTTCTCAGTGCCCGTGACCGTCGAGTTCACCGGCGGAACGCAGCAGGCGATCGGTGACTACAATGCTGATGGCAATATTGATGTCGACGACTATGGCCTAATGCTAGGTAACCTCAATCGAACCTTTTCCGACATCTCACGAGCAGAGGCCCACGGCATGGGAGACATAACGGGTGATTTAGTTACAAACTTCAGCGACCTAGTCGCATTTCGCGATGTCTATGACACCGCCAACGGAGCTGGCAGCTTCGCCCTCATCTCTTCAGGGGTCGTGCCAGAACCAGGATGCTTCGCCCTTCTGAGTATGCTGGCCGCTGGATGGCTCGGATTTCGCTGCCGACGCCACGCACCGGTGGTAGCTGCCGGGGCGCTAATGCTCGCCTTAGTAGCAGCGGCGCCAGAAGCCAGCGCACAAATAACTTACGTCGATGCAGATGAAGAAGCAGGCGGCAACACGGTAGGCCTTCCTGGCGGCTGGGTTGCTCGCGGAGCAGGCGCAAGCACCGATGCCCTTAACTTCGCGAATGAAGGCGGAGCGCTGCAGGGGAACGGGGAAGTGGATGAACTGGCGACAACGTTCTCAATCCCCAACGCGGGGTTCTATCAGATCTACGCCTTTTACTGGTCCGACGGGGGCAACTGGAACATCCAGGCCGGGTTGGAGAGCGGAGCATTGACCGACTTTGACCAGAACACTCCTGGCATCCTGACGGTTAACGAAGAGACGCAGATGAGTGGCAGCCCAACAGAAGTGCTAGGTCTTAATGTCCTCGGGCAAGGCGACGACACTTTTGATGACTACGTCGATGGCAACAGGACTATCTACGCAGCTTCGATTGGCTTTGCTGCTGTGGCCAGCGATAACGATACAGTGACTGCTTACATTGACCACAACTCCGACTTGGGAGCTCGCACCTGGTATGACGGGCTCGGCTACGCGGTCGCACCGGCAATACCGACGTTAGAGGTAAATACAAGCACGGGCGAAATCAGTATTAAGAATCAATTCGATGTATCGGTCGATATGAGCTATTACGAGATCACCAGTGCAAGCGGTTCGCTTAACCCAGATGGCTGGAACAGCCTCGACGACCAGAATATCGATGCTATCGACGGCGATGACGCCGGATCGGTCGCAGGCGATAGTCTGCTGGAAGGCTGGGACGAGGCTGGCGGCGTTGGCGGAGGCGGTGACCTTGACGGCGACTACAATGGCGACCTGACCGTGGATGCGGCAGACTACACGGTCTGGCGTGACGGCCTTGGGACAACGTATGTCCAAGAGGACTATGACACTTGGCGTGATAACTATGGCGCCACATCCAACCCCGGTGGTTTGTCTCCTGAAATTCTCAACGAGGTCAACTTGCTGAACATCACTACGCTAGCGGCACAAAGTGAAACCAGCTTAGGGACTGCGTTTAATACAGCGGGAAGTCAGGACTTGGTCTTCCGCTATGGAAACGTCGAGGACGGGTCCTTAACGACATCCTTGGTGACCTACGTTGGCGAAGGAGGCGCCGCCGCTACTGCTCCGGAACCCACTGGGGTTGCACTACTACTTTCCGCACTTTGCGTCACTCTAGGGCGTCGACGTATTTGCTAGGCGCATGAGTGTGGTTCTTAGTTCGTGCCGCCGGTAGATGCCTGGGCAGGGCTTCTACCGGCTGGCGCGTCTAGTTTTAGAATCTCTGACAAACCGGTCTTGATTCACGGTAAGTCGCGACCGTAGGGCGATCGCATCACAATGAATGCATTCAGGCAAGATGCGTCGCATCGCAGCTTGCCGAGTCTCGCTTGCCAAAGAATAGAAGCAATCAGATATGTGATTCGTTAGATCGAGAGGGAAACGACAGAACGTTCCGCCGCTGTCAAGCAAGGCTGGGAAGCTCTAAAGCTTGCCTTGTCACCCTCATTCTGATGCGATTGCCCTGGGGGCAAAGTTACGACAAGTTCAATAGGTTTTGTCAGGGCTTCTATAGGCAACACCGGTAGTCGGTTGGTCTCGCCCGTCATCGTGAAGCGGAACTCGCCGCAACGGTGTTGTGATGCACCTTTGTGGCTAGAATCATATTGTGGCTGTGTCCACGTGAATAGAATAATCAGAGCGGTCTTTGTGCCGTGAGCTACTATTGAAGCACCTTCTAGACGATTGGCTGTACTACAGCTAAGCGGCGTCATACTAGAGCTGGCAACATGAAGCGTTTAAAGAGCGAGCGAAGTGCGAATCAACAGCGAAGCACTCGACGCAGAACACTAACTGTCGAGCGTCTTGAACCACGGGCCATGCTCGCCGCCGAACCCATTATCACAGAGTTCTTAGCCTCGAACTCTGACGGCCTGCTCGATGGCAATGGCGTCTCGTCTGACTGGATTGAAATCTACAATGCTGGCGACACAACGATCGACCTCAATGGTTGGCGCCTAACCGATGACGCCGGCGACCTTTCAAAATGGCAGTTCCCTGACGTTGTCGAGTCGATCTTGGACCCGGGCGAGTATTTGGTCGTCTTCGCCTCGGGTGATGGGGTTCCCGATCCAGAAGGAAATTTGCATACGAATTTCCGTTTGTCGGCTGCGGGCGAGTACGTTGCCTTGGTCGATCCAGGCTTTGCAGTTGCCAGTGAGTTTGGAATTGGGGGCGTCGACTATCCCGATCAGTTCACCGATGTCTCGTACGGGTTTGAAGGGGTCTCTCCCCCAACAGCGACGCCTGGCGCGATTCTCTATATAGACGCAGATGAAGAGCCTGGTGGAAACACGACTGGACTGCCGGGCGGCTGGGCGCCGCGCGGGGCTGGCGCCGGCCAAGACCCCGTCAACTTTGGGAACGAAGGGGGGACGCTGCAGGCGTGGGGCGCCGTGGGTGAGCTAGCGGTAAGCGTGCCTGGGCTCAACCCCAACCTCGTCTATGACGTCTTCGCTTTTTTTTGGGATGACAGCAATGGCTGGAACGTGGAGGCAGGCCTGACAAGCGGGCAGCTGACGAACTTCGTCCCCAGCAGCCCCGGCGTCTTCGCCGTCGACGCGTTCACTCAGCAGCCAGGCAGCAGCCAACTAGTCTCGGGGCTCAATGTGCTGGGCCAGGGCGGTGACGACTATAGCGACTGGGTCGACGGAAACCGGACGCTCTACGCCGCACCAATTGGCCAAGTGAGCGGCGCGGCGTCCACCACAGTATTTATCGACCATGATCAATCGCTTCCCAATCGAACTTTCTTTGATGGCGTGGGCATCCGTCCGACTGGCGCGCTAATCGACGCCACAAGCCCGGCTAGCTACCTGATTCCTACCGACGACAGCCTGGGCACGAGTTGGACCGCCAATGGGTTTGACGCGTCCGCCAACGGGTTCGTCTCGGGCCAGTCAGCTATCGGCTACGAACAGAACCCGGTGAACAACGATGATAGTTTCTCCGACAGCATTCTTACGGCGGTTCCCGCTGGAACGACGAGCGTCTACCTGAGGACAGAGTTCGAGATTCAGGACGCCTCAGCGGTGACCAGCCTGATGCTTAGTGCTCAGTACGACGATGGCTTCGTAGCGTACCTCAACGGCGTGCAGGTCCTGTCGAGGTTTGCCCCCCCAAATTTGTCTCACACCAGCACTGCGGTTACTCCCACGGGCCGGTCGGATAGCGACTCCCTGGCGTACGAGTCATTCTCTCTGGCAGGGTTCTTGAGTGAGCTTGTTGACGGAACGAATACTTTGGCAGTCCACGCGCTCAATTCGAGCTCTTCCAGCCCCGACTTTCTCTTCTCGCCCCAACTTACGTTTTCCACCGAAGCAGCGACGTTCGACAGCGTCCGCTATCTGCCGAATCCAACGCCAGGGTCCGCCAATGGCGTGGGTGTCGCGGGGTTTGTCGAAGGCGTCGTGACGTTCAGTCATCAACGTGGCTTCTACGACGCCCCGATCAGCGTATCAATGGAGTCGGCTTCCGCAGACGCCGATCTGTATTTCACCCTCGACGGCAGCGTCCCAGCGCCGTCTAATCCCAACGCTACACTCTACACTGGTGCGATTCTCGTGGACCAGACCACGACGCTCCGCTCAGCGGCATTTAGGGAGGGATATGAACCTACTACAGTAGGCACGCAAACCTACGTGTTCTTGGAAGACGTTCTCACGGCCGACCCCCTTGGGGATCCTCAGAACGGCGTGACCTACCCAACCAATTGGCAGGGCGGCTTTCCGGGCGACTACACCGTGGATAGCCGCGTTGTGGACCAGTGGGACGATAACAGCCCGGTCGATCCAAACGACTTCGGCATCCGTGAGGGGCTGACGTCGATTCCAACGATATCGTTGGTGCTCGACCACGAAGACCTGTGGGGAGTCGGCCCTAATGGCACGGGCGGGATCTACCCCAACGCAACCTCGCAAGGCGCCTCGTGGCGTCGCCCCGGCTCGGTCGAGTACTTCGATCCCAACACAGGCGAGCAATTTCAGTACAACGTCGGCATCCAAATGCAGGGCGCCGCGAGCCGCGACAACAACCGGCTGTTAAAACACTCGTTTCGTTTAGTATTCAACAGCGAATTCGACGGCCCCGGACGGCTCAATTTCCCGCTGTTCGACAACTCTGAGTTCGCCGACATCAACACCGTCAGCCTGAAGGCGTCCTTCACCGACTCCTTCGCCACTCGAACGGTCACCGACCGGTACTCGCCGCTTGATTCGACCTACATGCGCGACGTCTGGATGCGCGACACGCAAATCGCGATGGGCAACCCATCTGCCGGCAGCACTTACGTCCACTTGTATATCAATGGCTTGTACTGGGGGCTCTACTGGCCGTCAGAGCGAGTTGACGACGCGTTCCTTGCCTCTCGGCTAGGTGGAGAAAGAGAAGACTGGGACATCGTTAGAGATTTTAATGAGCTGTTTCGGGGAGAACGGACCGCCTACGACGACATGTTCTCGCTTGCTGATCAGATAAGCGACGCATCGCCGAGCGTGGCGAACGATCTGTTTCAGCAGATTCAAGGCAGGCTGCCCAGCGGCGTCGACGACCCAAACACTGATGCGTTGTTGGATGTCGACAACTTTATCGACTACTTGGTATCTCATCTGTACGCCGGTGTTGAAGACTGGCCCAGCCACAACTGGTACGCCGCCCGCAACCGCGTCGACCCCGGCGACGGATTCAAGTTCTTCACTTGGGACCAAGAGATATCTCTGGACCAGCTCTACCGAGACCGCACAAACGCTAGCAATAACCAAACCCCCGGCGAGCTCTTTCAAGATCTTAGAAACAGCTCTGAGTTCCGTTTGCGGTTCGCGGACCGGGTGCAGAAGCACCTATTCAACAACGGTGCTATGACGGTTGAAGCAAACCAGATGCGTTGGATGCAGCGGGCGAACCAGATCGAAGCGGGCATTATCGGTGAGTCAGCGCGCTGGGGCGACGCCAGGGAAGGTCAGACCATCACTGCCTACTCCACACTGGGACCTTTCGGCGATGGGCATATCCCCACCGGCAGCCAGAGCGTGCCGTTGATGACCGTTGACCACTGGCGAGAGTCTGTTGAGTACGTCCACGACTCGTTCTTTGCAAACGCCGGCGACCTCTTGATTCAGCGACTGCTAAACGATGGGTTGTTTGTCTCGCTGGACGCACCGCTGTTTTCTATCGACGGGGAATCGCAGTTTGGCGACTCGGTCGCCGCCGGAAGCACGCTCACGCTGTCGGGCCCGGGCACGGTTTACTACACACTCGACGGGTCCGATCCTCGCAGCACATCGGGATCGGCTGTTGGCCTGCCATACTCGGGCGATGGCATCACGCTCGATACGACGACAGTCGTCAAAGCGCGGACCTTCGCCGGGGGCGAGTGGAGCCCGCTGTCCGAGGCAGTCTTCACAACCAACGACATTTCCATCGTCATTTCAGAAATCAACTACTCCCCGTATGAACCGACCGCCTCCGAGGTGGCGTCGATCGCCGGCGTCCAGAGCGACGACTTTGAATTCCTCGAGGTGTTGAACACGTCGCCTACGGATTCTGTCAATTTGAGAGATTTTGCGATCGCCGACGGTGTTTCATTCACTTTCGGCAACACGACCTTGGCGCCGGGTGAAAGGGTGGTCATCGTAGAAGATCAACTAGCATTCGAGACGCGATACGGTTCGGGCCTGAACGTTATCGGCGAGTGGAGCGGCGGTCTCAGCGGCGGCGGGGAGACAATCACGCTTCTCAATGCAGTGGGCGCCGAGCTCATGTCGGTCTCCTACGGGGATTCAGATCCATGGCCAAGCGTCTCCGATGGCGCCGGGGCAACCCTCGTGCTTGCTGAGCCTACAAACACCCCCTCCAATCAACTAGGCAAATATTACGCTTGGCGAGGCAGCGCCGAATTCGGCGGGTCTCCTGGGCTTGCGAGCGCGCCCTTAGCTGGCGTGGTCATCAACGAGGTGCTCGCCCGTACTGAACTGCCCCAGATAGACGCCGTCGAACTCTACAACCCGACGTCGAGCAGCATCGACATCGGGGGCTGGTTCCTGAGCGACTCCGACAGTCAGTTCTCAAAGCACCAAATTGCCCTGGGGACGACCATTGGCGCCGGACAGTACCTGGTCCTCGACGAAAACGATTTCTCGTTCGGCCTCAAGGGCGAAGGAGACGACCTCTACCTCGTCAAACCCACTGGCGCCGGTTCGATCGAGTTTGTGGACCAGGTCGCATTCGGAGCCACCCTGGCGGGCGAATCGTTAGGCCGCGTACCTAATGGCAGCGGCCGGCTTACCCCATTGAATAGCAACACGTTCGGGGTCGCCAACACCAGCCCGCGCATCGACGCAGTCGTGATCAGCGAGGTCAACTACCACCCTGCCGATCCAAACGCGGCCGCAACAGCAATCCATCCCGCTATCACAGACAACGACTTGGAGTTTGTCGAGATCCACAACGCAGGTGTCGCTGCTATCGACCTGACCGGCTGGGAGTTAAGGGGAGAGAGCGACTACGACATCCCAACAGCGACAAACCTCTTGCCCGGAGAGAATTTGTTGCTTGTTTCCTTTGACCCCAATGACGCCTCAAACACAGAACTAACTGCTGCATTCCGCGCCCACTATGGCTTGGGTACGGAGGTTACAATCCTTGGCGGCTTCTCCGGCAACCTGAGCAATGGCTTCGCAAGGGTTGAGTTGCAGAAGCCTGAAATGCTCGGCGAAGGAGGCGTCGTCCACATCACAGCCGACGAGGTTCTGTACGATGACTTGGCGCCTTGGCCGGAAGCGGTCGATGGCCAGGGACAAAGTCTTCAACGTTTGGGCGCTACTCTCTACGGCAACGACTCGACAAGTTGGTACGCCGCGGCGCCCACACCAGGCGCGGTGAGCTTCCTCCCCGCACTGCCCGGAGATTATGACGGTAATGGGACTGTCGAACAGAACGACTACGCCGTCTGGCGCGCCTCCTACGGCAGCACCGAGGTGCTTGACGCCGATGGCAACAACGACGGCATTGTCAACGCCGCCGACTACACAATCTGGCGGGACCATCTTGGCCAAACCGCAACAACACAGGTAACCTCCTCGAGCACGCCAGTAACGGCGCCTGCTTCAAGCGAGGCGTCAGATTCGCAGTCCGCAACCTCAGATGCGCAAGAGGATCGCTTGAGACCACAGCTCGCCTACTTCTCCCAAACCCAGCTCGGCGCCGAGCCGCAACTAGCTAGCAGGAACTCGCAACTCACCGTCCGACCACGTTCGGCAGACCCAGAACGTGCTGCGTCGACCGACCTTGCGCTTCTCCTGCTTGCTATCGGCCATAGCGAGTCAGGCATAGACACAACGAGCGAGTGGGAATCTTCCCCGCCCTCGGATGTCTCTGAGGCAGGACTCGAAAAACCTGAAACGCTCCCTACTCAGAAGGAACTTGCCTTCGAGTCGCTGGCTAGCAGCGTGAGAAGTTTGCCCTGAAATAACTAACCGGCAAGCCTCCTCGCCATGATCTTTTTAATTCGCGACCACTCCGAGGCTTCGAGGCGTCACACCGCTATCATCGGGACGCTGACTTTCTCAACGCTTTCGAGATTCTGAAGTGTATGACTAACTTCGAATACTAAAGGACGTGCCTAGTTTTCTCAAAACCCCTCTATGCATCAGTGGTCTGCTGACCTAATCCCCAATGCCGATGAGAGCACGGGATGAGAAATTTCCGCTGCCCCGCGTAGCGGAGCTGCTGCCTGAGACGCAACTGAAAGTGGCAGCGCGCCGGAGTGGGGGCAGGCGGTAGTCGTGCAGCCCATCGGACAGAGATCCACTGCACTGGTAATCGCAAACACTTTTACCTTCGGCATCTGTGGTATTGGGTGAGGGTTGAGGTGTTTCAGGACTAGGTTCATGCATGAAATCGAGCCAGTCGTTTCCGAGATGACGTTGGTTAGGTGAGAATGCTTCCGGTACGGATGCTCAACCGGATGGTTTGCTATGGGATGGGGATGACACGTGGCCGGCGTCGACGAGACGACCTTGAGGTCTTGATAGACCCGCTGCCGTACGCTGAATACCTTTAGTTTAGTACGCTGGACATGAAGTATTTTGATCGGACGCGTTCAGATTTCTCTCCCTATGGCTTTACTTGCGAGCAGTGGCAGCCAGCCCGGATGCCGCGGCCCGATCGTCACAACGAAATTGAAATCAATCTGCTCCAATCAGGCTCGCTTTCCTATTTGCTAGGAGGTCATCGGATAGATATTGGGGCTGAACGGCTCTCCGTCTTTTGGGCTGCAATTCCACATCAAATTGTGGCATTTGAAGACACTACGCCCTACTACGTCGTGACTCTACCCCTGAGTGACTTTTTACTTGCGGGTCTAGACACTGATTTCGTAAGCCGAGTCCTGCACGGCGAATTGATCATCGATCCCGCCAAGGATAAAACGGACGCGTTCAGGCTTCAGCAGTGGGAGCAAGACCTTAGAAATGACGACGCTGTAGGGGAACAAGCAGCCAGACTGGAAGTGCGCGCCCGTCTACTCCGTGTTGCTCGGAAAACCCTCGGCCGATCTCGACTCGCCAGCCCGTCGCCGCTGCTGTCGCGAGCGGACCAATTGGCTTGTTATATTGCGCGCAATTACCAGCAACCGCTCACCTCTAGTTCGATCGCTTCAGCAAATGGTCTGCACCCAAACTACGCAATGAACCTTTTCCGGCGGACGTTTGGAACGACGATATTGCAATTTGTCACCGAGCATCGCATCTCTCACGCTCAAAGGTTGCTCGCCACGGCAGACGATGCGGTCCTCACGATCGCTATGGACGCTGGTTTTCAGAGTCTGAGTCGATTCAATGAAGCATTCAAGGCAGCGTGCGGATGCTCGCCTCGTGAGTATCGCAAAGCACACCGCGCCGCGATGACAAAGGACCCCTAGCAGCCCGTTGATAAACCCACTTCCCGCCCCGCGAACGTGGCGCTAGATTGAGTGCCGCAGGATTTTTTTGATCGGGGGCATGCGATGGGTATGAGACGACGGCGGCGTGAGCGATACCATCCCACCGCTTCTGTAACAGCTAGCACCGCTGCCATCAGCGTGTATTGAAAGAGAGGCGGGCCACGCTTGGTTTCCTAGAATTGTTTGTTGTGAAACTCAAACAGAAGGAGACTAGCCATCCACCCGCTACGGGCAACGCGCCCAGGCCGAGACCACCATCAGCATGCTCAAACGCCTCCTCGGGCCCCAGCTGCGAGCACGAAAAAAGCCCATGCAGCGACGCGAAGCCGCCCTCAAGACCCTCACCCTCAACCTCAACCTCATGATCCTCTAAACATCTAGAAGCTTTCTACAGAGCTACAAAACTCAGGGCCTATTTCTCCCTAGGTTGTCGTAAGTGCTTTTGATTCAAACCATTGCGTGAAGTGCCCCCAAGCAGGCCGGCAGAGTTTTGTCCGATTGTGGTCGCTAAGGGGACAAAACCCCTCGGCGCTACGTGCTGTCTCCTCATCGCCAACCGCGCAGCCGAAACCGGCGGCGCGCGATACACCGATCGCCCGCCCGCGGTGGGTACGTTCGTTCACGCTCCATTGGACCACAGCCGGTGGCTGGTTTCAGCAGAGAACTGGGCGGAATAGCGAGGTTCCGGCCGGCCGATTGTCGCGATTGGTCAGCGCCAACGCGACCGCCGGAAGCGGCCGTGCACACCGACCGCGGTGAATAGCAGCAGCGCCGCGGCGGGCTCGGGCGCCGTGTGGGCGGCGGCGAGGACACTGCCGTAGTTGGCGGCCCACAGCGCGTACTGTTCGTCGCCGATGAGGCCCTCGGTGGCGGTGTCGTTGAGCAGCGTGCCGACCGGCCTCCCAACGTTGTCCCGCCAGACGGTGTAGTCCGCCGCGTCGACCCGCCCGTCGAGGTTGAAGTCGCCCGCCAGGGTGAGCGTCTGCCCATCGACCGAAACGAGCGTCGCCTCGCCGGTGGTGTACAGCCGGGAGAGGTCCCAGACGTGCCCCTCACCGGTGATGATGTCGAAAGAACCGCTGGGTGAGGCGGGCCACTCGAAGAACTGGAACGCTCGCCCCACTAGATTGTCCGGGCTGGCG
Source organism: Posidoniimonas corsicana (assembly GCF_007859765.1). NCBI lineage: Bacteria > Pseudomonadati > Planctomycetota > Planctomycetia > Pirellulales > Lacipirellulaceae > Posidoniimonas > Posidoniimonas corsicana. The sequence goes on from NZ_SIHJ01000001.1 coordinate 2,055,036, forward strand.
TCGGGGTCGAAGTCGAGGGACAGGGCGCCGCTGAGCGCGATTGTCTGGTCGTCGGTCTGGAAGCGCAGGGTGGAGCGCCAAGGATCTTCGTCAACGACTAGCCGAAGCGTCCCTCCGGCATTGAAGTCGGTCTCGAACACAGCTACGACGCCACTGCCCACGTGCTCGTCTAGACGAAACCGAGGGTCGTTGCGGACCGTCAGGGTTTGACCCGCATCAAGGGCGAGCACGGCGATCTTCCCCGTCGGCGAGATGGCGTAGCGGTAATCACTCATGGAGATGTCGCCGGTTAGAGTCGCCTGGCGTAGATCGGCGCGATCGAGGACGACGCCGGTTGCACTGGATCCGCTCAGGTTGGCGCCGGTCAGGTTCTGCTCGGTGAAATCCCAGTTGTTCAAGTTGTTGCCACTGAGGTCAATGTCGCGAAGATCGCCTTCCTGGTAGCTCTTCGAATCATACAGGTCGGTTCTGCTGAACCCAAAGTAGGTCGTGGTTGACAGGTTGGCGCCGGTGAGCACCGAGTCGTCGAAACGGACTTCTTGCAAGTAGGACCAGCTCAGATCTGCCCCGGTAAGGTCAGCTCCTGTGAGGTCGGCGAAGAGCATGACGGACGAGTACAGGTTGGCGCCTGCCAGGTTGAAGCCACTCAGATCGAGGCCGCTAAGGTCGGCGTAGGGGATACCAGTGTTGGAGAGGTCCTTCTCCATAAACGATCGGGTAGACGTTATCTGTGTGTTCGACATCCCGCCGCTATCGAACTGCAGGGTCGCGCCGCGGATGTCGGCGTCGGTGAAGTCGGCCCCTTCCAGTGCGCAGTTGATAAACGCCGCGCCGACGAGGGAGACGCCGGACAGATCAACTCCGGTCAGGTCGGCATGCTCCAGTCGGACGTGCTCCAGGTTCTTTTCCTGTAGGCTGCGGGTCGATTCAAGCTGCGCCGCTGTCAGCCGGCCTAGGCTGAATGACACAATAGTAGCGCGGGCGATGTTGGCGTCGCTAAGATTAGCCGTACTGAGTGAGTTGCTTCGGATGACCGCGTGACTCAGGTTAGCGCCGGAGAAGTCCGTGTGAGCCAGGATCGCGGCGCCGAAGTCGGCGCGTGCCAGGTCGGCGCCAACGAACACCGCCCCAGTCATGTCGGTGTACCGCCAGTCGGAGTCGGTTAGCGCGAAGTCAGTGAAATCGACGCCTGGCAGCGACCACTCGGCGAGAGAGATGCCGGTCAGATCTTTCGACTGGTAGCTTCCCGTTGACTGCAGCATGGCGGCAGTGAACCCGTACTGCTGGGCGTCGATCAGCTCCGCGTGGCGGAGGTCGGCGCCGGAGAAGTCGGCTCCGGTCACAACGGTTTCTGAGAAGTGAGCAGATCGCAGGTCGGCGTTGGCAAGGATCGCGTTGGTCAAGTCGGAGCGTACGAACTCGATGGATGCCTTGTGCCCATCCACGCTCGACGCGGTGGCCCCGTCCAAAAGTGCGCCATTTAGGTTGACTCGGTTGAAGCCGACGCGGGAAAGGTCAGCGTCACGGAAGTCTGTCCCGGACAGGTCGGTCCGGCTAAATCCCGCTCCGCTTAGCCGAGTTCCACGGAAGTCAACGCCCACTAGGCCAGAGACGCCGCCGAAGGATGCGTCCGTGAGATCGGCGCCGGCCCACAGCGCCCCCTGCAGCTCACTGCCGTCGGCGAAGTGGGCCCCGTTAAGGTTCTTGCCGCGGAAGTCCCAGGAATGCATTTCGCCCGAGAGTGAGACCGGTCCCAACTCGCCGCTCTGGTAGCTGGCGGTGGAGTCGAACTGCTGTTGGTTGATCCCATTGCCCGTGTTGTTTCGGAGCATCGCGCCCCAGATTATGGCGTCGTCAAACCGGGCGTCTGTTAGCTTTGCATTGAACAGGTGCGCGTCCGTTAGATCGGCGCCCGTGAAGTCGCTGCCGGTCAGGTCTGCGTCACGCAGCCAGGTCCGAACAAGTGAGCCCTGCCGGATCGACAAGCTCTGCATAGCGGTGTTGTCGAAGGTAGAGTCAGACAGATTGACGCCATCAAAGTTCCCGCCCGAGAGGTCCGCCTGGACGACGTTCATGCGGGTCATGTCGCCGGACTGGTAGCTGGCGGTCGTCGCGAGGGCGTTGGGCGTGAAGGTCTTTCCCGTCCGATCGATCAGCGTCGCCCCGGGCGACATTGGCGCCGGTGAGCACCGCTCTGTCTGATCCCAGGACCACTCGGGCGCCTGCTAGGTTAGCGTTCGTAAAGTCGACGGAACGCCAGTTGTTGAGGTTCAAGCGAGAATCCGACAGGATTGCCCCACGGAACGACATCTCGACGGTCAGTGAAGAGGGTGCGCTTATCGTCGCGCCTTGCAGGTCGGCGCCGTCGAACACCGTGTTCTCGAACGACTGGCCGATCATCTCTGCGTCGCGCATTACCTGACCGGTGAAGTCCCACCCGCTAAAGTCGGCGGTAATGTACAGCGCGCCCAAGTAGCCGCTCTTGTAGCTCGCGGTTGAGTAGAGCTGGGCGGCGCTAAGGTCGGTCCGCCGGAGCTCGGCGTTGGTGATCGACGCATCGGTGAGGTTGGCCCCGGCAAGTCTCGCTTCGGAGAGCTTAGCCCCAGTAAGGTCCGAGCCGGTGAGGTTGGCGTCGCGTAGGCTTGCATACTCGAACGTCGCGCCCACCAGATTCGCGTTGCTGAGATTGGCGGCGTCAAGTTCGGCCCGCCCCAGGAAGGCGTAAGGCAATGAGGCTTGTGTGAGGTCGGCGCCGGAGAAGTCGGCGCTTGACGCCCAAAGGCGGGACGTTGATGTCGCGTTTCGCAGGCTGGCGTTCTCCAGGTAGCCGCCAGTCAACACGGTCCCGCTCAAGTCGTATCCAAGTAGCATCGCGCCGGGCAAGTACGCCTTGGTGAGGTCCATGCCGGTGATGCTGGTCACCGAGTTCAGTACGACCCCGGCCCCATCCGGCGTGAGCGTTGAGCTCGCACGCTTCCCCTTGCTGGGGTCCGATGGGTTGACTTCTTCCCACTCGTAAATGTCCGCGGCGGCGGGGGAGGCAACGAGCGCAGCGCAGAGCAGCAGGCAGAGGGGTCGCATGAGGTAGCACCGCCAGAAGGAAGGACCGCAGGAGGATCCTCCTACGGTAGCCGCTGGTGCGGTTTGGTGCAACGTTTCGTGGCGGGTTAGAATGCACGCCGACCGTTTCCCCAAGGAGCCCGCCGTGCCAACTTCCTGCCGTGTTTCGTTCCTCGCTCTGTTGATCGGTTCGATCGTAGTCGGGGGCGTGGCTGGCGCCGAGCCGCTCGAGGTGGACGGCCGGCCGGCGCAGCTCGATGTTCGCGCCGCCGGCGAGCACGCCGTCCGCATCACACTGCGGCCGGTCGACGCGCCATTTCAAACGCCGTTCACGCCGGCGCTGGTTGAGGCAGAAGCCGAGGCCAAGCCGGTCATCAGCGTGCAGCAGGTGGAAGAGCCGATCACCGAACAAGTGGGCGCGCTGCAGGTGGAGGTCCGCCCCGCTCCACCGACGGTGGTGGTCCGTGACGGCGATCGACTCGTGCAGCGCCTCACGTTTGACGACGGCGGCCGGCTGCGGTTCCGCCTGGACGACGCGCCGGTGCTCGGCATGGGCGAGGGCGGCCCGCGTCCGCCGCGCCGCGCCGAGTGGCGTGAACTGCCGGTGGAGTTTGACCGCCGCGGCCGCGTGCACCGCATGCGGCCCCGCTGGCAGGCGGACGCGTACGGCTCGCGGAACCCGGTGGCGATGCTCGTCGGCACGGGCGGGTGGGCGCTGTTTGTGCCCACGCCGTGGGGCGCCATCGACCTGACCGATGAAGCCGAAGGCGTGTTCACGCCGATCGAGGCCCGCGACGCGGGCGCGATGCGCCAATCGCAGCGCGACCAGCAGGAGAACCGCGGCAAGGGCGTCCCGCCGATGGACTCGATCACGCCGGGCGCCTTCGACCTGTTTGTGTTTGACGCGAGCGACCCGCCGGCGTTCTTTCAGGACGTCGCCACGCTGACCGGCCGGGCGGCGCTGCCGCCGCGGTGGGCGATGGGCTACATGCAGTCGCACCGCACGCTGGAGGACGATGCGCAGCTCGTGGAGATCGTCGACACGTTCCGGGAGAAGCAGATCCCGCTGGACGCGGTGATCTACCTCGGCACCGGCTTCACACCCCGCGGTTGGAACACGGAGCAGCCGTCGTTCGACTTCAACCCTGAGGTGTTCACGCGGGATCCTGAGCAGGTGATCGCCGACCTGCACGACCGCGACGTGAAGGTGGTGCTGCACATGGTCCCCTGGGACCGCGACAAGCTGCCGATGCTCACCGGCCAGATCCCGGCGGCCGATACCGAGGCCCTGGACCCCGGTCACATCGCTCCTTACTGGCGGCAGCACGTCGACCTGGTCAACGCGGGTGTCGACGCGTGGTGGCCCGACGAGGGCGACTGGTTCGACCTGTGGGAGCGGATGAAGCGGCACGAGCTGTACTACCAGGGCCCCATTTCCTCGCAGCCGAACCGCCGCCCGTGGAGCCTGCACCGCAACGGCCACCTGGGCGTCGCGCGGTGGGGCGGGTGGGTCTGGTCGGGCGACACGACCTCGAGCTGGAAGACGCTTGAGGCGCAGATCGCCGTGGGACTCAATCACTCGCTCAGCTTGTCGCCGTTCTGGGGCTCGGACATCGGCGGCTTCTACCCGACGCCGGAGCTGACCGGCGAACTCTACGCGCGGTGGTTCCAGTTCGGCGCGTTCTGCCCCAGCTTCCGCTCGCACGGCCGCACCTGGCACACGCGGCTGCCGTGGGGCTGGGGGCTTTCGGAACTCGGTCCGCTGGAGTCGAACACGCCGCCCCTCGAGTCGAGCCTCAACAACCACGCGATCGAGCCGGTCGCCAAGAAGTACGCCGAGCTGCGGTACCGCCTGCTCAGCTACAACTACACGCTCGCCTGGCAGGCCCGCTCGGCCGGGCTGCCGATGATGCGGGCGCTGTGGGTCCACTACCCCGACGACGCGCACGCCCGCGGCGTGGGCGACGAGTACCTGTGGGGCCGCGACCTGCTGATCGCCCCGGTGTACGAGCCCGACGCGACGAGCCGCTCGGTCTATTTGCCCGCGGGAAGCTGGTACGACTGGTGGGCCGGCGAGGCGGTCGAGGGCGGACGCACCGTCGAGCGCGAGGTCGACCTGGCCACGATGCCGATCTACGCCCGCGCGGGCGCGATCGTGCCGGTCGACCCGCTGCGGCAGTTCACCGGTCAGGAGGTGGATGAGCCGACCACCCTCCGCGTGTATTCCGGCGCCGATGGCGGGTTCACCCTGTACGAGGACGCGGGCGACATGAGCTACCTTGCAGGCGCCTGCGGGCTGACCCGCTTCAAGTGGGACGACGCCGCGCAGAGGCTGTCGGCCACAACGGAGGCGCAGGGCGGCTGGGAGGGAGAGCTGGACAAGCGATACCGCGTCGAGCTGATGCCCAGCGGCGAGACGCTTGAGCTGGTGGTGCAGGACGGGGCTGGTGAGGCAAGCTTCTAGGCCAGTTAAAGTTCGGCCTTTAGGCCGCTAGGCACGCTGAAGCGTGGACTAGAGCGGCGCCGCGACAGCGTTCCGCACCCAGTCAGTACGATAAGCAGGAACAGACTTCCCGGCTCCGGGACCGGTGACGCCAGGAAGATCCGCTGCTCGCTACCGATTCTCCCCCTCCCGAGTATCTGCCCCCGGTTGTTAATCGCGATCGCACTGTCCAGGCCATCCCAATCGTGGTCTGCAACCAGTAGGTCCTGTAGCAATACCAACCCGATGGTCGTGTTGTAGTAGAAGGCCTGCGATCTGAAGTAGCTGTCGGATCTGCCGAACGGGTAGTCGACGCCAACAACCTCGCCGTGGTCGTTAATGTCGGTTGCGGTTGCCTCCAAGGTGAGCGCACCGAGTCGAGCCATCCCCGATGTCTCGTTCCAGTAGAAGGCGAGAGACGCCCCGCTGGCGTCTTCGGAAAAGCCTACCGCTTCGCTGTGGTTGTTGATGGCCCAGACGCCGCCGCGACGGCCGCCCAGCGACCCCAGACTCTTCGTAACGCCATCCCGATAGATGAAGGGTTCGTAGGTGAAGTCAGTCGAGTTATCTGACGTAGAAGTCATGCCCACCAGTTCGCCGGCGGCGTTTAGGTCGGCGGCGCGTGTCTGGGATCCGCCCAGTGACGGCACGGATGCATACCCGTTCGACTCGGAGTACAGGTAGGCTTCGCTGCAGTTGCACTGGCAGTCGCAAGATTGTCGCGGTGGTTCCGTGAGCGCGATAGAGCCGGCATCGTTGATCGCTACCGCGTTAGTTGGCGGGCGCCCGTCGGGGAGGTTGGGCAGCGGCGTAAAAACGCCATCGGTCCATACCCCGGTTTTGGCCCCGACGCCAGAGAACCCCGTGGACCGCGATTGCCCTACCGCCTGACCAGAGTTGTTGAGGTCAAGCACGGCGTCAGAGTTTCCGCCGAGGCCCATCAGTGGCGAGCTGCCAGTCTGCTTCGAGTAGAGCCACGCCCTGCCGGGGGTGGTGAAATCGCCGAGCGGGGGGATGGACTCGTCAAATCCGTCTGGCAGCGAGAAGAACGCAACGGCGCCGTGGTCGTTCAAGGCGGTTGCCGTCTCGCCGAACGCGCCAGCGCTCACCTCGGTGATCGCGTAGCGTGGCGAATGCGCGGGTGCGACACCGGCTGCTACTGCCCATGCGGCCGCAATTAGGCAGAGCGAGAGCTTCCGCGGCGCATGGAGACTTGGCCTACGTGTCACCGAGTCCTCCTTGACTCATCGAGCGATTTATTCGTTCTCCTGCGGGGCGTGGCTCGACCGCTACTCGACAGTCACGCTCTTGGCCAGGTTCCTCGGCTTGTCGACATCGCAGCCGCGGAGCACGGCGATGTGGTACGCCAGCAGCTGCAGCGGCACGGCCGCCACGATGGGCTGCAGGAACTCGCTCACCGACGGGACGCAGATCACGTCGTCGGCCAGCTCGGCGGCGCGGCCGCCCGGGTCGTCGACCACGGCGATCAGCGGGCCGCCGCGGGCCTTGATCTCCTCCATGTTCGAGATGACTTTGTGGTACACCCCGCCCTGCGGCACGATGAACACGCTGGGCGTGTTCTCGTCCACCAACGCGATGGGGCCGTGCTTCATCTCGGCGGCCGGGTAGCCCTCGGCGTGGATGTAGCTGATCTCTTTGAGCTTCAGCGCGCCCTCCAGCGCCGTGGGGAAGTTGTACTGCCGGCCGAGGTACAGGAAGTTGTTGCAGCCGGAGTACTTCGCCGCGATGCGGCGGGCCTCGTTGTTGCAGTCGAGCGCCTTCTCGACCTGATCGGGCAGCGCCTTGAGCTCCTCGATAATCCGCAGGCCGGCCTCGAAGCTGAGGTGGTTGAGCCGGCCGATGTACAGCGCGAGCAGCGCGAGCACCGTGCACTGCGACGTGTACGCCTTGGTCGACGCGACGCCGATCTCCGGCCCGGCGTGCAGGTAGACGCCGCCGTCCGCCTCGCGGGCGATGGTGCTGCCGACCACATTGCAGATGGCCAGCGTGGGGTGGCCCTTCCGCTTGATCTCACGCAGCGCGGCCAGGGTGTCGATGGTCTCGCCGGACTGGGTGATGGCGAACAGCAGGCTGTTGGTCGACAGCGGCGGGTTGCGGTACCGCAGCTCGCTGGCGTACTCCACCTCCACCGGGATGCGGGCGAAGGCCTCCAGCATGTACTCGCCCAATAGCGCGCTGTGCCAGCTGGTGCCGCACGCGGTGAGCACCAGGCGGTCCACCCGCTGCAGCTGCCGCGGGGTCAGGTTCAGTCCGCCGAACTTGGCGGTCGCCTCGTCCTCGTCCAGGCGGCCGCGCATCGCGTTGCGGATGGTCTCGGGCTGCTCGAAGATCTCCTTGAGCATGTAGTGGGGGAACCCGTTGAGCGACACCTGGCTCTCGTCGATCTCAAGCCGGCTCACCTTGTGGGTGATGGGGCCCTGCTCGCGGTCGTGCAGGCGGATGGAGTCGGCCGTGACGACCGCGATCTCGTGGTCCGATAGGTAGGTGATCTTGTCGGTGTGGCCCACCAGCGGCGAGCCGTCGCTGGCGATAAAGTTCTCGCCCGACCCCACGCCGATCACCAGCGGGCTGCCGAGCCGCGCGGCGAGGATCACGTCCGGGTGGTCGCGGAACACGACGCCCAGGCCGTAGGTGCCGCGGAGCTGCGACACGGTCGCGCGGACCGCCTCGACGAGCGGCGCGTAGGGGTCCTGGGTCGGCTCGTCGCCCAGCGACTCCTGCACGGCCTTGTACTCGGCGGCGAGCAGGTGCGCGACGACCTCGCTGTCGGTCTCGGTGATGAACTTGTAGCCCATCCCCTCGAGCTGTTCGCGTAGCGCGCGGAAGTTCTCGATCACGCCGTTGTGCACCAACGCCACCTCGCCGGCGCCGCCCAGGTGCGGGTGCGAGTTGACGTCGTTCGCGGCGCCGTGCGTGGCCCACCGCGTGTGCCCCAGCCCCAGGCCCCCGTGGTGGCTGGCGTCCCGCAGGCGGGCGGCCAGCTTGTCGATGCGGCCGGCGGCCTTGGTGACCGCCAGCTCGCCGGAGTCCTCCAGCGTCACGACGCCAGAGCTGTCGTAGCCGCGGTACTCCAGCCGACGCAGGCCCTCCATCAGGTAGTCCGCCGCCTGCTTGGGCCCGATGTAACCGACAATGCCGCACATACGCTTGCTCTCAATCGCCGAGTGGAAATGGGGTCAGCAAGGCCATTCTACGCCTATTCTGCGGATAGCCCAACGTTGGTTCGAGGGTCGCCGGGACGGGAACGGCAACCGTCTGCAACCGCTTGCGTGCGATAAACAGCCGGCTGGCGCAGGAGGTTGCAACGTGGGTTGGCGGATTTCCACGCGGGCTACACCGCAGAGCAATCTCCTGCGTCAGGTTTTGGAACCCGCCACAGCGCCAGCAGGCCCGCCAGCGTGAGCATGACGACCAGCGGGTAGAAGTGCAGCAGGCTGCGGGCGAGACCCAGCTCGCCCAGTGGCACGGGGGCGTCGAGCTCTGAGTACAGGCAAGCCAACGCCAGCACCGCGACCGCGACCGAAGCGGCGGTCCACCGCCGGCCGCCGAGCTCCTCCCACAGCAGCCACACCGGCAGGATCAGCAGCGTCAGGTAGTGCGACCAGCAGACCGGGCTGGCCGCGATCATCGCCACGCACAGCAGGCCTATCGCCCGCCGCGGCGGCAGCCGCAGGCGCCACACCAGCAGGTAGGCCAGCGCCAACGTTCCCGCGGCGGCCACCCGGCTGAGGGCCGCTACCTCAAACATCACCGCGCCGGGCAGGGGGCGGCCGACCACTGCGCCGGTGACGATCATTGCGGCCGACTGGATGGAGTAGTTGGACGTGCTGCCGTGCACGCTGTTCTGCACGGTGGCCAACCCGTTGGTCGCGAACGACCGCCACTCTCCTGGCCCCGTGACTACCAGGATCGACAGCCCCACGGCGGCGGCCACCAGCGTGCGTCGGGCAACCTCCCTCCCCCCACCGGCGCCGGACAGCACAAACCACGGCAGCAGCGCAGCGGGGTAGATCTTCAGCCCGGCCGCCACGGCGACCGCGGCGACCGCCTGCAACGGGCGGCCCTGCCGTTTGTCGAAGTATGCAGCGGCGATCAGCATCGCCACGAGCAGCTGCACCTGCGAGTAGTGCAGGTTGCTCCACACGGCAGTGGAATTGAGCACCAGCCCGATCGCGACCCACCTCCACGCGTGGAACCCGCCGCGCGCCGCGCGACGCACGAGCGCGCCGAGCAGGCCTGCCAGGCAGGTGAGCTGCAGCAGCGCCCATACGGCGTAGGCGGGGACCGGCGGCAGCCACGCCACGCCCGCCAGCAGCAGCGTCAGCGGGGGTGGGTTGGTGCCGGTCACGATCCGCGGGTCGAACTCAAATCCGAACCGCTCGCAAAACGGCTCGAGCGAAGCGGTGTAAGGGTCTTCGCCCGCCAGCAGCACCCGGGCGGAGAGGTAGTAGTGGGCAAAGTCGTTCCGCGACCACGCGCCCGGCAGCGTGCCCACCAGCCGCACCGCCGCGATGCAGAGCAGCGCAGTGGCGAGCAGCGCAGGCGCCGACAGGGCCGACGCCGGCGCGGCGCTTCGGGCGGTAGAGGTGGCGGTGGGCATTCGGCGCGGCAGACGCGTGGCGGAGCGGTAAGTCCTTTCCGAAGCCTACTTTGCAACCGTCGGGCGAGCCGTGGACGCGGTCCGGCGATCTCGCCCGGCCAGGCCCGCCAGCCGTCGCGACACGCAGAACCGCGCCCGCCGACGCGCCCAACGGGCAATAATCAGGCCTGGCGGCGGCGAAGCGGGCCGGGCACGGCGTGGCGGGCGACGGGGCTTTTTTTCTGGCGGCCCCGTTTTGTTCTTAAGATGCGGCCCCCGCCACGCGTCTAAGGGGGCAGAACCTTGGAAAGGGCGGCATGCGACCGGGCGAGCGACAACCCATCGATCGTCGGGTCATCGACCAGCTGGTGCTGGAGCACCTGCCGCCCGCGCTGGCCTTCGCCACCCGGCTTACGGGCAACGCGGCCGCGGCCGAGGAGGTTGTGCAGGAGGCGCTCGTGCGGGTGCTCCGCCGTTGGCGAACCTACCGCGGCGAGTCCCCGTTCCGCACGTGGTTCTTCCGGATTGTCGTCAATGCGCACCGCGACCAGCACCGCCGTGGCCGGCCTGAGCAGGCGCTGGCGTTCGACGCGCCGGGTGCCGAGCCCGAGCCGGCGGAAGCCGCCCAGTCGTCGGAGCTGGCCGAACACGTGCGGGCTGAGATCGACCGGCTGCCGCCGCGACAGCGTGAGGTCGCGGTGACCTGCCTGGCGGAGGGGGCATCGCCCTCGGAGGCCGCGGAGATCCTGGGGATCACCGAGAGCAACGTAAACACCACGCTGCACGCCGTCCGCAAGCGGCTGGCGGCTGCCGTGGGGATCGACCCGGTAACCAGACATGCGTGACCCCTCTCAACAACCCGGCGACGACCCGCTGCGACACGCGGTCCGCGAGGCGTTGGAAACGCGCGGCGACGAGCTGAGCGTCGCGCGGCTCGAGCGGTTCTGGCAGGAAGCCGGCCGCCGCGAGGCGACGCGAACCCGGCGTCGGGGCGTGCTGGCAGCGGCGGCGCTGGTGCTCGCTGCGGTGGGGACCTCCGCGTGGTGGTGGCCTGCCGACAGCCCTGGCCCGGTCGATGTGGTCCAGGAGCAAGAGGTTCCGGAAGCGCCTTCGGTCGATCCACCGACGGAACCTGCGTCGCGGGCGCCGACGGCGTACGAGGTAGCCGCGTTCTACTCGCAGTCGCCGCGCAGGCCAGGCGCGGCGGCGGTCGCTGTTGACCTGAACTCGGCGCAACCAGAGGTCGATACGCCGCCCACCATCGATCAGCAGATAGAAACACTGCTAGCCGGCCCGCCCGCCGACGCCGCGCGTCGGTTCGCGCGGCTGCAGCCCAAAGGCGAAGCCTACGCCGCGCTCGCCCGCCGAGCCGACGATCGCCGCGTGGCGGTGCTGCTCGCGGGCCTGGTTGGGGTGCGGTCGGAGCACGGCCGGCCCAAACAGATGCTCGCCGCGACCAGCCCCGCGGTGATCGACGGGTTCTTCGCCGGACTCTCCGCCGAGGAACCCGATGAGCGCCGCACCGCCGCGGTGGTGCTTGGGAGGATCGGCGGCCAGGACGTGACCCACCGTCTGATCGACGCGATCGCCGACAACCCCCGCAACGCGGCGGCGTGGTGGTCGCTGGCCAACACCCAGACCGCCGCCGCCCAAGAGTTCTTCGAGTACGCCGCCCAGCAGCCGCGACTGCTCGGCTTCCTCAACGCCGCGCAGGCCCGGTGGTCTGCTGGCGCCATCTAACGACTGACTGATTCCCGAACCAAGGAGTTTGCCATGACCCGCTTAACGCCCTGTGCTGCCGTGCTCGTCCTGCTGGCCGCTGCCCCGCTTGCCCACGCCGAGGACGCTCGGCTGGTTGTGCGCACTTACCCCGTATCGGACATCGTGTTGAATGTAACCGACTACCCGTATCAATCCGATCGCGGCTCGTCCGGCCGGTTGATGGGTGGTGGTGGTTTCGGCGGAGGCGGCGGTTTTGGCGGCGGCGGAGGGGGGATGGGAGGCGGTGGCGGCGGCGCTTTTAGCATCGAGGACATCGCCTACCCGGCCCACGCGTACGGCCCGCCTGTGCGGACGATCCAGTTTGGCGGCGGCGGAATGGCTTCGCGCCCGTCGAACCCCGGCGCAGCGCTGCACACCGGAATCGATATGGACGGATTGATCGACGCGATCGTGGGGTGCGTCGCCACCGAGACCTGGTCCGAGAACGGTGGTGGCGAGGCCGAGATCCGGCCGCTGGGCGGGATGCTCATCATCTCGCAGACCGCCGACATCCATCAGCAGATCGACGCGCTCCTGAACATGATCCGACAGGACGCCGGCAGACGCCAGACGGTCTCGATCGACGCCCGTTGGCTGATGCTCAACTCCGACGAGCTCGAAGCCCTGACCAGCGCGCCGAACGCCGTGGGCGCCAAGGTCGCCGACGAGGCGCTGCTCAAACAACTCACCCGCCGCGCCGGCAGCCTGCGGGCGATGGCGACCTGCTTCAGCGGTCAGCTCATCCACATGGTCAGCGGGACCCAGCAGAACAGCGTGACCTCGTACATCCCGGTGGTGGGGAGCGTCGACCCGCTTGAGTACGAGGGCCGGCTGGTTTCCAACACGGGGCGCGTCCCGGTTCGGTTCGTCGCGGACGCGACGCCGGTGCGGGAGTCGAAGGTCGGCTACCAGCCGGTGATCTCGACCGTGAACCTCGGCGTGCTGCTCGAGATCCGGCCGACCGTGCTGCCGGACGGCAAGGCGGTGATTGTCGACCTGGCGTCCAACCTGACGGTGGACGGCGACCGCGCGCCGCTGGCCGGTCCGCCCGCCGCGGGCGCCGAGCTGGCGCCGCCGGTCGACCGCGTAGCGACCGAAACGGCCCGCTTCGCGTCGACGTTCCGGATGCCGATCGGCGAGCCGGTGCTGGTGGGCGGCCTGAGCTTCTCGCCCAACGCCAGCCTCAAGGGCGGACCAGACGCCGACGCCGGCGAGACCCGCCAGGCGTACCTGCTGTTGTCGATCGAGTGATGCGGGCCGCGGCTACAGGTCGGCCTGCGAGACCGGCTCGCCGTCGTTGCGTGAGCTGAGGCGGCGGAACACCTCCTGGTCGACCGAGTACGTGACGCGGTGGACGGAGCCGTCGCAGAACGCGGCCTGCATAGCGCTGACGTGCGCGGAGCCAAACTTGTAGTTGCGTGGGAACAGCTGGAACAGGAAGAAGTGGCCCCGCTCGAAGTCCTGCTCGGGCGGCTCCATGCCCCACCGCACCACGTCGTCCTGAAAACCGCCGACGTAACCAAAGTTGTCGTTGGCCTGGCACTCGGTGATGACGAACCGCGAGTTCATCAGCTTCTCGGCGACCAGCAGCGTGTGCGACAAGCCATCGGTGAAGTCCTTGTGCTTGATCGCCTTGCCCCTGGCGATGGCGCCGGACGTGCCCCCGTTGAGCTCGCCCCCCGTCCCGCTCGTGATCCCATCGGCCGGGCCGGCGTTGGCGGCGTAGTCGATCATCGCCCGCGGATCGTCAAACACCTGCCAGGGGCCGCCGGTCAGCGCGATCGGTCGGCGGCGGGTGGGGCAGAAGTAGCCCTCGACCGGGGTGCGCGCGATGTACGCGTCCGATTCGTTCTCCCACAGGGCCTGCTCCTCGATAAAGGGGAGCAGCTGGTACGACCACGACCACGCCTGGGTCTTGTAGCCCGCCGGGCGGCCGTTGCTCATCGTGCGGGGGGGCTGGATGCCCGAGCCGCCGGAGGGGAACGCCTTGAACGTTTCCATGTGCGTGTGCATCCCCAGGCCGATCTGCTTGAGGTGGTTGGTGCACTGGGTGCGACGGGCCGCCTCGCGGGCGGCCTGCACGGCGGGGAGCAACAGCGCGATCAGCACGCCGATAATTGCGATCACAACCAACAGTTCGACGAGCGTGAAAGCCGCGTGCAGGCGGGGGCGGTGCATCGAATCAAGACTCCAGGATTGGAAGCGTGTTCACCGTCGTGAGGCCGACGGCGGCGGGGTTACCTTGGCGAAGTCCTCCTCGCCCAGCTCGTGGATCGCGCCGGACACGGTCAGCACCCAGCGGGCGCCGTCGACGCCGGTCTGCTCGTAGGCCAGCGCGGGGAGCGTCTGGCCGACCGCCGTGGCGTCCAGGTCCTGACGCACGTCGAACCCGTAGAAGATCTTCAGCGGCTGACCATCGCGCGGAGAGGTCAGCGCTTCGGCGCCCTGCCCTTGGCCGAGCTGGCTGAGGAGCTCCTTATCGCTGCGGGGCGGTCGCGAGTTCGACTCGGTGAACGCGACGTAAGCGCGGCGGATCGCCATCAAGCGACTCTGCGTCTCCGGGACGTCGGCGACGACCTCGGCCGGCTGCTCTCCGCAGCCAACCACCGATGCGACAACAAGCACGCACAAACGGGTGTGATAGCAGTGGCCTCGCATGGGCGCTTGTCGTCTCGCGAACGCGTTGACGGTTTCCACAGCAGCGATGATCGCGTGCTGGATGAGCGTTGGGCATTCTAAACAGCATTGCCGCGCGACCGCTTCCTCCATGCGCCTGCTTTTGAGTCACCATGTGAAACGTTCTTGTTGCGCTTCATCGCGATGCGAGTCGAGCATTGCACGGATTCAATCGATGGCCGACTGATCTTGCAAGACGTAGTGAGTTGACCGAAAAGCAGGCCCACTATCGCTAGGTGCAGCACTCGCGATGCGCTTACGCTGACCATCAGAGTTGATCGCTCATCCCTTTCTCTTGTCGTCGCCGCACTCGATCCCTGCCACCACGCGCCGCTGGCGCTCGCCCGCAGCGGACGAGGCTTCCACCGCTTTTCACCTGCGGAGTTCTTCTATGAGAGCGTTACTGTTGAATGCCGTTGCGCTGACAGCGCTGATGATGTCGTGGGCCAGTTCGGCGCACGCGCAAGGGCTTATCGCCTATGAGCCGTTCGAGAACCTAACCAACGGAGACATCGTCGGACAGGGCAGCGGCTTCGGCTGGGGCACGTTCGACGAGCTACTGCCAGACACTTCGTGGGCCCTGCACAACAACGGAACGGCCAATACGGTCTCGATCGAGGACGGCGGGCTCAACTACACCGACCCATTCGGCAACGTGCTGGAAGTTGCTGGCTCGCAGCGGGCGCGCGCGCTCGGCAGCTCAGCGGGCAACGCGCGGGTCTACCGGCCGATCCAAGGAACCGGGCTGAGCAGCTCCGTGTCGGACCTTGTTGGGGGGCCGGGCAACGCGTTCTACATCTCGTTCATCGGGCAGCGGCAGGGGCAGACCGACCAGGAATACTGGCCCGCGGCGCCCGCCGACGCCAACCCGTACCGGCGGAACGCGCACTTGTCCCTCTTCAGCCCGCCGCCAATCTTCACGGGCCCCCCGCCGCTCAACCTGGACGAGCAGGCGATCATTGGCAACACCTTCGCCACCGACGACGAGAACGACTGGAACTTTGTAGGCGAGGACGCGCAGCTGGGAACCGGTGTCGAGTTCGGCGGCGCCACACAGCGCTTCGTTGTGGTGAAGGTGAGCATCGGAGACCCAATGGCCGAGACGCTCGAAGAGCAGGCCGACACGGTTGAGATGTGGGTCAACCCAAACCTATCCTCAGAAGAAGGCGCCAATAGCCTCAACGCTGCAAAGGTGATGGGCCTGTACGCTGACGATGACTCGGGGGTCAACATGCTGCTGGGTGCGCTCGGCATGTCCGCCGGCAACGACAGCGGCAACCGCGCGCCGGGCGACATGCTGTTCGACGAGATGCGCGTCGGGTCGAGTTGGGAGTCGGTCACCCCGCACACGCCGGGCTCAGGCGGCATCGCCGGCGACTTCAACGTCGACGGCGCGGTCGACGCCGCCGACTACACCGTGTGGCGCGATAACCTCGGCCTGGGTGACGGCGCCCTCAATGGCAACGGCGCGGGCGGGGGCACGGTTGGTCAGGCCGACTACGACCTCTGGCGGTCCAACTATGGCGTAGGTTCTGGCACGTCCGCCGCGTCGGCTGCGCCGGAGCCGGGCGCCCTGTTGTTGGCGTTCGCCGCCTGTGTCGGCGCCGTGGGGCGCCGCCGGCGGTAGCCGCGACCACGCTTCAGTGTTGAGCTAGGGCAACCAGCACGCCGCGGGCGATTGAGTCGCACGCGGCGTGCTGTCGTTACCGGGGCGTGTATTCACGACGCGTCCGCCGCGCGCTCCATCCGGAAGTTGACGAGCCGCTGGTCGCCAACCTGCACCGACTGCTGTGCGACGACGCGAAACCCGGCGCGCTCAAAGACCGGCCGCGCCGTCAGCGATGCTTCGACGTAGACGCGGTCGACGCCGGCCGCACGCGCGGCGTCGATCGCCCGCCGGATCAAGCCCGACGCGATCCCCCGCCGCATGAAGTCGGGGTCGACGTACAGGCAGTCGATGTGGCCGTCCGGGTCGAGCTCGCAGAACCCGGCGACGCGGCCCTCCACCTCAGCGACGAACGGCCGCTTCCGCCGGCAACGCTCCCGCCAGTGCTCGACATTGGGCCGCCGGCCGCTCCAGGCAAGGCACTGCTCCGGCGTGTAGTCGCCAACGGCGACCTCGTGGATCGCGCGGCAGAAGATGCTCGCGATGGCGGTTTCGTCGCCGGCGGCGTAGCGGCGGATTGAGAAGTTGGACGGAGCGGGCATCTTACTCCACGAGCTCCCAGCCTTGTTCGCGGGGGTTGAACCCGGCAGGGAAACGGGTTTGACCATCGTACGTGGGCGGATCGTCAAAGTAGCACGAGGCAAGCGATTGAGAGTCGAGCGCCGAGAGATCAGCGCCCTGGCACTGCGCCGCGGTTAGGTTGACTTGCTGAAACGCGGATGTCGCGCTCACGTTGATCCGCGCGCCCGTGAGGTTCGCCCGGCTGAACGAAGCCCCCTGGAACGAAGCGCTGCCGCCCGTGAGCGTCGCGTTGGTCAGATCGGCATTCTCGAACGAGGCCTCCTGAAACGAGCCCCCGCCGCCGGCGAGGGTCGCCCCCGCGAGATTCGACTCGTCGAAGTGCGCGAGCTGAAATGCTGAGCCGCCTCCGGTCAGCTGGGCGCCGCTCAGGTCGAACCCGCAGATGAACGCCGCCTGGAAGATGTTGCCACTTGAAGTGATCTGCATCCCGCGCAACGACCTTGTGTCAATAGATAGGGGGTGGCTCTGCTCCCGCAGGTCCCGGTAGGCGTCGAGCTGGACCTCCAACCGGTCAACCTTGTTCTGCAATTCTCCCCGCAGGTGGGCGTTCTCTCGCATGAGCTTCGCAGCGTTGGATTTCTCGCGAAGCAGGCTGGCGCGCCAGCCGAGCAGCAGCGCGACCAAGAGCAGCCCAGTGAGGGTAGAGCGAAGCGAGAATCGCCAACGCTTCTTCGGTTCCGACGAGGGTGCGGTCATTCCATGGGGAGAGTAGAAGGACGAGTGCTTCTGGTGAACCGAGTATAGTGTACGGCATGATGGACAATCCCTTCGAGTCGCCAAGAGCGCCGAGCGAACCGGTCCACGACACAGGGGCAGCTCGCGCACCGAACGCCCGCGGCGTATTGTCAGCCGTTTCATTCGCAGCGGCGTTTGTGGTCAGCGCTAGCATTTGGTTGTTTGCTGTTCAGCTCACCGGGCATCACGAACCCTGGGACGGGATTTGGCCCATCTACCACCTGTGGCTGTTCGGCGGAACGCTGCTTGCGGTGCTGGTGCAGCCGCGGCGACCGTGGTGGGCGCTGCTGGGGACCTACGTGGGGCAAGTGGTGTCGCTGTTGCTCCAGGGGCCCGACTACCCGACATGGGTGGCATTGCTCGTGATCCTGCTTCTCAGCACCTGGCAGGCCGTGCTGGGCGCGTCGGCGGGCTACCTGATTGGGTGGGTTGTCCCGTGGCGGCGATTCTGCTGAAGGCGCGGCCATCCGGAAAAAAGCTCCACTTTTCGCGCCTTTGCGCCTATCATTTCCGCGTCTGCTGCTGCGCCGGTTTCTGGGGGGCCCGGCGGGCGTAGGCCGCTGGCCGATTCTTGCCCCCTCCCCACCTCGATTGGGGGCGCGGGCCGCGCTCCCCCCCGCTGTTTTGCCTACCCGCCAGAGTTCCCGTCGCCGCTTCGAAGAGTTTCGCCAGGCCTACCGAGAGGGCCGCGTGGGCGAGCTCGCCTCGCGCGATCAATCGGTCAAGAAACGCCGCAAACCCAAGGACAAAGCCCAACGCCGCAAGTACCTCGGCATGTACCTGCGGTGGCTCAGCCCGTACCGCAACACCGTGGTTGCGCTGGGATCGCTGGCGTTGGTGATCGCGGTGCTGGACATGGCCCAGCCGCTGTTCATGCGGCACATCATCGACGAGGTCCTGCTCAACGAGTCGATGACCACCGGCCAGCGGCTGAGCCATCTGCACGTGGTGGGCGCCGTTTTCCTGGGGGTGATTGTCCTGTCCCGGTTCCTGGAGGCTACCCGCAACTTCCAGCAGCGGCTGCTGAACGTGAAGGTGCTGCTGTCGCTGCGCCGGGCGCTGTTCAATCGGATGCTGGGCCTGCCCCTCGCCGAGCTGAACGACATGAAAACCGGCGGCATCATCAGCCGCCTCAGCGGCGACATCGACCGCACCACCGGCCTGCTGCAATTGGCTATCATCTCACCGAGCGTGTCGCTGGTGCGGCTGCTGGTGGCGCTGGGCATTCTGCTGTCGATCAACTGGAAGCTGGCGCTGGCGGCGATGGTGGTGCTGCCCCCCGCGCTGCTGCTGAGCCTGACCATCGCCCAGCGGGTGCGGCCCATCTACCGCTCGATGCGCGAGGAGAACGCCGCGATCGACGCCCGCGTCAGCGAGACCTTCGGCGGCATCCGCGTGGTGCGTTCGTTCCAGCGGGAGGTCAACGAGGAGGCGACCTACCTCGGAGGGCGCAACACCATCGCCCGCAAGCAGCTGTTCGCGCACTGGCGCGAGATCCTGTTGTGGAGCAGCTGGGGATTCCTGCTGGCGTCGGTCAACGTGGTGATCATCTGGATGGGCGGCGCGATGCAGATCTTCGGCAAGGCCACGGTGGGCGACATCATGGCCTTCCAGTGGTACACGCTGATGCTGCTGGAGCCGGTGTGGGCGATCGTCAACTCCTTCTCCGAGCTGCAGCGTTCGCTGGCCGGCATGGAGCGGGTGTTCGAGGTAATCGAGTCGCCGATCGACAAGCCCGACCGGCCCGACGCGGTCGCCGCGCCGACGGAGGTCCAAGAGCTGCGGTTCGACCACGTCGGGTTCGAGTACACCGCCGGCGAGCCGGTGATCAGCGACTTCGACCTGACCGTGCCGGGCGGAAGCGTGGTGGCGCTGGTCGGCCGCAGCGGCGCCGGCAAAACCACCGTCACCGACCTCGTGGCCCGGTTCTACGACCCCACTTCCGGCGCCATCACCCTCAACGGGCGCGACCTCCGCGACCTGAAGCTGGCCAGCTACCGTAACCTGCTGGGCGTGGTGCAGCAGGAGGTGTTCCTCTTCGACGGGACCATCCGCAGCAACATCGCCTACGGGCGCCCTAAAGCGACCGAGGAGGAGGTCGTCGAGGCCGCCCGCCGGGCCAACGCGCACCAGTTCATCAGCGAGATGCCCGCCGGCTACGACACCGTGATCGGCGAGCGCGGCGTGAGGCTGTCGGGCGGGCAGGCCCAGCGGCTGTCGATCGCCCGGGCGCTGCTGGCCGACCCGAAGATCCTGATCCTGGACGAGGCGACCAGCAACCTCGACACCGAGAGCGAGCAACTCATCCAGCAGTCGCTGGACGACCTGATGCACGGCCGCACCACGTTTGTCATCGCCCACCGCCTGTCGACGGTCGCCAGCGCGGATGTGATCCTGGTGATGGAGCAGGGCCGGATCATTGAACGCGGGACCCACGACGATCTGCTCGCCGCCCGCGGCGCCTACTTTGACATGGTCACCCGCCAGCGCGACGCGATGCACAGCGACCTTCTGTCAACGCTGTGACGCGTTGCCCAGCGTCGCCAGCACCTGCTCGTACCGATCGCGGATGCCGTGCTTGTCGAACTCCTCGGGCAGGGTCTCGGCGCCGCGGACCACCATCTCGGCGTGGGCGCGCACGGCGTCGCGGTCCGCGGGCGTGGCGACGCGGTCCGCGATCGTAGCAAGGGCCTCGAGCACGCGGATCGTCACCGCCACGCTGTCGCGCCCGTACTGCCGGATCTGGTTGAAGGCCGCCTCGAGCATGTTGTCCAGCGCGATCGGGCGGGCGATCACCCGGAGCACGCCGTCGTCGTCGTGCCGCTCGGCGGGCGGGATCCGCCGCTGGGCGAACCGCGCCAGCGACGCGCCCAGCCGGTCCACGCAGTTCACGGCGGTAAACGGGTCGTTCACGCCGGGTGAGAGCGCCCGCACGGCGACCTCCACAAGCTCGTCCACAGCGCACTCAACGTCCTGCCGCGGGGTGCGCCGCTCCCCGACGATAAACAGCTCGTTGAACCGACGCTGCAGGTCCTCCCGCGTGTCGTCGGTCGGCTGGCGGCGCCACACCTCGGCGACCGGCGCGTCGCGGGCGACAAAACTGCCGGGGCGCGAGCGCAGGCGGACCACCAGGTCGTCGCGCCGGGCCCACTCCATCAGGCTGTCGGCGGCGAGCGCCTGCATGTAGCCTTCCTTGCTGGAGCGGAGCACCAGGCCCTGGCTGTCGGGGGGCTGCGCGGGCTCGCGCCGCGGTTGCTTGTCGTCGGCCTCGCCGAGCCGCTCGGGGAACATCCGGTCGATGGCGTCGTCCAGGTCGGCCGCGACGGAGGCCACCACATTGGGCGCCTGGATCAGGACCGCAACGTGGTGGATGTACACGATCAGCATCATCATGCTGAGCACCGTGAACACCACGCCGGCCAGCACGGACAGGTGCGGCGCGACCAGCCCGTCCTCGCGGCTCTCCACGACTCTGAGCAGCAGCAGGCAGTAGAACCCGGTAGAGAGGAACACGCCGAGCGTGACCTGGGTGGTGAGGTCGTGCATGAACCGCCGCAGCAGCCGGGGCCCAAACTGCTGCGAAGTGAGCGACAGCGTCACGATGGTGATGGAGAACACGGTGCCGGTCACCGTGATCATGGCGCCCCCCATCGCCGAGAGGGTCGCCCGAGCGGTCTCGGTGGTGGTGCGGATCCAGTCGGGCAGGCGGTCCTCGTCGGGCCCGATCGCCCTGTCGACCAGCGGCAGCACGATGGCCAGCGTCAGCGCGCACAGCGCAATCGCGCCGGGGACGAACCAGTAGCTATTGCGGGCCTTATCCCAGAGGTTCAGGAGGTAGGCGTTCATCGACTGGTCTGACGGGTGGCGGTGAGTAGCGGGCGACTCTCCAGTCTAGGCCCAACCCCAGGCGATAACGAGTAGCGGCGCGCCGGACGCTACTACAGCAGGTCCTTGATCCGCAGGATCTGCATGCCAAACCCGTCGTACACCACCCCGGCCTGGCAGACGCCGTAGAAGGCGGCGGTCAACTGTGAGACGGACACCGCCGCGACAGAGATCTGGCTCAGCGCCGCCCCGGCCAGTGCGAATTGGCTGATGGCGAACGGACCCAGCCCGAACTGCGAGATGTTCAGGAAGCCGTAGCTGAACTGGCCGATCGCGATCCAGCCCTTGGCGACCACCGGTCGCATGTTCTGCCGATACTTGAAGGCCACGTGCACCAGCGGCAGGCCAGCAATTGTGGTCTTGCTCTTCCATTCGTAACCCCAGCCGTCCCACTCCGCTTGGAACGGGTAGAACGCGCCGCAGTGCGGGCATGAGAGCGCGGCCGTGCTGACTTCGTGCTGGCAGTCGCGGCAGGCTGTGGTGGGCATTGCTGGCCAGCACGTGCTGATGGTTAGCGGGCGGCACTCTCAACCGGTGCGTGTGAATATACCTGGCTGACCCGCGGGTCCGCAGCCCTACCCCCGCGGCGGCAGGTCGGTTGGCCCCTCGGGGTCGGCCGCCGCCGTGGCGACGCCGTTCCCCTCGGCCTTGGCTTTGGCGTCGGTCTTGGAGTCCTCGGCCCCGGCCAGCTTGGCCAGGCTCTCGGGGATCTCCACGCCGCCGATGTCCTTCAGCACGCTCATCATCGGGGGCAGCGTGCCGGCCATGCCGTTGAGGAAGTCGGCCGTGCTGGTGCGGCCGTTCTTGCCGCCGTTCTCCCACACCACGACTTTGTCAAACTTGATGTTGCTGATCGCCTTGGCCGAGCTCTCGGCCAGGTTGTCCAGGTGCTCCAGCATCATCAGCTGGAACGCCTCGCGGGCGCCACCGCACGCTGCGACAATCTGCTTCAGGCCCTCGCCCTTCTTGGCCAGAATCTCGTACTCGCCGCGGGCCTGGGCCTCGAGGCGGGCGAAGATGGCGGCCGCCTCGCCCTGCGCTTCTAGGCGACGCTTCTCGGCCTCGGCCTCGGCCTCGACCACGATCCGCGCCTTCTCGGCCTTGGCGGGCGCCTCGAGCTCGGCCCGCTTCTCGGCCTCGACGCGCTCGGCCTCGGCCAGCGCGGCCTTGGCCATGGCGCGGTTCTGGATCTCGATGACGGCGGCCTCGGCCTCGCGTTTGCGGGCCTCGCCTCGTTCGTAGGCCTCGGCCCGCTCGACCAGCAGCGTGGCCTGCGACTTGGCGACCTTCGCCTCGGCGATGTTCTCGCCGTCGACCGCTGACGCGTTGGCCTCGGCCACGGCGACACGCTTCTCGCGTTCGGCGTCCTTGACCTGCATCTCGCGTTGGAAGTCGGCTGCGCGTTCGCCGACGGTCTGCTCCTTCTGCAGTTCCGCCAGTCGCACGGCCTGCTCCCGCTCAGCCTCGCGGGTGCCGATCTCACGCAGCTTGGTGGCGTTGGCCACCGAGACGACCTTCTCCCGCTCGGCGTCGGCGACGCGGATCTCGCCCCGCTTCTCCTCGTCGGCCACGTCGGCGCGGGCGGACTGGATCGCCTCGGCGGCCGCCTTGCGGCCGATAGCGTCGATGTAGCCCGACTCGTCGGTGATGTCGGTGATGTTGACGTTGATCAGCACGAGGCCGATCTTCTTCAGTTCCGGCTCGACCGAGTTCTGGATGTGCGAGAGGAAAGCGTCGCGGTCGCGGTTGATGTCCTCGATGCCCATCGAGGCGACCACCTGCCGCAGCTGGCCGAAGATGATCTCCTCGGCCTGTTTCCGGATGTCGTTGGTCGAAAGCTCCAGCAGGCGGATCGCGGCGTTGGTCATCACGTCGGGCGTGGTGCCCACGGCCACGGTAAACACGCTGGGCACGTTCACGCGGATGTTCTCGATCGACAACGCGCCCCGCAGCGGGATCTCGATCTGGATCGGGTCCAGGCTCAGGTAGCGGTAGTCCTGGATCAGCGGGATGACGAACGCCGCGCCGCCGTGCACGGTCTTGGCCGCCTGGCCCTTGCCGGTCTTACCGAAGATGACCAGCACCTGGTTGCTGGAGCAGCGTTTGTAGAACTTGGCGACGAAGATCAGCAGGCTGAGGAACAGGATCGCCGCCGCGACCACCATCGCCACCGCGAAGATGTGGGACGGGATGCCAAGGATATCGGCTAGTAGGATCGTGCTGGCGTTCATGAGCGTTTGCCTGTTGAGTTGGTGTGCGTTGCGGCGGACGACCCGCTGGTCAGACGCCGGCTTGGGTGGGGAAATGCAGGCGGGCGACTCGCACCCGATCGCCGTCGAGAACCTCGGTCACCACGATGTCTTCGCCGGTCGCCAGTCCTTCGGCCTCGTCGGTGATCGCTTCGTACTCCATGGTCCGGCCCTGGATCGTCAGCATCACCTTCCCCTGGCCGCCGGACGCGGCGGGCACGGGCACGTAGACCTGACCGGTCAGGCCGTGGGCGTTGCGGATGTCGACGTTGCCGCTGGTGCGCAGCTTGTAGAGTTGCTTCATCAGCCAGTAGATGACGTACATCGCGGCAAAGCCAAAGCCGCTCGCGACCAGGATGGTCGGTCCCGCCGACATGCCGGTGGACCGGGCCCACAGGCCGCTCAGCCCGAAGAATGTCAGCGCCGCCACGATCCCCTTGAGCGACAGCATCTGGAACAGCCAGACGGTGTCCGGGTGGTCGAAGTCGGCGTCCGCCGCGTCGCCCACGCTGGTGCGGTGGTCGCCGTCGACGCCCGCATCGGCCTCGACGTCCACGTCGGCGTCGAGGTCCGCGTCAAAGTCGTCGCTGAAACCGAGCAGCATCAACGCGAACTGGATCACCAGGACGGTGCCGCCAAACGCCGCGCAGATAATGAACAGCAGGTCCAACATGACGCACGCTCCGCCGGGTTCGTGCCCGGCCGATCCTGAGGGATGGTAGGAGAATCGCCCCGAGGCGATCGTCAGCAGCTATTCGCCGGGCCGCACGCCATCTTGCGAAGATTCCGCCGCCGACCGTGGGGGTGCATCTCGGTGAATCCTACTCTTTATCCACGCGCTGTCAAAAAACCGCACGCGGCGCCGTGGACCGCCGACCGCGACGGCCGGTTTACGGCCCAAACGGCGGCGGGCTGCCGCCGTTGACGATCGGCCGGGCGGCTCCGACAATGACGCCTATGACGAATCCCCTGAGCCCGACCCGTGTGGCCGCCGTGCTGGCGCTGACCCTTCTCGCGGCGACCGCGGACGCTGAAATCCCCAAGGTGGTCCTCTCCGCGCAGCACCAGGCGATGTGCCAGGTCGACGTCGGGGACGCGCTGCCCGCGCTGACGCTGACGGGCGACCAGGGGCAGGTTGAGCTCAAGAGCCTGCTCGGCAAGAAGGCGACCGTGGTCGCGGTGGTCGGCTACCAGCACTGGATGAACCCCGCCCTGCTGCAAGACCTGCCGGGCGACGTGCTCAAGCCCTACGGAGAGAAGGGCGTGGAAGTCGTTGTGGTGAAGACGGGCAACAGCCCCGCGAAGCTCCCCAAGGGCTCGCCGCTGGCAATAGTGGGCGACCCGACCGGCGAGCAGTTCGCCAAGCTCGGCAGCGGCCGCCAGCCGCGCGTCTACGTGCTGGACGCGGCCGGCAAGATCCTGTGGTTCGACATCGAGTACAGCCGCTCGACGCGTCGCGACCTCAAGCAGACGCTGGCGAGCGTCGCGGGCGAGTAGCCCGCCAGGCGGAGGGAGTCCGGCCTTCAGGCCTCACGTTGAAGTCAACGCTTAAGCCTACTCCCGCTCGCCCAGCTTAAGCTTCTCCTGCGTCTGCGCCATGACTTCGATCGCCAGGTCGGCAATGATGGCGCGGCCCTTGGTCAGCCACGCCGCGGCGAACGCCCAGGCGGCCAGCGACTCGAGCCAGAACAGCGCGTTGTAGCGATCGGCCACCGCCCGCCAGTCGCCCCGCAGCAGGAATAGGTAGTAGGCCATCGCCAGCATGCACAGCAGGATCACGACCCCGCTGGTGCGGTAGACGAGGTCGCGGGTCCGCTCGTGCGGCTCTCGTTCGTCGTTGGCGTCGTTGGTGGTCGGGAAGTGGAACAGCGAGTAGAAGGCCAGCGTCGTGAAGAACACCCCGCCGCACAGGCTGTGGACGTAGCCGGTCAGCGACTCCTGGTAGAGGGGGTCGCTGTTGGGGTCCAGCGGGAAGAACGCCACGCCCAGCGCCGAAGCGCAGCCCAGGTTGGCGGTCCAGTCCTCGACCCAGTCGTGCCCCTTGTAGCAGTACAGGAACACGCCGATCGCGCACAGCACGCCGACAAACAGGTTCCGCAGCGGCGTGTGGTAGTAGCTGCTGAGGTTGTCCTGCAGCTCGACGCCGAAGAAGAGCCACCCACCCAGCCCCAGGGCGACGGGCAGCGCCAGCCCGCTGACGCCGATCGCACGGCGGACCGCGACGTACGAGATGACCAGCGGGTGCGTCCTGGCTGGGAAGGGGTCGGCTGCCATTCGCTGCAACGTGCGCAGGGGTCGGTTCGGTGCGGGGGAAAGCACAGAGCCGCGCCCGTCAGGAAGCGGTGCTGATCGCTTCCTGTCAGTCGCGGCTCTGAGTTCTAGTTCTCGGCCGTGGGACGCCTGCGGCGCGTCTAGCTCGGCATCGACTCGATCACCTTGTCGACCAGGCGGTACTCCTTGGCCTCGTCGGCGGACATGAACTTGTCGCGGTCGGTGTCGCGCTGCAGCTCCTCCAGCGTGCGGCCGGTGTGCTGGGCCAGGATGCCGTTGAGCTTGTCCTTGGTCCGCTTGTACTCCTCGGCGTGGATCATAATGTCCTCGGCCGTGCCCTGCATGCCGGCCAGCGGCTGGTGGATCATGATGCGGCTGTTGGGCAGCGCGTGCCGCTTGCCGGCCGTGCCGGCGGCCAGCAGCACCGCGCCCATGCTTGCGCACTGGCCCAGGCAGTAGGTCGCGACGTCGCACGTGACGAACTGCATGGTGTCGTACATCGCCATGCCGGCCGTGACGCTGCCGCCGGGCGAGTTGATGTACAGGTGGATGTCGGCCTTGGGGTCGTCGGACTGCAGGAACAGCATCTGGGCCACGACGTTGTTCGCCACGTCGTCGTTGATGGCGGAGCCCAGCATCACAATCCGGTCGACCAGCAGCCGGCTGTAGATGTCCATCGCCCGCTCTTCGCGGCCGTTCTTGTCGATGACGTAGGGGATCAGGGGCATTGTGTCGTCCGTGGTTTCTAAGCTGGCTTGGCTGGCGTCGGCCGCCGGCAGCTCAAAAGGGGGATTCCGAAGGGGGAAACCGTTTTGGAGAGGCGGGAGGCGTTCGGCGTCTCGCTTCCGCCTTTCCCCTTTGTGTTAGTCGTCTTCGCCCTCTTCCGCTCCGGGCGGCTTGGACATGATCTCGTCGACCACGCCGAAGTCCTTGGCCTCCTGGGCGCTGAGGTAGAAGTCGCGGTCGCGGGCCTTCACCAGCTCGTCGACGGTGCGGCCGCAGTGGTCGGCGAGGATCTGGTCGAGGGCGTCGCGGGTCTTGATGATCTCATTGGCCTGGATCTCGATGTCCGAGATCTGGCCGCCCACGCCGCCGTGCGGCTGGTGGATCATGACCTTGCTGTGCTTCAGGGCGTACCGCTTGCCCTTCTCGCCGCCGGCCAGCAGCACGCTGCCGCCCGACGCCGCCAGGCCGACACAGTAGGTCGCGACCGGGCAGGTCACGACCTGCATGGTGTCGTAGATGGCCATCGTGGCGGTGACGCTGCCGCCGGGCGAGTTGATGTAGAAGTGGATGTCCTTGCGGCGGTTCTCGCTCTGCAGGTACAGCAGCTTCATCACCAATTCGTTGGCGTTGCCGTCCCAGATCTCGCCCTGCAGGAAGATCACGCGGTTCTCCAGCAGCAGGTCGCCGAGGGTCATCTGGCGCTGACGCTGATAGTCCCGCGCCGCGCGGGCGGGCGAGTACTGCGCGTCGATCTGCGACGCGCCTGTTAACAAACCGAGGGGGTCGGTCATGCTGACTCCTCCTGTGAGCGGCCGCCCCGGCTGGGCGGCGTCCTGATGTAACGTGGCCGCGCGGCCACGCCGCGCGGTTGGCAAGCGGGCGCCGGGCGGCGCCGGCTACTGGTCGGCGTCGGCCTTGGCTTCCTCTTCCGCCTTCTCGACCGCCTCGGGGATGTCGCCGCCGCCGCCGGCGATGGCCAGCGGCACGGCCTCGGTGTCGTCCTTGGTCGGCTCGTACGGCTCGTCGGTGAACTTGGCCTCGGCCTGGACGGCCTCCATCACCTTGCGTTCAACGATCTGGTTCCGCAGCACGTCCATCAGGCCGCGCTTCTCGAGCTGGGCCCGGACCCGGCGGGGCGACTCGCCGGACTGCATCGACATCAGGAAGATCTCCTTCTCGAAGTCGCCGTCCTCGACGTCGATGCTCTCTTCCTCGGCGATCCGCTCCAGGATGAAGTGCTCCTTGAGGGCCGTCGCGGTCGACTCGGCGCTGTTCTGACGCAGCGAGTTCTCGCGGGCGCGGATCTCCGACTCGCTGAAGCCGCTGCGGCGCAGCTCCATGATGGCCCGCTCCAGCTCGCGGGCGCTCTGCCGCTTGAGCAGCCCCGGGGGCAGCTCCCAGTTGGCCGACTCGGTGAGCAGCTCGGTGATCTGGCCGCGGGCCTTCTGCTGCTGGGCGTACTCGAGCTGCCGCTCGAGGTTCTGCTTGACGGCGTCGCGGAGGGCCTCCTCCGACTCGAAGCGGCCGAGCTCCTGCAGGAAGTCCTCGGTCAGCTCGGGGAGCTTCAGCTTCTTGACCTCCAACACCTCGAACTCGACCTCGACGTCCTTGCCGCGGAGCTCCTCGTTGGCGGCCCCGGCGCCGACGGTCACCTTGGTCGACTTCTTGTCGCCGGCCTTGGCGCCCTTCATCAGCTTGGCGAAGCCCTCCAGCTTGGCGTCGCTGAAGCTGAGCGTGTCGCGGAGGCGGAGCACCAGCTCCTCGTCCTCGGCGACCACCTTGCCGTCGGCCTTGCTGGTGATGTTGGCGGTGATGTAGTCGCCGTCGTCGGCGGCGCCGTCGTGCGGCGCGAGCTGGCCGTAGCGGGCCAGCATCTGCTGCAGATTCTTGTCGATGTCCTCGTCGGTGAAGTCGTGCTTGGGCCGCTTGATCTTCAGGCCCTTCCACTTCGGCATGTCGAAGTCGGGGCGGACCTCGATGTCGAACTCGAAGGTCAGCGGGCCGTCTTCGGGCAGCTCGACCGCGTCGAGGTTGAGGTCGGGCTCGCTGATCGCGGCGAACGAGCCCTCCTCGCTGATCTGGGTCAGGCTGTCCATCAGGAGCGAGCCCTTCACCTGGTCAACCACCTCGGACTTGAACCGCTGCTCGACCAGCTTGCGGGGCGCGCGGCCGGCGCGGAAGCCGGGCACGGCGGCCGTCGGCATCAGCGTGCTGTAGGCGTCGTCCAGGTAGCGGTCGATGTCCGCCCGCGAGACGGTCACCGACACGTGCCGCTCGCACGCGCTGGGCTTCTCGATGTCGACCTTCAGGTCGAGCGGCTGGTCCTCGCCGTCTTCCGCGGCGGGGCCGTCCTGCACGGCCACGTCGGTGGTTTCTTCGTCGTCGCGGGTCTCGTCGGTCTCTGCCATCTCAGCTTTCCTCGGTGTGCCTGGGGCGGTCACGGGCCCGCCCTGTGGGCGCTGGTGTGGTGCGACAGGGCTAGGCGGCGCCAGGCGGCTGCCACAACGTAGCGCCCGCCGAGCGGCGGGCCGTGCGTTCCCAGCGAAGTCAACTCAGCAAAGTGAACTCAGTCAAGCAAACTCGCTGCGGTTGGCCCAGCGGCTTGTCCGCCGGGTTTTCCTGCCGTGAGAATAAAATATGACCTGAAAAATAAATAGCCCGCGTCCTCTCAGCTGAGTCCGCGGGCCGGCCGGTCTTAGACCGCCCCGGTGGGGCGGCCTTCTCTGTAACCTCGACGCCGCTCCCGAGCTTCGGGGCTCGCAAGCGTGGAGTCACAAGAGCGGCTGATCGGATTCGAACCGACGACAATCACGTTGGCAACGTGATGCTCTACCAACTGAGCTACAGCCGCGTTTGACCTCCCCGGGCGTTAAGCTCCAGGGCGGGTCCTGCAGTGGGCGGGCCATCGCTCGCTCACCGGACCCTGAATTATATGGCCTATCGGCAAAGCTGCAAGTGGCCCTTAACCTGGGCTGCTTGGGAAATCTCGCTGCCGTAGAATCGCGGGCAGAATGCTCCTCTTCAAGCGGAAATTCCTCGACGCTATCCGCTCCGGCCAGAAGACCCAGACCATCCGCCTGTGGCCCTACCGCCGGATGCGGGCGGGACAACGCAGCTATATCCCCGGCGTCGGCCCGGTGCTGATTACCGAAGTCGCGGAGCTTCGCCTGGAGGACCTGACCGACGCCGACGCGCTGCCCGACGGCTTCCCCACCGCCGATGCCCTGCGGCAAGAGCTCCGGGCGATCTACGGTCCGCAGCTAGCGGACGGTCACCGGGCGTTCCGGGTTGCGTTCCGCCTGCCAGCGCCGGCCGACGACCTCGCCGATTCGCCGCCGCCCAACGACCGCCGGCGGGGCTAGAACCCGGTCAGCGACACCCACGCCTGAGCGACCTGCTCGGGCGAGGCTACCAGCCCCGCGACGGAAATCGCGAACAGCAGCACCGCGAACGTTAGCAGGGTCACGCTGCGGGGATTAGGCGACACCGTCAGCCCCTGCAGCGACCGGGAGAGCGCCCGCTTCAGCCGTCGCCAGCCTTCCAGGCTCTGCTCGCCGCCGCTGCTCACTAGCGACGCGTGCCTCATCAGGGGGAACGAGTCCAGGTGGAGCTGCACGTGCAGACGGGGCAGCACCAGGCTGTCCCCGGCCCAGCGGGCGTCGGGGTCAACCTGAGCAACCGCCTCGGCGACGGCCGGACGTAGTTGCTCGAGCGTGACGTTGTAGATCGCGAGCCGCGGCCTGACCACCATCGCCACCAGCGACAGCCCGAGCCAGTACAGGCCCAGCAGCAGCAGCCAGACGTACGCCCCCAGTTTGACGGTGGCCGGCTCGGGGCGGAACAACTCGATCGGGCCGATGAACACCAGCCCGGACAGGGCCATGCCGAGCGTGGCAAGGTCGTTGGCGCCCGTGGTCACCAGCGGTCGGCGGCGCAGATTCACCAGCCCGAGCAGCAGCAGGTAGGAAGCAAGCGGGATGAGGGCGATAGCAGTGCGCAGCGGGTCCATCAGAGCCGGAGGCCGGGATCGTTCCAGGGGATTGTGCGTCCGCAAGCCGCGGCGCGGGCCCCTATAAGACCATGCCAATCGCGGGAGAACAACGCTGCCGCGGCTGACATTGACCCAGATCGGGCGGTTTGCCAGACTCTCGGCCGCGGTTAGTCCCTTACCCCGCCCCGTCCACGCCGCCCGCAGGTCGAGCCCATGTCGATCCGTACTTTTTCCGTTGCTTCCGTCTGTTTGATCCTGTCCGTCGGCTGCTCCGGCGGAGACTCGTCGCCTGCTCCGCAGGCGTCTGGCGCACCGTCAGGCGCGTCTGCCCCGGCGGCGCCGGGCGGCGGCGCCAAAGCCGACAGCCCGATCGCCAAGGCCGCCTACGAGTTCATGGACGCGGTGTTCGCGAACGATATCGCCCGCGCTACGCAGCGGCTCACCCCGCAGGCGATCCAGAACCTGCAGGCCCAGGACCAGCGGTTCGAGTGGGGCGCCGATGCGGCGAAACTCAAGATCGGCGAGGTTAAGGTCGACGCCAGCGGCGAGGCCGCCGTGCAGTGCTTCGTGAGCCAGCAGGCCAACGCCGGCGAGGGCGTTTCCGAGCTGCTCTGCGTCCTGCGGCAGGTAGAAGGCGAGTGGCTGGTGTACGGCGTCGCCTGGCAGGGCGGCGAGAACGAGCAGCCGCAGATTGTGAACTTCGAGGAGCAGACTGCGCCGGCGACCCCCGCCCAGCCCCGCCCCCAGGCTGGGGACCGGTACGTGGACTCCCCCGCGCCGCAGATCCCGCCCGCCCAGGGGGGCGTCCCCCGGACCGCCACCGATCCGGGCGGCTACCGGGTGCAGTAGGCCGGCGCCGACCCTGCCCGGCAGGGCGAAATCCCCCAAGCCACGCAAACCCCTCGGACTTCCGAGGGGTTTTGTCGTTTGCGCTGGGCGTTTGTGCGGCTTCGGCCGGTTGTGGCGGGCAGGGGCCCGTTGACAGCCAGGTTCGTGGTGGTAAGCTTCCGCCAAGGCGCGCTAGATAGCCTATTTTGTGTTATCGGCAGAATCCTTGATTGCTGCTTATTTTTAAGCCCTACCCGCCCATTCCGGATCAAGATCCCCCCAATCCGCGGACGCTCCGTCGACCAGCGTTGTCGACGCTAACCGAACAAGTTCTTGGGCAGTCTTGTTGACGCCCTGCTGCGTTTCCTTTATTGCCCCTTCGGAGGACAATACAGATGAAGTTTGCGAAGTTTGTTGTGCTGGCGGCTGTCGCGATGATCGCCCTGAGCGCCTCGAGCGCTGAGGCTGGTCTGTTCAAGAAGTGCTGCAAGGCCGATCCTTGCTGCGAGCCGGCCCCCTGCTGCGAGGCCGAGCCCACCTGCTGCGAGCCGGCTCCCGAGCCGTGCTGCGAGCCCGCCCCGGAGCCCTGCTGCGCTCCTGAGCCGGTCTGCTGCGAGCCCGCTCCTTGCTGCGACCCGTGCGATCCCTGCTGCAAGCGTCCGAGCCTGCTCGATCGCATCCGCGCTCGTTGCGCCGCCCGTCGTGCCGCTCGCTGCTGCCCGCAGCCGTGCTGCCCCGCTCCGGCTCCCGCCCCGTGCGGTTGCTAGTTAAGCGGTCAGCAAGACGCTAGCGACGTTGATATTGAAGAGCATGGTTGCCAAGGCGGGCGGCCATGCTCTTTGCTTTTGCGTGTGTCGATTTCGGCTGGTTGGAAACCGCCCGAGATGGTTGTTCCCGCACCCCGTTCCTGCGCCAGCCGTGGGTGGGTGCTTTCTGACAGCAGACCCCTAAGGACTGTTTCCATGAACTATCGATTCCGTACTACCCTGCTCGCCGTGATGGTTGTCGGGTTGGCGCTTGTGTCGGTTGACTCGGCCGAGGCCGGCCTATTCAGCAAGCTCCGCTGCAAGCTGAAGTGCTGCAAGCCGGCGCCGAGCTGCTGTGAGCCTGAGCCCACGTGCTGCGAGCCCGCCCCGGAGCCGTGCTGCTCTCCCGAGCCGACCTGCTGCGAGCCCGCGCCGGCCGATTGCGGCTGTGAAGCCGCGGCCCCTTGCGGTTGCGATGAGCCGGCCCCCTGCGGCTGCAGCGAGCCCGCGCCGTGCGGGTGCGCCGAGGCTGCCCCTTGCGGTTGTGGCGAGGTGGTCGTTGAGTCGGCCACCGTTCCCTCGCCGGCCGATGAGCCCGCGCCCGAGCTAGACAGCGTCCCCGAGGCGCCGGAAGCCCCCGAGGCCGACGCGGCCCCTGAGGCGCCGGTCGCCGACGAGGCTGCTAGCGAGACCCTCTAGACGGACGCTAGCACAGCGATGTTCATACGCGGCCAGGCGGTCTTCCGCCTGGCCGCGTTCTGTTGGCGCCGACGAATTCTCCTCTCCCCGTCCACGTAGCCAGGTGGTAGAGTCGGCGGCCGCCACCAACCTCCAGACCAACGCCCCGCCGCATGGCGACCGACCTCCGCATCCAGCTCGACACTTACCACGGTCCGCTCGACCTGCTGCTGTACCTGGTCCGGAAGGAGGAGCTGGAGGTTGCCGAGCTGCCGCTGGCCGCGATCACCCAGCAGTTCCTCGAGTTCGTCGCGCTGCTGGAGCAGCTCGACCTCGACGAGATCGGTGAGTACATCGAGCTGGCGGCCCACCTGATCGAGCTGAAGAGCCGCGTGGTGCTGCCGCAGCACGAGGAAGTGGAGCAGGAGATCGAGGACCCGCACGAAGACCTGGTGCAGCGTCTGCTAGAGTTTAAGCAGTACCGCGACGCCGCGGCGCTCCTCGAGGCGTGCGACGCCGAGCAGCGGCTACGCTTCGCCCGCCTGGCCCGTGACGTGCCGGACCGGCGGACCGACCCCGCCGAGCAGCCGCTCGAGGCCGTCGAGCTGTGGGACCTGGTCAGCGCGTTTGGCCGGGTGATGCGCGACAACCTCGCGCCGCCCGAAGCCACTAACATCCGCTACGACGAGACACCGGTGCACGTCTACATGGGCCGCATCTACAACCGGCTGGAGGAGGAGAGCGAGGTGTACTTCACATCGCTGTTCCCGTCGGAGGTGCACAAGTCGACGCTCGTCGCGACGTTCTTGGCGGTGCTCGAGCTGGTCCGCCACCGCCACGCGCTGGCCGACCAGGCGGGCGCGTACGGCGATATCCTCATCAAACCGGGGACCGACCCTTACCGCGGCGGCCTGGTCACCTCCACCCGGGAGGAGTTGTCCGACGATGCGGCTGGCGGCTTGGGCGAAGACTAGCAGCAGTCGGCGCGCTCAGCGGGCGACCACGCCCCGCCCGGCGGGCCGGGAGCTGACCCGGACCTCAACGCGGCCGGTCGAGTCGAGCTGCAGCCGGCCACGCGGATCGTTGAGCGAGTGCGACATGCCGATCGGTCCAGAGAGCTCCGAGCTGACCGCCCGGCAGGTCTCGGCCTGGATGGTCATTGGCCCGGCCACCATCATCCGCATCTGGGACGAGTCGGTCCGCTGGGCCTCAATATCAGCCAAGAAGACCGCACAGCTGGCGTCCTCGACGGTGGCGACCTTGGTGAGGGTCATCTCGAACTTGGTGACCTCGCCCAACGCTCCGCCGAGCCCCAGCAGCCGCTGAGCCACTTCCGCTGGAAGGGTTAGCTTGTCGCCGATCGCGACCGTCTTGCCGGCGAGGTACTCGGCCAGCGGGTTGGGCTTGCCGAGGGTCTCCATGTTTTCGGCCACCAGCCGCGATTCTTCCGGCGGCGGAGTCTTGCCATCTGCGGTCTGCACGCGGATTGTGTCGCCGACGCGACGGCAGTAGTACGATTTCCCAGCGATCGGGTCGGACTTGGGTTCGCCCCCGTCGTGCACACTCTCGCTCCGCAGGTACCGGACGTAGGCCGCGGTGGCGACGCCGTCCTCCACCAGGGCGGGCTCTAGCACCCGGCGGCGGTTGCGTGTGACCTGGCTCTGTTGCTTGTTAAGGACTTCCGCCTGCTTGCGGACCTGGGTCTTCAGCGACAGGCCGACGCGGGTCGTCTGGTCCATCCGGTGCGAAGAGGGCTCGGCCAGGCGGCCGAAGGTGATTCCCGAGGCGTCGGACTCGGGGGAGGCCGCTTGCGCGGCAGCCGCCCACACGTAGGCGGCGCAGATTGTGAGCAGTAGCGTCGGCCGCGGCAGGGTGCCGTCCATGGCGGGATCCTCGGGGAGGGGCGGTGGTTGCGGGGATCCTCTGCGGAAGGAGGATGAGCGTCAAGGCGGATTCGGCTAGGGCTCCGATCGCACCTACCGCTAGTCGTTGCTAGCGACGACGGCGCCGGCCCAGAATCATCGCGGCGCCGGCCGGCATCGTCAGCGTCGCGGGCTCGGGCACGGCGGCCAGCGTAGCGGAGATTGCCCCGGGCGGAGTGTGGAGCGATCCGTAGGCGGTCCGCCAGAGGTCGTAGTCGCCCTGGTCGACGACGCCGTTGAGGTCGCCATCGGCGGCAAGGTTCGAGGTGGACCCGACCGTGTCGCGCCAGAGCGTGAAGTCGGCGGCGTCCACGACGCCGTCTTCGTTGTAGTCGCCCGTGACGCGGTACGGCGCCTCGTAGTCCAGCCGCCAGGCCAGCCCGAAGTCACGGTCGCCCGATGTGGAGAGGACTTCGATGGTGTAGTCGCCGGCGTCCAGGCCTGTCAGGTAGACATGCTCCACGTTGTCCTTGGTGCTGACGCTGGTCGCGAGCACGGCGTCCAGCGGCGCCCCGGTCGAGTCCCAGAGCTTCAGGTCCAGGTTGGCTAGCGACTGGGTTGGCGAGAACTGGCTGCCGGAGTTGGTGTCGGTGATCTCCACGTTCCACGCCAGCACCACCGACAGCACGCCGTCGGAGTGGAAGTCGGGGACCGACAGGTCGTAGAACAGGCTCTGACCGCTGTTCACCTCGCCGTAGTCCCAGCCGTAGTCGTCCACCACCGTGCCGCCCGCGGACGCGGCGCCGTCGAACTGGCCCCCCTGCTGGATGAAGAAGCTGTTGCGGACGTTCAGCTCACCCGCGCCGTAGACCAGGTCGAGCGGCTGCGTCGGCGAGGCGTTTTCCCACGTCGGGAACTCTTCCTTGGTGGCGCCCGCCATGAGGATCGCCTTCATGGTCTCGCTGCGGGCCGCGTCCGCGTCGGCGTTGGCAAAGTTGGCGGTGTCGGTCGCCGACTGGTAGAGCATCGTGGCGACCGAGCTAACGGATGCGGTCGCCGCGCTGGTGGCCGTGGGCGAAGAGACGATGTCCGGTTTCAACCGGCCCGGCCCGTAGCTGCTGAACGGGGTGGGCCCGCCGATGTGGCCGGCGTCGCTGCGTCCAACGGCGATAGCGTTGTAGCTCTGGGCCATCAGCTCGGTATAGTCCGACTGACTGGCGTTGTTGAGACCAACGGGGACGATGGTGTCGTAGGTGTCGATGAGGTAGTCGAGCCGGCGCAGCGTCTCAAGGTTGTTGGAACTGGAGTCGAACGAGCCCACCCAGCTGTGGTTCTGGACCTTGTACGTCGGGACGTCGGGCGGCCCGGCGTTGGCCGGAGTCAAGTTAAGGATCGAGTTGAGGTAGTGATCCGCCTCGTAGACCGTGACCTGGGTGACGCCGAACGCCACGCTGCGGGTGGAGCCGAAGAAGTTGCGCGCCATGTTCGTGGCGTGATCCGACACTCCTGGGCTCGAGACGCTGCTGCCGTTTGTGATGGTCTGCCCCGCCAAGAACTCGCTGCTCGACTCTGGCAGGAAGAGGTGCGTTGTTGAACTGGTGCTGGCGTTGGCCTCCACCATCGAGACCAGCACCCCCGCCCCGGTCGGGAGCGTGCCCTCGTACTCGTCGATCAGCTGGAGATAGCCAATCTCGGTCTTGTAGGCTTGCGAATCGGCCGTCCACACGAACGGCAGTACGCCGCAGGCTACTGCGGCCAGGAGCCGGAGTCCCCGACTGCTGCGAGGTCGGTAGTCGAGGCGATTAGTCAGCAAGGCACCAAGGAGCTGTTAGATAGAGCGCGCCGGACGTTCCACAGGCGGCGTGCTTCCGCCTCCGTCGCAGCGATGAGGGGCCAGCGTGCGTGCTGGCGAGACACTGTTCCTGCTCTCCATTATCCTGGAACCATGGATCCAGGCAAGCAATAAGGATCGGGGACTAGCGGATTCGGTGGGCCGCATGACGGTAGGAGGCACTGAGGGGCGAACTGAGGCTCGGATTGCGGCAGATCACCGGTCGAGTTCGGCGCCGTTGCAAGCCAAGCAGGTTTTAGACTACTCAGCCGAACCAATTGTGGCGAGCTGCGTACAGACCGTTGTTCGCTACGTTTCGCGTCGCGTGGGCCCTACAGGTGGGACGATGGTTGCAGCCGTTAGCCGGTGCTGGCAAATCGTGTCCTCGAAGGGCTGCTCAGCCTGGGATCGTTGACCCCTCTACGATGCGGAAATAGACTGCACAGATGCCCTGAACGGGCCCCCTTCTCTTCACCTAATTGAGACGTGCGGCAAGCACGCGTCTGGCTGCCAGAATGAGAACCGGACCAGTGGGACTAGCCGCAACTCGCGGCTGATTGATGCACGGTGCACAACATGGGACGCTAGCCCAGCGTGCGCCTGCCAGCGATGGTTCAACTTAGATAGTCACCGACCGTAGTTCGACACCCTGATCAACATGGCTAGAATCAGCGTCCCCGTGTCAGCGACCCGGCTCGCGCCGCCGTCGCAGGTCCACTCTGCCCCCATCCGAGCCGGCGTGAAGTCCTCCAACCATCCGACGGAACCCCAGAACGTACGGAAGGTCGGCTGGGAGTACTTGTGGCAGTCAATCCGCACTAGCCTTCCGCTGGTGGTGATTGACCTGATGGCGTTAGCGCTCGCGATCACGGTGAGCCGCCAGCTGGTATGGCTGCTCGGCGGCGCCGCAGGCATGAACCTCTCCGCGATGTTCCCCCCGATCGCGTTGGGCTTTGTGATCGTTGGCGCCGAACTCGGCCTGTACCCCGGGATCCAGCTCAGCCCCGTCGAAGAGTTCCGCCGGCTGATAGTCGCGGTTGCATGCATGTTTGCGGTGTGGACGGTGGCCGTGCTCATTGTGCAGGACACGTTTGACGTGCAGGGGTGGTTCCTAGCACTGTCGTTCGCGCTTTGTGCAACAACACTCGTAATGGCCCGCAGCGTCGCGCGACGCGTGCTGGGGAGCCGCGAGTGGTGGGGATTTCCCACCCTGGTTTGTGGAGACGACACCCGTGCGATCGAGGTGTACGAATGGCTGCGGACGAGCCCCCACGTCGGGCTCCGCCCGGTCGGCGTGATCGCCGACCCGTCGAGCCTGGAGCTGGACGGCAGCGAGCCGTGGTTCCTGGGCGACTGGTCGTCCGTCCGATCCCATGCGGTCGATGGCAAGGCGTACTGGGCGCTCGTGATCCCGAGCGAGGAAGCCCAGTCCGACATCACCGACGAGGTCGACAGCTGCCTGGAAGCCGTGCCGCATGTGCAGCTGATTTCAGAGCTCTCAGGCCTGCCCGACCATTGGGGTGGGCGTCGGCCCGTTGATGGCCTCGACGGTATCCACATCCAGCAGAATCTCATGCTGCCGGGTAAGCGGCTTACCAAGCGGCTGATCGACCTGGTCGTGGCGACCTCAGCGCTGCTGGTGTTGATGCCGGTGCTGGTCGCCATCGCGTTGGCGGTCAAGCTAACTTCGCGGGGGCCAATCTTCTACGGTCACTCGCGACTCGGTCTCGATGGCCGCGGGTTCAAGGCGTGGAAGTTCCGCACGATGGTGGAGAACGCCGACACGAAGCTCGACCAGTACCTCGAAGCGCATCCCGAGCTCCGCGAGGAGTGGGAGAAGGACCAGAAACTCAAGTGGGACCCCCGCATCACCGTCGTCGGAAGGGTTTTCCGCAAGTTGAGCCTGGACGAGCTGCCCCAGCTGTGGAACGTGCTCCTGGGCGAAATGAGCCTTGTGGGCCCTCGGCCTATTGTCACCAGCGAGATTGAGAAGTACGGCGACTGTTTCGGGTTGTACACTTCGGTTAAGCCCGGCATCACCGGGTTGTGGCAGGTATCAGGGCGGAACAACACGACCTATGATGAACGTGTACAGCTGGACGAATACTATGTGCGTAACTGGTCGCCGTGGCTCGATATCTACCTGATGCTTCGCACCATTCGCACCGTCCTGTTCGCCGAAGGCGCCTACTAGGGACCCTCGTGATCGGCGACCCGGGGCGACCGGCACCGATCCTTTGAGCGACAGGGACCCTGCCGCGTGAATCGAAAAAGTGAGGCGATCAGCCCGGGTTCGACGGTTCGCGCCACGATCGTGCAACCCGCACTAGCCAAGTACCGGATCCCGGTCTTCCGCGAGCTAGCGTCGCGGGCTGGCATCGATCTGCACGTCGTCTATGGCGAGACCCCCGGCCTGAACAACGTCGATCCCGATGGCTTCCGCGCGACCCCCGCAAAGCTGAGGGTCCGCTGGCTGATGGGTTCCAAGGCGCTCTACTTCCCCGCCCAGTTCTGGTCGGCCAACAGGCGTGAGTGCGACGTGCTCGTGCTTACCTGGACGCCCCGCTATGTGTTGCTGCTGCCCAGCATCCTCAGGGCGCACTGGGGCGGGATCGGCGTTGTGCTGTGGGGGCACGGGCTGTCGAAGTCGGACCGGCCGTTCTGGCGATGGTGCCGCGACCTTCTGGCACGTCGGGCGGACTGCCTGCTCTTTTACGATCAGGATACCGCCCAGGGCTACCTGGACGAGGGGTGGCCTGCCAGCCGTATCGGCGTCGCAGCGAACGCGATCGACCACACAGCAATTGACGCCGCCCGGGAGCACTGGTTGTCCTCGCCGGACCGGCTCGCCGAGTT